>JBCCLD010000348.1:0-4919 GCA_039027055.1 Bacteroidota bacterium
CCCGCAGCGTGCGGAGATCGACGGCGTCCAGCGCGCCCTCGGCAGCGAGGTCGAGGGCCAGGGCGTCGGCGAGGGGGCTGGCTGGCACCACGCGGCGCACCTCGGCAAGGTCGATGCGCGCTGCGGCGATTCGCAGGTCAAGACGCTGCTCAGCAGACGGTACCGTGGCAAGCGCGCGGTCGTCGGGCGCCTCCAGCACGGCGAAGCCGGTCAGCCGGGTGCCCTCGGTGCGGGTCTCGCCCGTGACGAGACGGAAGTCGTCCAGCGCGACGCGCGATGCGTCAAGGCGGAGCGTGCCCTCCAGGTCCACGATGCGCAAAGGCAACGTGGGCAATCGGGCGGCCAGGCGCTTTACCTCGATCGCTACCGCGTCCGGCGTCCAGTCGAGCGCGCCACGTACGTCGAGACCACGGACCTCGGTCTTCGTCACATCGAACAGGGTGCCCTCCGCCACGAGACGAGGAGCGGAGCCGTCCCGCGAGGTGAGGAGGGCTCCGTCTATCACCTCGATATCGGCCGAGCGAATCGTGAGCGGCGGCGGCGGCTCCGCCGAAGGCACACGCGGCTGAAGCGCAGCGACGAGGTCCCACACGCCCGCACTGTCGCGGTGCATCGTCACGCGGGGGCGCACGACCAGCACCTCGTCGACCTGAATCTCGCGGCGGGTGAGCAGCGGCCACCATTTCGGGCGCAGCACGACGGAATCGACGGAGGCGACTACATTGCCCTCACCGTCGAAGAGTGCAATCTCGGAGGCGTAGAGGTCGAAGAGCAGATTGCCCGTGAGCCGCCCGATCTGGAGCCGCCCCTGTAGTTCCCCCTCGACGAAGCCCTCGACCTGATCGCGCAGCTCGTCGCGCCCCACCTGTGTCCGGGTGAGGGCCACGAAGAGGACCCCCAGCAGCAGCACGCCGAGCACAGCGACGCGCAAAAGGGTACGTGGCAGAGTGAGGAGGCGAGACACGGTGGAGCGAGGTGCGGCAGAGAGCGAGGCGGCACAGGCCGAGCTTGAGGATGCGGAGGTGCCATCATGGAGCCGCCCGAACTACCGGCGAGGTAGCACGACGGTTCAAGGCCTCGGCGGAATCTTCCCAATTCCAGCAGCCCCCATGTTCGACTGCCCCGTGTCCCTTGGCTGGATTTCGAACCGCGGCGTAGTCGTTTGCACGTCGCCCACGGGTGAGCTTGACCCGGCGCTGTCTGCCACGTAGTACACCGGAGGCGTAGGCGGATGTGGCGAATTTATCCTCTTTCAAAGGTAAACCGACCGGGAGGATGTAAATCGTAGCCGGGCATTCCCACTAGCCCGCGCGGTGCACGACCTGGCCCAGCAACGATAAAGGCCGGCATGTCGGAATGAGACGGTGTCATTTTGCTCGGCTAGGCCGCTTGAGGGCGGTTGGATAGACCGCAGGAGCTGCTCGTGCCCGTCGCGGAATAGGACTTGCAGCGTAGCGGATCTACTACAGCCCTGCCGTACCCTTTTCGTCCCCCCATGGGCCAGCAGCAACTCCTCCTCCTCGTCCTCGGGATCGTCATTGTTGGTCTCGCCGTGGCGAGCGGAATCGAAAGCTTCGCCGAGAACGACCGGAAGGCGAAGCAAGACCGCTACATCAGCGAAGCCGTCGGGGTTGCGGCCGAGATTGTCACGTGGCAACAGAAGCCCTCCGCGATGGGCGGCAACGGCGACGGGAACGACCTGTCTGAGATTTCGCTGCACGCGCTCGGGCGTTCTGAAACTCGGTCGGCGACCAACTACTCACGCCATGATAGCGATCAACGCCGTCTGATCATCAATCGGAGCAACAGTGCTCGACCGCTCGTCCAGGTCCACGACTTTCCCGTATCCACGGGAGCTATCCTGGTCGAGATTGCCATGTTTGGCCCCCAGCAGGCGTGCTGGTCGATGCGCTGGCGCACGCGCGAGAGTTCATGGGTGGTGAAGGCTGGCAGCCTCGCCAACCCCGATTCCGGATCCTGCTCCTGGTAGCCTACTTCGTCCAACGAGCCTATGGGCCAGCAACAACTTCTCCTTCTCGTCCTCGGTATCGTTATCGTCGGCCTCGCTGTCGTGACCGGCATCGAGACGTTCGACGATGGCTATCGCAAGGCGCGCCAGGACAACGCCATCGTGGCAGCGATGCAGTATTCCTCTGCCATCCAGGCGTGGATCGACAAGCCCACGGCACTCGGCGGCGGCGGCGGCTCGATGGGGAGCTTCGCTCTTGAAAACCTGGGCTTCCAGGCGGACGGCTCCTGCTCGTTTAGCGGCAGACAGTATGTCCGACTCTCTGACGGCTCCCAATTGTCGATTGGCTCGGACGGGCAGCCGTTTATCGCCTGGTTTCCCAACGGCGACTGCGAATCGGCGTGGAGCGGGGCGTGGGTCTTTCACCTGATGATCCTGTCTGACAGTCAGGTCGACTTTGTGGCGTGTGGGACCTCAACGAGCTACAGTTGGTCCACGCAGGCCTGTCCCGACTGGTAGTCGCCCATCGTCTCGGGCGTAGGCGCTAGTTTGCAGCGGTCCACTCGCTGCTCGATGCGTCTCCCTCTCCTTGCTCTGTTCGCGCTTCTGCTCGCACCCGCTGCGCTTGTGCCCACGGCGGCGGCGCAGCGGGCCGTGGCTGTGGTCTACGACGATTCCGGCTCGATGCTGCACCGTGACGAGGGCGACAACGGCGGGCCGTGGGCCTACGCCAACTACGCGCTCCAGACGCTCACGGCGCTCCTCCGCGACACCGACGCGCTCCACGTGGTGACGATGCATGCGCCGGACGCCCCGCTTCGCTTCCCCCTCGGCGGCGGCTCGCCGGGACGCCAAGCGCTCGTCGACTCGCTCAACGGCCAGCCGGTCTACAATTTTGCGGGCAACACGCCCTACCAGTCGCTCGCCACGGCGCAGGACGCGCTCGCTCGCGCCCCCCAGCCCGAGAAGTGGCTCGTGGTGCTCACCGACGGCGCGTTCGAAGACACGCCCGACGTGGCCGCGATGCAGGCGCAAGCCGAGGCGTTTGTCCGGGCTACGGGAGCCCGCGTCGTCTTCCTGCTCATCGGCGAGGACCCGAAAGAGGTCGACGCGCTCGCGGCGCAGCCCGCCGTGGCGGTCTGGACCGACGTGCAGGGCCAGGTCTACCGGGCGCTCTCGTCGGCAGACGTGGCCGACCGGATGAACGAGATCGCGGCACTCATCACCGCGCGCACGCTCGGCGGCCAGCCCGACGTGCGCCTCGCGGGCGACCAACTCGTCTTCGACTCGGAGTTTCCGCTGCGCCGCCTCACGCTCGTGCAGCAGGACGCCAGCCGCGCCGCCCTCGCCGCGCTCCGCCGCGCCACCCACGACCGCGACGCGCTGCCCTTCGACTCCACGCTCACGACGCGCATCCCACGATTGGCGCCGTATGCCCTCTTCGGCAACGTCACGCAGGTGCGCCCCGCCGACGGCGACGACGAGGCGGGCGGGCTGATCGCGCCCGGCGAGATCCAACTCGCCTTCGACCGCGCCGTGCAGCCGGGCGAGGTGCTGCTGCTCCCCGAGGCCGCCGTGGACCTCGCCGTGGAGGTGGTGAGCGCCAAGGGCTACCCCGTCGAGACGGACGGCGCGGTGCTGCGGCCCTGCGTCGGCGACACGATGCGCGTGCGCGCGACGCTCCTCGGCCCGCCCGATGCGTCCGGCCGCCGCGACACGCTCGTTGCCAACATCCGCCGCCCCGACCGCATCGCGATGCAGGCGCGCTTCGGCAGCGCCGCTGAGGCCATGCGCGTCAACCCGCGGCGCTCAGCGTTCATCTACGACTTCGCCGCGCCCGACACGGCGCTAGCCATCTCCGTCGCGGCCACGTACCCGGGCTACTTCGACCTCCGCTCGCCCGTCTACACCGTCGAGGCCGCGCCGTGCATCCCACGCACGCTGTCCCTCGGCGACGACGGCCCGTGGCGCTCGCCTGTGACCGACATCGACGACCGCGCGCCGCTCACCGTCTGGCCCATCGCCGAAGGCGTGCGCGTGGATGCGTTTGAGTTCACCGACTGGACGCTACGCATCGTGGAGACCGACGACCTCGCACTGGAGATCGAGAAGGGCGACGAGGCCTGGACGCTGCGCCCGCGTCCGCGCTACGGCCTGGCCGCGTTCACGCCGCAGCGGACGTACGAGGTGGTCGTGGAGGCACAGTCGCCGGGACGCGGCGAGGCGGCGTTCCGTGAGACGCTGCGCTTCGAGGTAGAGGCCGTGCCGTGGTGGACGCTCTGGGGGCCGTACGTGATCGCGCTCGGCGTGCTGCTCTTCCTGCTGTGGTATCTCTGGGGGGTCGTCAAAAAACCGCGCTTCTGTCGCGGGGCCCGGATCGTGTTCCAGGAGCGCAGCGCCCTCGTGACGGGGAAGGAGCGTACGTACAGCCTGCCGACGGGCTGGGCCAACCGCTGGCTCGTCCCCTACCGCGCCGAGCGCAGGACGGTGCGCGGCGTGCTCTTCCAGGCGGGCAGCCGCTGCAACCACGTGGTGCTCCCCGAGGACGCCCAGAGCGACGCGATGGTGATCGAGGGCGCACGCGTGGACGACCCTGGGCGACGGCCCTTGCGGCTCGTTGACGGGACGGTCCTCGAGGTCGACCGCGCCAGCCGCCGCCAGCGCTACACCTACGTAGCGGGCTGAAGGAGCCTCGTACCATCTCGAACAGATGATGGTGCAACCCCACTCCAGAGTCATTCCCGCGGAAGCGCTGGTAAGGGTAGGCTTTCACCAAAACGATGTCATTCTGAGCGAGCGTAGCGAGTCGAAGCATCTCCGGGCCAGCACCCAAGCCTCTTCTTGACCTGGAGATACGACGTAGATCCCCCACGTCCGCGAGGGCAGGCTCCTCGGCGCCATGCGCTGCGCGCATTCTGCTCGGGATGACCAGACGACCACCTTCTGTGAA
>JBCCLD010000349.1:0-4910 GCA_039027055.1 Bacteroidota bacterium
CGGCCGAGCGCGTCGGTCGGGTCGCTGGAGACGTAGATGTTGTTCGAGAGGCGCTCGCGCTGATCGCCGTCGCGCTGGATAGCCTGGGCGACCTGCTGGCCGAGGTCGTCCGACGGCATCGCGCCGAGGCGGTTGAAGCGGCTCCACGCCGCGACGGGGCCGCGGAAGAGCCACGTCGCGCCCGGGATCTCCATGTTGGCGTAGAGCCCGTCGAACGCCTCCTGGATCTGGGCGAGCGCGTACTGCATCGACCAGTGGACGAACGGGAGGTCTTCTTTGCGACGCCCGTCGGCTTCGTAGCGCTTGAGGACGGCCGAGCCGAGGAACATCCACGAGAAGATGTCGGCGAAGCGACCGGTGAGCTTCTCCTTGCGCTTGAGGTTGCCGCCGAGCGTGCCCATCGCCATGTCGGCGAGGAAGGCGAACGACGCCGACGTCCAGGCGAGCTTGCGGTAGTACTTCGCCGTGGGCCCGCTGACGGGGCTGCCCGCGAAGAGACCGCGCGTGGCGCTGAGCACGACGCCGCGCGTCATGTTGCGGACGATGTGGCCGACGTGCGCCCAGAAGGCCCGGTCGAACGCCTTCACGTCGTTCGCCTCGACGGCGAGCATCTCCTGGAGGGCGTACGGGTGGCAGCGGATCGCGCCCTGGCCGAAGATCATCAGCGTCCGCGTGAGGATGTTGGCCCCCTCCACGGTGATCATGATCGGGAGGTTGGTGTAGGCGCTCGCGGTGGTGTTGCGCGGGCCGCGGCTGATCGCGTTGCCGCCGAGGATGTCCATCGCGTCGTTGATGACGATGCGGTAGAGCTCGGTGGCGTTGTACTTCATCATCGCCGTGACGACGCTCGGCTTGGAGCCCTTGTCGAGGCCGCCGTTCGTGTAGCGGCGCGCCGCTTCGAGGACGTAGGTGAAGCCGCCGATGCGGGCCAGCGGCTCCTCGATGCCCTCGAACTTGCCGATCGAGAGGCCGAACTGCTTGCGGTTGACGGCGTGGGCGCTCGCCACGCGCAGCATCGTCTTGGCACCGCCGGAGGACGACGACGGCAGCGAGATGCCGCGCCCGACGGAGAGGCACTCCATGAGCATGCGCCAGCCGCGACCGGCCCCTGCTGTGCCTCCGATGATGGCCTCCTCGGCCTTCACGACGACGTCGGTGCCGGTGGTCGGACAGTTGTAGAACGGGATGCCGAGCGGGTCGTGGCGCTCGCCGAGGTGCACGCCCGGCGCGTCGGTCGGAACGAGCGCGCAGGTGATGCCGAGCTTCTTGCCCTTGCCAAGGAGGTTGTCCGGGTCTTCGAGCTTGAAGGCGAGGCCGAGCACCGTCGAGACGGCGGCGAGGGTGATGTAGCGCTTCTTCCAGGAGAGGCGGAGGTAGACCTCCCCGTCGTCGCCCTTGAAGAGGACGCCCTTCGACGAGATCGCGCCGGCGTCGGAGCCCGCGCCGGGCTCGGTGAGGGCGAACGCTGGGATGTCCTGGCCACGCGCGAGGCGGGGGAGGTAGTGGTCGCGCTGCGCCTGCGTGCCGTAGTGGATGAGCAGCTCAGCGGGCCCGAGCGAGTTGGGCACCATCGCCGTGATGCCGAGCGCGGGCGAGCGGGCGGCGAGCTTCTCCACGACGGCGCTGTTGGCCGACGGCGTGAGGCCGAGGCCGCCGTACTCCTTCGGGATGATGAGGCCGAAGAAGCGGTCGTCCTTGAGCTTCTGCCACACCTCGGGCGGGAGGTCGCGCCGCTGCATGATGTCCCAGTCGACGGCCATGTGGCAGATCTCCTCACAGGGCCCGTCAATGAAGGCGCGCTCCTCGTCGGTGAGGTCGGGGTAGTCCTCCGCGAGGATCGTCTCGAAGTTGGGCTTGCCGGAGAACAGTTCGCCCTCGACCCACACGGTCCCGGCGTCGATGGCCTCTTTTTCGGTGGGCGAGATCGTCGGGAGGAAGCCGAGCGTGTCCATGAGCGCCATCACGGCGCGGGTGATCTGCTGCCGGATCGGCGGCACATTGAAGACCACGACGAGCGCGGCGAAGGCGGCGAGCAGCCAGACGGGCGCGCCGAAGCCGACGAGGGCGACCGCGCCGAGGGCGGCCCAGAGCCAGAGCGGCGCACCGACGTAGCCAAGCACGAGCGCGACGAGCACGACGCCCGCGAGCAGCGCCCAGAGGGGCGTTGCGACGAGGCCGCCTGCGAGCGCGCCGTGGAGCGTATTCCAGAGATCCATGGTGGGTGGGGCTAGGTAGGTAAGGCCAAGAGTGAACAGCGTTAACCGCGCTGCCGAAAAGAGAGCGCCTTCGGAGTTCCCGCAACGAAAGCGCTTTTTCTCGAGTCTTAACAGTGTAAACCTTTTGCTCGACGTTGTCAAGGGAGCATCAAGACCTTGGCCCTACCCCGCCGACCGACGCTCCGCGAAGCACACCACCGAGACGGGACCTCTGCGCGGTCTGTGTGGCCTACCGAGTCGATCTTGCCTCTGCCTCAACGAGCTTGCAGGCCTGTGCACGCCCCTGATCATGAGGCTCAGGTTGGACGCCAGCACGGTGTGCAGGTCTGGCTGCGTCCCCAGAACGCGCGCGGGGCGGACACGACCTGGATGCCGTCCCCGCCCCGCGTAGCTCGTACCACCGATGCGCCTAGAACTTGCGGAACGATGCGTGCGGCGTTCCGGTGAAGCAGCCGAGCACGTGCGGGTAGCCCTCCGTGATGAAGTAGCCGTACACGCCGCCCACGACCATGCCATTGCACGCGTCGAGGTCGCCTGCGCCTTCGACGTACTCGTAGTCGTCGACGAATGTGCCATCGTATGCCCCGCCGGGGCCGCTGGGGCGGGTGCCCGTCTTGAGCCGGTAGCTCGACGCTGCTTTGCGAACGGTGCCCGCCTCGTCGCGGAAGTAGGTGCCGAAGATGGGAAAGCCGTCGGCGGCGAAGCCGATCACGGGCGAGGGCGCGGAGCCGTCGGCGGCGTCGAAGAGCGCGTTGGGGTTGCCGTGGTAGTGGTAGGTACCGTCGGGCTGCGTGTGTGCGTTGTGCGCGTCCGTGCCGAAGTTGACAGTGCCCATCGGGTCGTAGCGCCAAGGCGTGCCCATGTCGTGGCAGCCGTGGTGACCGTTGCCGACGCCGTAGCACCCGGCAGCGAGCAGGTCGACTTTCACGCCGTTGAGCAGCACCGCGTTGTCGTAGTCGAGTGAGAGCGTCGTCCGCGCCGCCGCGAATTCGGGCGTGGCGGTGATGGTGTAGACCTGGCTCTGCGTGCTCACCCGCGTGGCAAACGAGCCCGCGTCGTTGAAGTCGTGGTTCGGGATCGCGTTCGACGAGAAGGTGCACGTCGCGCCGTCGGTCTCGATGGTGAGCGCGCCCTCGAAGCTGCGGCCCTCGGCGAGGTCGGTGGCATCGGCGCGGTAGGCCTCGACGTAGGAGGCGCAGTTGGCGTTCTGGCTCGTGAGCACCGCGTCGGTGATGTCGAGGGCGTCGACCGAGTCGAGGGCGTCGGCGGTGCCGCTGTCGGCGTCGCAGCCGCCGAAGACCAGGGTGATCCAGAGGACGGGAAGCAGGGTGAACAGGCGCATGGCTGGGACCAGTAAAGGTGGGCTGACCAGCGAGGGCGTCTGCCGGTCGTGGGACTGGTCCTAGAGTCGGCACCCCGCGCCGCCCATCTATGGCGATCCGGTCACAGACCCACGCCGAAGCCACGCCTGTTGTGTAGACGCGCCCCTACTCTACCCTCGGGCCCCAACGTGGACCACACGGTCGCGGGGATGTGTGCGGTGAGAAGTAGGAAGGTTGAGGTCGGAAGCGCTGTGCAGGCCTCAGCTTCCAGTAGCTCCCTGCTGACCCTTCCAGTCGATCACGGGGTCGCCGGAGTTTTTGCGGATGGCGTTGACAAGGGCCTGCCGATCCGCTTCGCTCGCAACCACGGCCACGCCACCGAGCACGATCTCGGCGAGCGGATCGGTCAGCCCGGTCTCCGATGCGACCCACGCGACCTCGACATCATGCCAGGTGCGAGCCTGGTTGTCGCCGGCGACCAAGTCTAGTGCATGGACAACCGGTCTTTTGCGTTATCTGAAGCCATGTATGGAAGCTGCTAATGCAGTTCCCCTCCTGGATAGGAGGGGACAGGGGTGTTTGACCGAATCAGCTACCCTGTCACGTCCAAAGCCGAACGCGCAGAAGACGCCTTGAGTGTGCACTAGGATGGCCTCGGCAAAACCTCGCAGCTGTTCGCGGGTCCCGATCAGGAACGACTCACCGGGGGCAGTTTCGTCAAGAATGAAGGGGCGACCATGATGTCGATCCACAGTCCCCCCCTCTCCCTTTTCACGTTCCACGTCTAACTTTGCCCCAGCAGTTGCCAGCCCTGGTTCTGGATTTTGGGTAGGGCGTGCTTGTACTTCATCGTGTGCTGCTCGCCGGTGGACGGGTCGAGCACGAGGACGTGGTCGTTGCGCCCCGGCTCCTTGGCGACTACCACGGGCGCGTTGTCACTCACGGACGGGTCGCGCTGGGCGGCGCTGCCATTGCCGCCACTGCTGCCCGACCGGCCGCCCTTGATGCGGTAGTCGGCCTCGGCGGAGTCGTGGCGCGTGCGGGCGCGATTGCGGTCGAGGCGCGCGCGCGGGGCCTGCTGCGGGGCGCGGGCGCCCTGCTGCTGCACGAGCGGTCCGGCCTTGAAGACGAGCCCGAGCACCTCCTCGTTGATCTCGCCGATGAGCTCCTCGAAGAGGCGGTAGGCCTCCATCTTGTACTCGACCAGCGGGTCCTTCTGCCCGTAGGCGCGCAGGCCGACGCCCTCCTTCACCTCGTCGAGGTCGCGGAGGTGGTCCACCCACTTGCTGTCGATGACCGAGAGCACGGAGGCGCGTTCGAGGCCGTCGTTGATCTCCTGGCCCTCGGAGTCGAGCACGTCCTGCACCTGCAC
>JBCCLD010000350.1:0-4904 GCA_039027055.1 Bacteroidota bacterium
CGAAAACGATCGGTACGCGCCGGAAGGGGCGCATTCTGAACCACTGACGTACTGAACCACCGATCAAATGACTCTAGGTCGCTAGCTCCGGGGAAGGTCGCCAGTTCCAGGGGAGGTTGCTAGCTCCGGGGGATACGCCCAGGGCCTCAGAGCCGCTGCTCGGGTGTGCTGCGCGCGCGGACGGTGCTCCCCACGACGAGCGCCGCCGCGATGATGACGAGGTTCTTGATGATGTACTGCCCCTCCATCGTGAGCCCGAACGGGAACGCGGTGAAGCAGACCTCGGGCAGCAGCACGAGCGGTAGGAACGTGCCCGGCATCTGGAGCGCGAGCAGGAACAGCGCCCCGCGCACGAGTGGTCGCCACAGCAGCCCGATCCCGATCAGGACCTCCCACACGCCAAGAATGGGAAAGAAGACGTCGGGGTTGACCCAGTAGACGGTGGCCTTGACGAGGTCTTCGGCGGGGCTGAGGCCCTCGACCAGCTTGAGGCCGCCGAACCAGATGAACACGAGCGCCACGGCGATGCGCAGCGCTGCGATGCCAACGTGGCCCATGAACTGGGCGAGGCGTTGGTCGAACCGGTCGAGTGCAGGATAACGGTCGAGAAGCGTGTGCATAGCACCAGGAGGTCAGTTGGGGGCCAGGTGAGACAACCGATGCGATGCTCTACGCAACCATGCGTGTTCGGATAGCCTCCCGGGCTGTCTTCACGCGATCCGATCCGCGCGTCCGCAGGCTGTTCATGCGAGGCGATTTAGTCGTCCCGGAGGGAACCGGTCTGTGCCGCTGCGCACATCTCACACAGTTGGGTGATTCGGCACGGGCGACGGCGTTGACATACTGAAGGCGTACCCGCGCAACCCTGCGCGCCTTGTTCGCCCTCACCTGCGTTCGCCATGCGCCTCTTCGCTCTCCTCGCTACCGCTCTCCTGTTCGCCCCTGCCCAGGCGCAGGTGCTCGACTACGCCCAGCAGACACCCTACCCCATCGTCGGCGGCCCCTCGCGGCCGATGATGGCGCTCGACGGTGACGAGAACGTGTACCTCGCCGGGAAGCTGATCGGCACGACCGACTTCGACATGAGCGACGGCGTCGCGGAGCTGGCCTACGACCCAACCGCCACGCCCTACCCGACGAGCGGCGAGGCGGCGTTCGTCGCGAAGTATGCCGCGGACGGGACTTACGAGTGGGCGTTCGGCCTCTCGCTCGACGACATCGCGTTCAACCTCCGCATCAACGGCCTCGCCGTGGACGCCGCCGGCAACATCACCGTTGTCGGCGACATGGAGGTGCGTGTGGAGCAGGAGGGCGACGAGCGCGTCTACCGCCCCATCGACTTCGACCCGGGGCCTGGCGTGGCGTCCCTCGGCGTGTTCTCCAACGAGAACCCCAGCCTCGGCACCGAGCCGTCGAACTTCGTGGCGAGCTACGACGCCGACGGCAACTTCCGCTGGGCGTTCGAGCTCACGAAGGCGCGCACCGTGGCGGACATCTTCACCGTCTTCCTGAAGGGCGCGCGGCTCTTCGACGTGACGACGGACGCCGACGGCAACGTCTACGTGGCGGGCGAGATCGACGGCTTCAACCCGCTCTTCGATGCCGCCGAGCCGGTGAACGTGGATCCGCGCGGCGGCAACACGTCCGTCGAGGAGACCGGCGCGTTCCTGGCGAAATACACCCCCGAGGGCACGCTCCTCTGGGCGACCGCCACCAGCCCCGGCGCGAGCGACGTGGAAGGCCGCGCCGACGCTCGCTTCGAGCGCGTAGCCGTCGATGCGGCGGGCCGGGCGTTCGTCGCCGGTACGTTCGGTCTCGGGCCCGTCAACGTCGGCGGGATCGAGCTGGGCAGCGAGGCGAACGTTTTCCTCACGAGCGGCCTCCTCGCGCAGTACGACGCCGACGGCTCCGCCGCGAACTGGGCGTTCCCCCTCGAAGACGCCGCCGACCAGCAGGCCGACTTCATCCACAGCATGCTGCGGCCCTCGCCCGACGGCGGCGTCTTCTGGACCGGCTACCTCCGCCAGGCCGCCGACTTCGACCCGGGCCCCGGGCAGACCATCATCACGGCGCAGACCTACCCCAACGGCACGTCCTTCGACGATGCCTTCGCGGCGCACTACACCGGCGACGGCACGCTGGGCTGGGTCCGGCAGATCAGCGGCGTCTACAACCAGGAGGTCCTCGACTACTACGCCGAGGCCACCGCCGACGGTCGCACGTTCGTCGTCGGGAACGGAACGAACCTGGAGCGCCTCGACCCGCCCAGCGACCGCGACTTCGGCGACACCGTCGAGATCATCCTCATCGAATACGACCTGGCCACGGGCACGCAGCAAAACCTCTATCTCGACGAGGCCGAGCCGCCGGTCAACGAGGACTACACGCGCGTCGACGTGTGGGACATGGAGATCGCCCCGAGCGGCCAACTCTACCTCCTCGGCAACGTCAGCGACAGCAACAGCTCCATCCCGTTCGACTTCGACTTCGGTGCGGAGACGACCACGCTCCCGATCGTCGAGAGCGCGATGTTCTTGGCCCGCTACGATGCGACCGTGCGCCCCGTGAACGCGGAGGACGACGCGACGCCGACGGCCTTCACGCTGGGGGTGCCCTACCCGAACCCGGCCCGCGACGCGGTCACGCTGACACTCGCGCTCGCTCAGGCACAGCACGTCCGCGTGGAGGTGTTCGACCTGCTCGGCCGCCGCGTCCAGACGCTCCACGACGGGCCGCTTCCTGCCACGTCGCACCGCTTCACCCTCGACGGCGCACGTCTGCCGAGCGGCACCTACGTGGTACGCGTCGCTGGCAGCGAGCAAGTCCGCACCACGCGGTTTGCACTCACGCGGTAGCCCTACTGCTTCGCCACGAGTCTTGTTGTGAGGATGCCGTCGCGGGTGCGGAGGCGGACGAGGTAGGTGCCTGCGGCGCGGCCTGCAAGGGGCACAGCGTACTCCTCGGTGCCGGGCTGCACGACCCGCTCGGTAGCGTAGAGCTGCCGCCCGAGCACATCGAAGACTTCCACGGTGACCAGGGCTCCCTGCTCGTGCTCGAACTGCAAGGTGGCGTCGCCCGCCGTCGGGTTCGGGTAGACGCTCGCCAGCGACGGGTCGCTCGGTTGGACGGACGCCTCAGGGCAGGGGCGCGCGCCACAGTAGTCAGCGAACCACGCCCTCATCTGGCTCGCGGGCACCGGGTCCTGCATCCACGCGATGAGGCCGTCCATCGTGATGGCCCACACGTCGGGCTGCGCGAGGGCCGCTTCGAGGACGCGGCGCACCTCGTCCTGGCGGCCTGCGTCGGTGATGGTGGAGGCGTGGAGGTAGACGTTGAACGGCGCGCGGTTGCCGTCGTAGCGCGCGCGGAAATTGGCGACGTAGAGGTTGAGGAGGCGATCGCCGCTGATCGGGAAGACGCCGCCGAGCGGAGTGCCGATGTCGAACGCGCCGTAGAACGTCGTCGAGTCGGCATCGAGGCCGGCGGGGTCAACGTAGCTCCAGGCGGGGATCGTCCAGAGGCCGGGCAGCGGGTCGTCGGGACAGCCGTTGGCGACGAAGAACCCGCAGGCGACGCCCGCGCCGTAGTCGAGGGTGTGGGGCCAGACGTAGGCGCTCGGGTCGGTGGAGACGGGCGGCTGGCCGAAGGGCTCCGCGTCCTCATAGGGCTGCTCCAGGAGCGAGGCCTCGTAGCGGAAGCCCAGCGCGTCCACGGTGCGGAAGAGCGCGGGGTTGGTGCGCAGGAACGGCGCACGGAAGCCTGACATCGCGCTCGCGGGGAGGCCCGCCTCCTGCATGAGGAACCGCCGCTGCCCGTCGATGGCGGCGGCCCATTCGCCGTCGGAGAGCGTCTCGTTGGTGTCGTGGCGCTCGGTGTGGTTGGCGATCTCGTGCCCGGCGAGGTAGAGGTTGCGCACGAGCGCCGCGTCCGTGCTGTCGGTGTTGGACGTCGGGCAGTTGGTCCGGCTGACGAAGTACGTCCGCGGCAGGTCGCGACCGTCGGGATTTTTCAGCCCGTCGAGGATCGGGCGGAGGCGTGCCTCCGTGGCAGGCAGCACGCAGTCGTCGAAGGTGAGCAGGAGAAATTGCGGCGTCTCGGCGGGTACGAGGCCGTCCGGCGGCGCGGTGCTCGCGCAGTGGCACGTCGGCAGCGTGCACGTGGTCGGGCACTCGTACTGCGCCCACGCGGCGTCAGCAGCCAGCAACGCGGCTAGCGCGAGGAGGGTAGCGAGGAAAAGCGGGCGGAGCGGCATGGCACGGCGAGAATTCCGTGAGGGTATCGCCTGCGCGACGGTACAGCTTAACGCAACGGCGGAGGGCTTCTCTGTGAGTTGGACGCCACCCGTTGAGACGCTTGCGTAGTGCGCAGTGCATGTTGGCCTCAGGCTTGCAGACCCTGCGCGCTTGCATACGCCTTGCCACGATGACGGATCTGGCGAGAGGGAGCACGGCAACAGCCGACGCCGGATGTCCGTCTCGTATCTTTGGCGGCCCCTATGAGAACGGTGAGACGTGCCGCTCCGGCTCCACCCGAGGCAAACGCGCTGGCCCCCGTGCTGGCCCCCACACGGCCTGCACTTCTGCCTTCTCACTGCTGCCTTCTCACTTCCCGCATGTCCGACCGCCGTCTGCTGCGCTTTGCCGTCTGGTTCAACCTGATCGCTGCCGCGTGCGCGCTCGGTATCGCGCTGTTGGACTACAGCGCGGGGCAGCAAAACCTGCCCGCGCTGGCACTCGCCGTGCTTCTGGGCAGCTTCGGGCTATTCCTGCGGCGGCTCGCGGCTGCGTCCTAGTGCACACTCAAGGCGTCTTCTGCGCGTTCGGCTTTGGACGTGACAGGGTAGCTGATTCGGTCAACCACCCCTGTCCCCTCCTATCCAGGAGGGGAACTGCATTAGCAGCTTC
>JBCCLD010000351.1:0-4897 GCA_039027055.1 Bacteroidota bacterium
GCCCGGTCCGGCCAGAGGTCGAGTGCGGGGTTGCCCGTGAGCCACCCCTTGAGCGCGGAGCGGACGGGCACCGTATCGGTAGGAGGCGGTACCTGGCGGCGGAGGCCCGCGTCCGGCACAAGCGCTGAGGCGTCGGGGCCGAGCGCGTGGTAGACTGCGATGGCGAAGTGCGTGTCGTCGGCCGTGATAAACAGACCCGGGTCGGGCTGCGCAGCGGGGCTGTGTGGTCCCGCTGCCTCCAGCGCACGGCGATGCACGAGCGGCCCCTCGAACGTGAACACGTCCGTCGGGCACCATCTCTGAAGAGACTTGGCGTGGGCTGCGGGGGTGTCGAGTGACGAGGGGCAGTCGAGCGGGACGTGGCGCTGCGTGGTGTCGTCGAGGCGGTGCTCGGCGCGGCGGACGGTGCCGTCGGCCTCACGCCGCTCCGGGACGACGACGGCTTTCCCACTGGCCGCGGCAACGGCGAGGAGCAACGCCAGGCAGTCGGGCTCAGGCACCACGTCGTCGTCCATCACCCAGACGTAGTCGAAAGGCTGGCCGCCGTGGGTGGCGTGGTGCGCGTGCGCGAGCCCGGCGTGGAAGCCGCCGGCCGATCCCGTGTTGCGGCCCAGCCGGAGGTGCTCCACAGCCGGATGGTGCTCCGCGAGGAAGGCGGCCGTGCCGTCCGTCGAGGCGTTGTCAACCACGAGGATGTGGTCCAGCGCCTGCGACTGCGCGACGAGCCCCGCGAGCGTGTCTGCCAGCAGCGCGCGGCGGTTGTAGGTCACGACGAGCGCGCAGACTGTAGGCTCGGGCGCATCCACCGTCAGCGTTCGCCCCGCGTGAACCACTGCGCGAGGACGCGCTCGGCGGAGTGCCCGCGCGGCGTGAAGCCGAGGTCGATGCCGTCCTGCGGCGCGCCGTCCACGTCGGCCTCGTGGTGCCAGTCGGGGCGGGTGGCGAGCGGCGGTTTCCACTTCCAGAACACCGCGCCCGCGACGGCCGGGTCGTCCCACCACGTCTCGAAGAAGGCGCTGTAGAGCTGTCGCTGGAGCGTCGTGTCGGGCTGGACGACGCCGCGCTCCCCACGCTCGGGCCAGCGCCAGGGCTCGGCGGCGGCATAGGGCACGCTGCGGTAGCCGACCTCGGTAAACAGGATAGGACGGTCCCACTGTGCGGACAACGCACGGATCGTCTCGGCGTGCGGCTTCCAGCCGTCGCAGAGCGACTCGACGGTGTGCGTGGTGTCGTCCTTGGCGGCGAGCGGGTAGTAGGCTTGCAGACCGATCACGTCGAGCGCGTCCCAGAAGGTGACGAATTCGGCGTCGTCGTGCCAGTTGGCGGCGTAGGTGAGGGGGCCGTCGTAGACCGTGCGGAGCGTGTCGGCGAGGCTGCGCCAGAACGCCGGGCGCTCGCGGACGGCGCGGCTCATCTCGGTGCCGATCACGAACAGCGCCGCGTCGATCTCCTGGGCAATGCCTGCATGGTAGAGCATATAGTCCCGGTAGCGTGCCTCCCAGGCCTGCCAGCGTGCCTCGGAATCGAAGCCGATGGTGGCCGACCACTCGCCCTCGTCGCGCCCGAGCCAGAGCTGCGGCTTGACGATGAGCTGCATGCCGAGGGTGTCGGCCTGCGCTGCGAGCGCGCGGGCTCCGGTCGTGCTCTCCGAATACCAGCCCGGATTCGGGTTGAAGCGCAGATTGGGGTCGTCGTGCGTGCGCTGGAAGGCGTACGGGATAAGCGCGAGGTGCGTCACGCCGAGCGCGGCGAGTTCGGGCAGCGCGTCGTCGGTGGGGCGCCCGACGGCATCGAGGGTCATCCCGCGCACCTTGGCTGGGAACGGTGAGGCAAGTTCCTCGGAGGCGCTCGTCGGTTCGAGCAGCACGGCCTCGGCGGCATCGTGGGTGGACGTGGCGGCATCACCGTCGGGTGAGGTCGTGCTCATGAACAGCACGGGGGCCGCGAGGAGCGCGGCTGCAGCCAGCGTGAAGACGAGGACGAGGAGCAGGCGGCGCATGGGAGAGTGCAGCGGTGTGGCAGTGGGGCGGTGAGGCGGTGAGGCGGTGAGGCTGTAATTACGACCGGTGCTCGGCGAGCATGTTGCAGAACAGCGCGCCCTGCTCGATGGCGTCGTCGAGCGCGACGTGGGTGTGGGGCAGCTGGTCGAACCAGCGCTTCGGCATGGCGCGCTTCGTGGAGCGGCGGTACTCGGTGCCCAGCATCGCCATCGCGAACGTCTTGACGTCGAGCGCGGAGTGGGAGAACGGGCTCCGGCCCACGAAACGCATGAGGTACCAGTAGACAAAGGTAAAGTCGAAGCCCGCTGGGTAGGCGACGAACACGGGGCGCGCGGGCAGGCCGTCGAGCCAGTCGGCGTAGGCTCGCATGACCTCGGAGGGAGGCTGGGGGTCCCTGCGGCACGCCGCCCAGGCCTCGGGCTGCGTGGCCCACCACGCCATCGTGTCTGGGTGGCCCGTGGCACCGTCAAGCAGGTTGAGGTTGGCCGAGAACGTACTCACGAGCGTCTTGTCCGCCGCGTAGGCCGCCGAGCCGAGGCTCAGCATCGAGTGCGGCCCGGGGATCGGCCCGTCCGTCTCGACATCGGTGCTCACATACAACTCCGCCATGGTCTTGCATCGGGATTGGTACCGTCCAAGAACGAGCCGCCCGACCGTCGGCTCCCCGATTTCCCCGATTCCGCGCTTGCCGTGGCACGGCACTCCCGACAGCTTGCCCCTGAATCCCTGAAGTCCCGACCCACTGAACCACCGAAATGCCCCGGATCCTCCTCTTCACCGGCAAGGGCGGCGTCGGCAAGACGACCACCGCCGCCGCCACGGCGCTCGCCGCCGCCCGACGCGGTCTCCGCACGCTCGTCCTGTCCACCGACCCTGCGCACTCGCTCGCCGATGCCCTCGACCGCCCGCTCGGCCCCGAGCCGGTCGCCGTCGCCGACAACCTGTGGGCGCAGGAGGTCGACCTCTACTACTCCATGAAGAAGCACTGGGCGAGCCTGCGCGACCTGCTGCTCGTCCTCTTCAAGTGGCAGGGTGTCGAGAAGGTGGCCGCCGAAGAGCTCGCGGCGCTGCCCGGCATGGGCGAGGCGTCGGCGCTGCTGTGGGTCGAGCAGGTCTACGAGGCGGGCACCTACGACCTCATCGTCCTCGACGCCGCGCCGACAGGCGAGACGCTCACGCTGCTCACGCTTCCCCAGGTGACGCAGTGGTGGGTGGCCAAAGCGTTTCCGTTCCAGAAGGCCGCGATCAAGTCGGTCGGCCGGGCCGTCCGCGCCACCACGGGCATCCCGCTCGACAAGGGCTACGAGGAGCTCGACCGGCTCTTCGGCAAGCTCGAAGCCATCCAGGCCGTGATGCAGGACCCGGCGGTGACCTCGGTGCGGCTCGTCTGCAACCCCGAGCGCATGGTGATCGCTGAGGCCCGGCGCGCGCACACCTACCTCCAACTCTACGGCTACCACGTCGATGCCGTCGTGGTGAACCGCGTGCTGCCGGACGACGAAGACACCGCCGACGGCTTCCTCGCGAAATATGTCGCCGCGCAGCGGGGCTATCTGGAGGAGATCGCCGACAGCTTCGACCCGCTGCCCATCCTCCGCGTGCCACACCAGGGCGAGGAGGTCTTCGGCCTCGACCTGCTTGATGGGATCGGCGCGACGCTCTACCCGGCCGACGGGGACGCCCCGCGCGACCCGGCCGCCGTCCTCCACCGCGAGCCAACGACGAAGCTCACCGAGGCCGGCGACGCCTATGACCTCGCGCTCCGCGTACCCTTCGCCGACGCTGACGAGATTGTGGCGGAGCAGTTCGCCGACGAGGTCGTCGTGCAGGTGCGCAACCAGCGGCGCCACGTGGCGCTGCCCAACTTCCTCGCCTACTACACGCTCACGAGCGCCGAGCACGACCAGACGTGGCTCCACCTCCGCTTCGAGCCGACCGAAGCCTAGCCCTGGCGCGTGGCTATCTACTTGGTTTTACGTGGCGAGTCGCCTACGTTGGATACAGCAGCTTGGCTCACCAGCGACGAGGACTCCCATGGCACGGCGACGCGATTGGAGCAGCAAGATGTTCCAGCACATGCGAAGGGGGAAGTACGACCGCGCGCTCTACTATGCCGCCGGCGGCGACCCGGACGCGCTGCTGGCCTATCACCGGGCGAAGCACCGCACCGCCACGCCCCCCACAGCCGATCCAACGCCGACAGCCGATCCAACGCCGACAGCCGATCCAACGCCGACAGCCGATCCAGCGCCGCAGGTGCCGCCTCCGCCGCGGCGCGTCTTCATCAACGGCACGCCGCCCTCGGACGAGGCCTGGGTCGTGATCCATCGCCTGGAGCAAACGGCAGGGAGCGTGCTGCCGGATGGGACCTACTGGTACGACGCCGCGTGCGGGGCCTTCGGTCGCTGGGGCGAGCCGACGTGGGTGTTCCTACCCGCGTTTCTCCCACTGGGTGGCCCGCTGCCACCGCACTGTTCGGGACCCACTACCAACGTCTTCGTCAATGGGCGTGACATCCACCCGCGCGAATGGCAGCAACTCGCTCTGCTCGTGGGGCAACTGATGCCCGGCCTCTACGCCCTCGACGCGATGGGCCACTTCGGGGTCGTCGGGCAGCCGCCTGCGATCAACCTGCGCATGCTGATGGGATTCTGAGCAGCAAGCTAGGTCGCCGCCAGCGTCGGCCACACGAGCTGAGCCGCATAGACGGTCGCTAGCGCGCACCAGGCGGCTACGGGGGCGATCAAGGCAGCCGCTGTCCTCGAACTGCTGGCGATCACAACGAGCACGACTACGGCCGCAACGAACGTGAGGATATTGCCCACAAAGCCCGGAATAAGTCGGAAGCCCAGCGTGTAGAGTGGGTAGAGCCAGCAGAAGAGGATCAGGCCTCCAAC
>JBCCLD010000352.1:0-4868 GCA_039027055.1 Bacteroidota bacterium
CCGGCCCTTCGTGGGCACAGGTCCAGACGCTGGGCATGCCATGCAGCAGCCCGTCCAGAACGACGGGCGTGCGTTCGAGGGACGCCAGCGCATCGTCGAGGTCGAACCGCAGCCGCGTTGGGGTGGTGTGGCTCACCCGAACGCGTTGAGGCCCGTGATCGCCTGTCCGAGAACAAGCGTGTGGACCTCGTCGGTGCCCTCGTAGGTCACGACCGATTCCAGGTTGGCCATGTGGCGCATGACTGGGTAGAGGCCGAGCACGCCGTTGCCGCCCAGGATCTGGCGGCTCGTGCGCGCCACGTCGAGGGCCATGCGGCAGTTGTTTCGCTTCGCGAGCGACACCTGCTTCGGCCGCATCGTGCCCGCATCTTTGAGCACGCCGAGGCGCCACGCTACGAGTTGCGCCTTCGTGATCTCAGTCACCATGTCGGCCAGCTTGCCCTGGATGAGCTGGTGCCCGCCGATGGGCTTCGCGAACTGGCGGCGGGTGGTAGCGTGCTGCACCGCGGCGTCGTAGCAGGCCATGGCTGCACCGAGCGTCCCCCACGCGATGCCAAAGCGCGCCTGCGTGAGGCACGAGAGCGGGGCCTTGAGACCCTTCGCCTTCGGAAGCCGGTTGCTCGCCGGGATCCGGACGCCGTCGAAGATGACCTCGCTAGTGATGGCCGCCCGGAGGCTCCACTTGTCCATGATGCGGGGGGCCGACACGCCCGGGCGGTCGAGCTCGACGAGGAAGCCACCGATCTGGCCGTCGTCATCCTTCGCCCAGACGACACACACGTCGGCTTCGGAGGCGTTGGTGCTCCAGCGCTTGTGACCGGTGATGACGTAGTCGTCGCCGTCCTTCACGGCGCGCGTCGTCATCGCGTTCGGGTTCGAGCCCACGTTCGGCTCGGTGAGGGCGAAGCAGCCGTAGACCTCGGCCTTGGCGAGCCGCGGTAGCCACCGCTGCTTCTGCTCCTCAGAGCCGTAGGTGTAGATCGGGTACATCACGAGCGACCCCATCACCGAGCAGAACGAGCGCAGGCCGGAGTCGGCCCGCTCGACCTCTTGCATCATCAACCCGTAGGTGTTGCTCGACGCGCCGAGGCCGCCGTATTCCCGCGGGATCGTGGGGCCGATCACGCCGAGCTCGCCGAACTTGGCCGCGATGTGGCGCGGGAAGGTCATCGCTTGGGCATGTTCCTCGATGACGGGCAGCACCTCAGCGGTGACGAACGCACGGACGCGGTCGCGGTGGGCCTTTTCCTCATCGGTGAGGAGATCATCGACGGCGTAGAAGTCGGGGGCGTCGTAGGCGGCAGGGTCGTAGGTGCCGTTGGTGATGCCGAGGTGGGCAAACGAGCCAGGGGCCGGGGCTTCGGCGGGCGCGCCGTCGCCTTGGGGGACCACGACTGTCGGGTGCTTGAGGTCAGCCATGCGAAGGGGAAGCTTTCGGGGGAGAATCGGCCGGATGGCCCGTGACGCAGCTCCGTATTGGGGCGGCTCAAGGCGCATCAACGTAGGCCTCTGAGGATGTCGCAAGAATGTACGAACTTCCCCGTGCGTTCCAGCCTCGACAGGTCCTCACACGCCTTTCCCCCACACCCTCCACCTCGCCGCCACCACACTGCCGCCCGCCATGCGTCTCCGCTTTGCACTAGCCCTAGTCTTCTCCGCCCTCCTAGGTATGAGCAGCCTTGCCCCCACAGCGCAGGCTCAGTCGTCGCCCCGCTTCGGTGCCGGCTTCGATGCGCTGCTGACGCCTCCCTCCCAGGACATCGTCACCGAGGGCCTCGGCGTGGGCGGCCGCTTCCGCATGGCGTTTCCACTCAATGCCGACCTCTCGTTTGCTGCCGGGGCTGGCGTGTTCGGCTACGTGTTCAAAGGCCGCGACGACGCGGCGTACCTCTTTAACCCGCAGGTGTCGATCATCGTCACCACGACCCGAGGCTCCGCCAACCGGTACCGCTACCTGATGGGTGGGATCGGCTACTTCGCCGCGCTCACCGCCGATACCGACGCCGAGGGCGGTCCTGCCATCCACTTCGGCTTCGGCTGGGCAACGCCCCTCAACGACACGTCGCTCTACTTCGAGATCGACCCTGCCCTGATCATTGGAGAGACGAACACGACGTTCGCCGTGCCCGTCCGCGTCGGAGTCATTTTCTAACCATGACGTACGACCTCGAAGCCGCCACGCTACACCTCGCGGAGGCCGATACGACGATGGCACAGCTGATCGCTCATGTCGGTCCATGCCGTCTGGAGCAGCGCGACTTCGACGACCCGTTCGCTGCACTCCTGCGCGCCATCGTCTTCCAGCAGATCTCGACGGCGGCGGCGAGCACAATCCACGGGCGCGTGCAGGCGCTCTTTCCCAACGGTACCCCCTCGCCCACGGCGCTGTTGGCACTGGACGAGGAAACGCTGCGCGGGGCCGGCCTATCGCGGCCGAAACAGCGCGCGGCACGCAGCCTCGCCGAGCGCGTCCTCGACGGCACCGTTCCCCCTACGGGCGACCTCGCCGCGTTGTCCGACGAAGACCTCGTCGCTCGCCTCACCCAGGTGCGCGGCATCGGGCCGTGGACCGTACAGATGCTGCTCATCTTCAACCTGGGCCGCCCCTACGTGCTACCCACGACCGACCTCGGCGTACAGCGCGGCGCGATGAACGCCTACGGCCTCGACGCGCTACCTTCGCCCACAACCCTGGCTGCGATGGGGACCCGCTGGCAGCCGTACCGTAGCGTAGCAAGCTGGTACCTCTGGCGCGCCGCCTGACTTCCCCAAATCTACCCTGCTCTGCTCATGCGCTCCCTTATCGAACGCTCCATCGTCCAGCACGAGGGCATGCTCGGCGTGCAACTCGACTACCTCCGCAGCCTCGCGGACGTGTCGTCGGGCCTCTTCACCAAGTTCACCCTTGCGATCCCGGCTGCCACGCACCGCAAGCATGCCCCGCTGAACGCCTGGCACCTCGCCCGCATCGGTGCCACGGGCGTGCAGGACTGCGGAACGTGCGTCCAGTATGTCGTGAACGCGGCGCTCCAGGCGGGTGCCTCGCCGGAGGTGCTTCGGTCTGCGGTGGCCGGCGACGTCGCGGCGCTCAGCGGCACGGATGCGCTCGCGTTGCGGTTCGGGGAGGCCGTTGCGGCGCGATCGCCCAGCGTGGAGGATCTACGAGCCCGCCTCGGGGAAGCGATCGGAAACGAGGGGGTCGTCGAGATCGCCCTCGCCGTGGCGATGGTACAGATCTACCCCATCCTAAAGCGCGGCCTCGGACAGACGATCGCGTGCGCGAAGGTGACCGTCGAAGTGAGCGACGAAAGGACTATGGCAGGCTGAGGAGCGCGATCGATGTCGGGAGGCCAGGATCAATCAGACGAGGCCTTGGTTGAAGTTCATCACGTCTCTTCACATCTTGCTGCCCGTCTACCTGGTATGTCGCTCTTCGCCTCGGCTCCCGACCCCATCGAACTCGACCTCGACGACCTCTCCCGGGAGGTGCACATCTCGAAACAGACGCTCGTGCGCTGGACGGACCGCGGTTTTATCGACGCCGCCCTAGGCTGGGGCATCAACGAGCACAACGAGGAGCAGCGCCTGATTCACATACAACCGTCGTCGCACGAGATGCTGAACGACTTCGCGGAGGAGTACCGCGACGGCACCGTCACACGCACGGAGGCCCGGCGCATTCTCAAGCTTATCGACCGCAACCAGGTGCAGAAGCTGCTGCGCCACGGCGACATCAAGTCGAAGCGCGTCAAAGGCGAGACGCGCGTCACGGTCGGCAGCATTGAGGACTACCTCATGCGCCTCGAAGCGGAAGAGAAGGCTGCGGTGTAAGGCTGCCCAGGCGAGCAACTGCCTTCGCCTATCCCCTGCCGGTGATCCGCACGGCAGCCTCCTCAACTACCGTTTCTACGGAGGCCTGCCCGTCAAGCCAGTACACGTGCTCGCCCGGGTGCGGGACCTCCCAGGCATCAAACTGGCTGGCGAGTAGATCCACCTTGGCGAAGTGGCCGGTACGTTCTGCAAGGCGGCGCTGCAGCGTTGCGAGGTCTACATCGAGCCAGAGGAAACAGACGCGCGGGTCCCCATGGGCGAGCTCGCTCCTGTAGGCCTGCTTGAGCGCCGAGCAGGCGAGCACGAGCGGCTCTGCACGTCGGAGATGACGCTGAATGAGCGCGGCGAGTTGGTCGAGCCAGGGCGCTCGGTCGGCGTCGGTGAGGCCCTGCCCAATCGCCATCTTAGCTCTCGCATCGGTCGAGTGGAAGGCATCGGCGTCCAGGAACGTCCAGCCGAGACGCACGGCCAAGGCGCGCCCCACGGTCGTCTTGCCCGAACCGGACACGCCCATCACCACGACGACGTCTACGTTTGTGCCCCAAGTCTGCGGACGCGGGGCTGAGGACCCGCCCCTGTTACGCTCTTTCACGATCGGTATGCAATAAAGGGGAGGCTCGTTTCTGGATTGCCTCGGGTCATGCGACACGCCTGGTTCGGGACGCGTGTTGCCGAAGGTAGAACTCCACGTCCCTCCGTGTGAACACCATAGTTCGCACATATTAAATTCAACACGTGTCGGGTATTTGTCGAGGTCGGGCAGATCGGCTTCCTGATTTCGCACGACCCCATCGTCCGGCTCGTCGGGCTTCACGATGACCTGGACCATCGTTGGGCGCTGGGCAAAAATGATATCCGCATCGACCCTGATCTTCTCGACCAATACAACCAGGAGTGGCTGGCACTCTTGGAGAAGCACGGCCGCCCAGGTCCTGACGGCACATTCCGCATCGGCTTCTTGGGCACCTCAGGCATGCCTAAACAGCCGTTCATCGAAGAGCCTGCCGGGTGACTACCTGTAGAGCCGGTGATGGACG
>JBCCLD010000353.1:0-4864 GCA_039027055.1 Bacteroidota bacterium
ATCGACCAGGCCCTCCACGGCCCCGTCCAGGTCGGCGTCGTCGAAGACCACATAGGGCGACTTGCCGCCGAGTTCGAGCGCCAGCTTCTTGCCGGAGCCGGCCGTCGCCTGCCGGATCGCGCGGCCGACGGGCGTGGAGCCCGTGAACGCGATCTTGTCGAGGCCCGGGTGCGCGACGACCGCGCGGCCCGCCTCGTCGCCGCCGGGGAGGAGGTTGACGACGCCCGCAGGCAGTCCGGCTTCGTGGCAGACCTCGGCGAAGAGGAGCGCGGTCAGCGGCGTCTGCGGCGCGGGCTTGAGCACGACCGTGTTGCCCATCGCTAGCGCCGGGGCCACCTTCCACGCCAGCATCAAGAGCGGAAAGTTCCACGGGATCACCTGCCCCACGACGCCCACCGGCGCGTAGCCGGGCAGTTCGTCGGCCATGACCTGCGCCCACCCGGCGTGGTGGTAGAAGTGCCGGGCTACCAGCGGGATGTCGAGGTCGCGGCTCTCGCGGATCGGCTTGCCGTTGTCGAGCGACTCCAGCACGGCGAAGAGACGCGCGTGCTTCTGGATCGCCCGGGCGAGCGCGTAGAGGTGCCGCGCCCGCGTGTGCCCGTCCGTCTGGCTCCACGACCTAAACGCCTTCCGCGCTGCCTCGACGGCCGCGTCTACGTCGGCTCGGCCTGCCTCGGCGACGTCTGCGAGGGACGCGCCCGTGGCGGGGTTCGTCACGGCAAACGTGGCACCGGACTGCGCGGCCTGCCAGCGGCCGCCGATGAACAGGTCGAAGCGGCGGTCGTGGGCGTCGAGCCACGCCTCGGCAGCGGCGGGCGACTCGGGCGCGGGGCCGTAGGGCATCGTGGCGGTGAGGTCGGCGATGGAGGGCATAGGAGCGTAGGGGCGTGGGAGCGCGGGGGCGTGGGAGTCAGCGGCAGTGGGACTCGACGAAAGCCGTGGCCTCGCCGGGGTTCTGTTGGACGTAAGCGATGAGCGCCTTCGAAGCGTCGCGGCGCATGCCGAGGCGCATCGTCGTGATGTTGTGGCCGAGGGCCTGGACCGTTCGGATGGGCCCCATCGGGAACGCCCACCAACCCAGCAGTGCTGTGAACAGGGCCGCGCGAAACGCCTCACGCCCCAGGCAGCCCGCGCAGCCGAGCGACGTGGACGGCTCGTAGATCGTCACGAGGAGCAGACCTGTCGCGCGGGCAACGATGCTGGCGTTGACGGGACCGTCCCGCCGTCCGCATTGGGGGCAAGGCTGCTGGCGGACCTGCTCGACCAGCACGCTCACGTCGTGTGGGGAAAGGGGCCTGGTCTGGACCTCGACGGCCGATCCGAGGGCTTCTCCCAGACTACGCCGTCTCACCTCCGCTCGCAGCACATTCAGCGCCTCCGGCGTGAGGTCCCCTGCCTCGTGCAGCGCGATAAGCTCAAGCTGCTCGTCCGGCATCGTCTGGTAGCGCTCCTGAAGCGTCATCGGGCACTCAGGTTCGAAGGAAGAGATCAGCAACGGGCAGTGTGAGTCCGTCAAGTGCACCGCGACCGTGTAGCACGTCGGTAGCGGCCCATGTTTCGCTCGTCCCATCGGCGAAGTGCGTGTCGATGGTGCGGCGTTGCGGGCGGACGATCCAGACTTGTTCAGCTCCAGCAGCGAGGTATTCGCGGGTCTTGGTCGTCATCTCCTCCGCCGGGTTGCCAGGCGACACGACCTCGATCACGACTTCGGGTAGTACGTCCAGGAAGCCACTGGCCGTATCGACCTGGGCCAAGCGTTCGCGTGAGATCACGGCCACGTCCATCCCGCGCACCGTGTCGGGGTCGCGCTCGGTGTAGACACCGACCTCGCCCGAGAGCACGTGCAGCCCGCCGCGTTCGGTGGCGAAGGCCTGCAGCCGTGCGACGAGCGCGGAGGCGACGAGGCCGTGGAACCATCCAGTTGGGCTCATGGGCACGATGGCACCTCGGACCAACTCATACGGCCCGATGTCCTTGAGAAACGCAAGCGCCTCGCCGGGGAACGGCGTCGGGAGGACGGTCGCAGCGCGCTGAGCGGTGACGGCTTCCATGGAGCAGCGGGCATGAGCTAGGACAGCGCGATCTCGACGGGCTCGCCGAGAAACTTCGGGTCGGTGCGGAGGACGTAGACGTCGAGGACGGCCTTGACGCGCGCGAGGACCTCGCGGAGGTAGGTCTTGGCCCCGGCGGCTGTGCTCACGTCGGCGGCGCAGTAGGCGACGGCATCGAGGCCGTGAGCGTCGGCGAGGAAGACGGCGCGCTCGGCGTGGAAGCGCTGGCTCACCACCACGAAGCCGTCCTGCCCAAACACCTCGCGAGCCCGCACCACCGAGTCGAGCGTGCGGAAGCCCGCGTAGTCCTCGGTGATCGCCTCCGCCGGGACGCCGAGCGCCACGAGGTCGTCCCGCATCGCCGTGGGCTCGTCGTAGAACTTCGTCGAGTTGTCGCCGCTCACAAGGAGGTGCTCCACGGTGCCGTCGTGGTAGAGGTCGGCGGCGGCCTGCATACGCGCGGTGTAGAACCGGTTCGGTCGGCCCTCGACGGTCTTCGCGGTCCCGAGCACGAGCGCCACAGGGCGCTCAGGTACGGCCTCGACCTGCTCGAAGATAGCCCCCTCAGCGCTACGCTCCACGAAGCTGTGGCACACCAGGGCCACGAGCACCGCCGCGAGCGGCCCTGCCCAAAGCAGAGGCTGCCAGGTTCTTGAGAGGAGGCTGCGTATGCGGCGCATAGTGCCGTGCGATGCGTTTCGGAATGAGACGAGGTAGGTCCAGGGGTCGAGTTGGTGGTCTCAGCGAGGTGTCTCGCGCGCCCAAACCCCCGCGCTCCCATACCCCGTTACCCCATCGGCTGGTGGTGGCGGGCGGCGTAGCGGCCGGTGACGTGGTGCGAGAGCTGGCGCTCCACGTCGGCGAGGAGGCTGGAGGCGCCGAAGCGGAAGTAGCCGGGCGTGAGCCAGAGGTCGCCGAGTTCCTCTTTCATGAGGCTCAGCCAGACGAGCGACTCTTTTGCTTTACGAATACCGCCCGCGGGCTTGTAGCCGGCGCGGTGGCCCGTGAGCGCCTCGTACTCGCGGATCATGCGCGTCATCACGAGGCCGACGGGCAGCGTGGCGTTGACCGACTCCTTGCCCGTCGATGTCTTGATGAAGTCGCTCCCGGCCATGAGCGCGACCTTGCTGGCGCGGGCGACGTTCCAGAGCGGCCCGAGGTCGCCCGTGCCGAGGATGGTCTTGAGCGAGGCGGTGCCGCAGGCGTCTTTCATGGCGGCGATCTCGTCGTAGAGGCGGTGCCAGTCGGCGGTGTAGACGAGGCCGCGCGTGATGACGACATCGATCTCGTCGGCCCCGGCCTCGACGGACGCCTTGATCTCGGCGAGGCGGAGCGCGAGCGGGCTCTGGCCGTGCGGGAAGCCCGTCGAGACGGCCGCGACGGGGATGCCCGAGCCGTCGAGCGCCCGTTTGGCGGTGTCGACGTGCGCGTGGTAGACGCAGACGGCACCGGTCGTCAGGCCGAGGTCGGCGACGCCGAGGGCTTCCAGAATGTCGGGGCGGACGGGCTGGCGGGCCTTCGCGCAGAGGCGTCGGACGCGTGCCGGGGAATCGTCGCCCGCGAGCGTGGTGAGGTCCATGCACGCGATGGCGCGCAGGAGCCACGCGGCCTGCCACTCCTTCTTGACGCTGCGGCGCGTGCCGAGCGTGGCGGCTCGGCGGCGCGTCGCGGGCGGGTTCACCCGCGTCTCCTCCACCCACCCGAGGTCGAGTGGGATACCGGGATTACGTGCGTGGTCGTCAGCGTGAGCCGGGGCCGTGTCAGCGTGCCCGTTGGTGAGGGTCTCCATCGTCGTCCGCGTCGTGAGAAAGGCCGTGAAGCAAGGTACGCGGTCCCTCGCCAGAGGCTCCGAGAGGTGCCAAGCCAGCGTGTGTCGCGGCCATCCTCGGTACGATCGTGCACGCCTAGACGGGCGCTACGCCAGCGAGCGGGCAGACGCTGAACCACTGACGTACTGAATCACCGATCCACGGGCGCTTAGGGTTCCAGCAGCGTGCGCGTCCAGGCCAGGTCAGCGCGGTCATAGCGGATGCGGTGGTGGAGCCGCCGTGCTCCAGCCTGCCAACACTCGATCCGGTCGGGCACGACGCGGTAGGCGCGCCAGTGCGGGGGCCGGGCCACGGACTCGATCTCGGCGAAGCGGGTGTCGTGCTCGGCCAGGCGGTCTTCGAGGCTGGCGCGGTCGTCCAGCGAGGCGCTCTGCACCGAGGCCCATGCCGTGATGCGGCTGCGGCGTGGGCGAGCGTCGAAGTAGGCGTCAGCCTCGGCATCCGTGCCCGTCTCAACGCGGCCCTGGATGCGCACCTGCCGTTCGAGCGGCTCCCAGTAGAACACCAGCGCGGCGTGCGGACGCGCGGCGAGGTGCTGCGCCTTGGGCGAGCGGGCATCGGTCATGAACGCAAAGCCGCGCGTGTCGAAGGCATGGCACAGCACGATGCGGGCGTCGGGCATCCCCTCGGCGTCGATGGTGGCGAGCGTCATCGCGTGCGGGTAGCGAATCGCGGTGTGCGCCTCGGCGTCGGCGAACCAGTCGGCGAAGAGGACGAGGGGATCGGTTGGCATGGGACACGGCGGGGAAGGACGGACCACAAGGTCGGCTCTCCGAACCCTCCCCGTCGTGCTTGGTACTCCTCTTCTCCCAACACCCTCCCCCTAACTTCCTATCCCCCGATGTTCACAGGCATTGTCGAAGCTGTCGGCCGCGTGGCCCGCGTTGAGCCGCTGGAGGGCGGGCGGCGGTTCACGTTCGAGGCCCCGTTCGCGTCCGAACTCAAGATCGACCAGAGCATTGCGGTCAACGGCGCGTGCCTCAC
>JBCCLD010000354.1:0-4862 GCA_039027055.1 Bacteroidota bacterium
CGACGGGTAGGTAGTCGCAGCAGGCTGCGTGCCGGGTGGTGCTCAACACGCCCGTGACCTTCGTTGAGTAACCTATAAATGCGAACGATTACTCGTACGCGATGGCGGCGTAACACGCCCCCATCTGTCTCCTGGCCCGCTCGTTCATTGGTAGGCCACTGAGGCATCAACCTTAGATGAACTAGCCCAGATCGCGCCCGCTGAGCGTGAAGGGCGAATCTCAATCAGCATGCGCCGTGACGGAGGTTGGCTTGCTGGCTATACCGACGTGGCAAAGAACCTAACCAGCAAGATACGCATGTAGACGCCTGGTCTGTAGACCTCTTCGGACCCGGGTTCGACTCCCGGCATCTCCACACAAAAGTGCCCTATTTCGCTGAAAACGGCTAAAATAGGGCACTTTTCGTTTAGGCACTGCCGGAAACACTGCCGGTTTTTTCGTTTATTCCGGTCGATGCCTCTACTCTCAGCCACCTCCCTCCCTCCCGCCGAGGTACTCCTCGCCGCGCTGCACGACCCGCGCGTGGCACAGGCGCTCCACCTCGCCGCGCGCGACGCGCTGTTGCGTGCGCGCTTCGAAGCACTCCGCGCCGAGGGCCTCAGCGTGAACGAGACGGTCGAGCAGTTGCTTGGTCCGCACTACGACGCAGCGGGCCAGCCCTACTACCTGAGTGACGAGCGCGTCCGTGCGATCGTCTACCGGAAGCAGAGTTAATCCAGGGGGCGTTCTCGGCTAGACGGCCTCCCACCTAGGCTCCCAAGTTCAAAGCGTGATGAGCGTACACGGCGGGGCGGGCGGCATCCGTCTGAAATCTCGCCCGTTCAGCGTGACGAGCACGTCGGCCTGCGTTTTGTCAGCGGCCCGCACGTGGAGTGCATCGTAGATAGCCCCGCTCGTCAGCGCAAGGGTGGTCATCCGGTCGAGCACGGCTTCGTAATCCGAAGCATCGAGCGGAATGATCTCGGCCAAGCCCAGCACATTTGCTTCGAGCAGTTGCCTCGCATCTGCAGGGTTGATGCGGGGCGATATCGGCAGTGCCGTCAGGGTCGCATACGTCTCGGCAAGCGCGTGGGCTGCAACCAGGAGGTGACGCGAGCCTCGGTGGGCCTCTGAGAGATAGGGTAAGGCGTCCGCGTGGCGCGGATGGCCTTGCACCAGGGCCGCGACCAGGACCGAGGTGTCGACCATAGTGCGCGGCGGCTTGGGAATCTGGCTCATCCGTTTGAGGCCATATCGTCCTGGTCGAGCCCAGCCAGGTGCGAGACTCTTCTGTCCCTCTGCGCTTGGATGAATGCGTTGAGGTCGTGTGCCTCCGCGCCCACCTTCCCTCGGAAGACCAATAGGTCCCCTTCGTAGACGAGCCCCGTTTCTGCTCGGTCAGGCCGGAGTTCAAGGGCCGGACCATCGCCTTCGTCACGCACGTCGAGGTCGAACTCGGTACCCGGCGTGAGGCCGAGCCTTTCTCGGAGCTGCTTCGGGATGAGAATGCGGCCGAACTTGTCGATGGTCACCGTCATGCGTGTTTTCGAAGCAGTGAGTGGAGAGCGCGTGTCGGATTCGTCAAATGCCAACCTCTATTGCCAATGATTGTTGCGCGTTGCCAATCGTTGATGGGGTAGGACCAGGCTAGCATTGCCCCAAACAGCCTCGCGATCTGGAGTACCCCGTAGTTTGCAGCGAGTAGTTGGGCAGAGCGCTACCACCAGCGCCCCTGAGCGCGACCTCACGCTCAGAGACACCTACGCTCACATTTAGCGTCGCTCATACAAGCGCCTCTAGACAGGACCATGTCAGTGCTACGGCACCGTATAGAGCGCATCGAGCGGCACGTGGACAGCGACGCCGGCGTCGACTTGGGCTTGTGCCTGGGGTGCCAAGCCGCCCGCTGTGAACAAGACAGGCATCGTCGTTGTGATGCCGCCTGCCTCCTGCGCCACGAGACGGCCCCGGCGGATGAGCCGGTCGAGGTCGCGCGCGTCCGCCGTGCCCCACTTACACTCGCCCACGAGCAGGCCGCCCGCGCCGTCGAGCGCGACGACGTCGACCTCCTCGCTCGCGTCGGAGCTCCACCAGCGCCCCACCTGCACGGGCCGGAACGGTAGCACCGGGTGTGGCTCGCGGGCCGTCCGCGCGACGAACTGGCGGCAGGCTTCCTCAAACACGTGCGCCGTGTGGGCCTCATCCAGGCGCGGGGCCACGAGGCGCTCCCACAGCACCTCGGGATCCGTCAACGCCGAGAGCCCTCGCCCGCGGATGTCCGCCACGAAGCGGTGCCAGAACACCAGGTACGGGTCCGCAAGCTGGTACAGCATCCGCTTCGGGCTCGGGTTCGGATAGGCCGTCAGCGGTGCCACGCGCTCGACGACCTCCATCTCCAGGAGCCAGTCGAGCGGGCGGGCGAGGGCGCTCGTCTGCTTGCCCACGCGGCTCGCGATGCGGCTCCAGCGTCGCTCCCCGCTCGTGATGGCCTCTACAGCCGAGTAGTGGACCGACGCGTCCGCCAAGAACGCATCGAACGTGTGCGCTGCTTCATCGTGGAGACGGCCCGATGGGTCGAGGAGGTGGCGAGCCGCGTTTGCCGCCAGCGAGCGGTCTGGATCCACGAGCGCGAGATGGCCTGGCAGACCGCCGAAGACCGCGTAGAGGCGGAGGCGGTCGCGGGGCGACCAGGTCGGGACGAAGCGCGCCGCGTCGCGGTAGTCGAACGGATGGACGTCCAGACGCGCGGTGCGGCGGCCATAGAGCGGCTGGTCTGGCCCCACGAGGCGCTTCATCGCCGAGACATGGCTGCCCGAGAGGACGACGGTGAGTTGCGTCCCCGGAGCCTCGTGGTCCCACCACGCCTGCAGGATCGACGGCAGTGCCGGGGCCGCGTCCGCGAGGTAGGGAAACTCATCCAGGACGAGCAGGAACGGCGTCCCTTCCGCGCGCTCCGCGACATAGCCCAGCAGCGCCTCCCAGTCCGGTAGCGCCGCGCGACGGAGGGCCGCATCGTCGAAGCGCTCAGCCAGGACGCGCGAGAGGGCCAGGAGCTGCTCGCGCTCGGTGCGGCGCGTAGCCTGGTAGTAGGCCCCGCCGACCGCCTCCGCGAAGCGAGTCAGCAGAAAGCTCTTCCCCGCACGTCGGCGGCCCATCATCAGCACCAGCCCCGGGCCAGGAGCGGCGTGCGCCTCCCCCAGGCGGGTCCAGAGCGCCTCGCGGTCGAAGAGGTCGGCAGGACGAGTCGGGGTAGCCATAGGCGATCAGGAGGCGAGGATTTCCAGCAGGCCAAGATACTCCCATCCGTGTTACTAACATAAATGAGAGCGTTGTGCCTCGTCGTTTGAGCACGTGCTCGGTTCGCTGTTCCCACGCGTGGACTTGCAACTCGCAACCGGTCTCCGTGTTGGACTTTCTAGATCTGTATATCGCGGGTGTAGATCTGTATATCGCGGGTGTACGACACGGCTTCGGAGCTAAAACCGAGACGCCTTGCTAGCCCGCCTCATACTGACGAGCGATTCCCCAGAGCGTCGCTGTCTTTTGCATCCCGACGAGCATGCCTACCCACTCCGTCACTATTTCCGTCCCCGAGGAGGTGCTTCTCGCCGAGAACGCAACTCCCGAGGGCTTTGGCGCCGAGCTGGCCTTACTCGCGGCCGTCAAGCTCTACGAACTTGGACGGCTCTCCTCGGGCCGGGCCTCTGCCCTGGCAGGCATGCCACGCGTGGCGTTTCTCCACGCACTCGGTCGATACCGGGTCAGTCCCCTTGCCGCTGAGGCGGACGATCTCGACGCCTCGTTTGAGGCGGGACACTTCGCGAGCGCTTCCGCGGACCCCACGGGTCCTACTTGAAGGAAAGAAAGCCGGGCACCTTCGCGCGGTCGTCCCGCTTCTAGACCGGCTGCGCACAGCAGGGATGCACATCTCCGACCGGCTCGTCGCACAGGTGCGCGCCCTCGCAGGCGAGTGAACTACAGTCGCCCCACTACTGCTCCTCGTGAGCGGTAAGCACATGGGGACTAGCGCGTTTTGCAAGAGTAGAGGCGCTATGGAAGATCGTTGACACCGCGCGGAGTAGAAGGTCGCGGGTTCGACCTGGACGCGCGAGGCGCACGCTGCGAGGTTGGGTGCACTCCTTTCAACCCAGCCCCAACCTCCCATGGCTATCCTCGAACGCGGCATCCTCGGTGGCGGCCGCAACGCCGTCGGCACCGTCGTCATGAGCCGCTGGCGCGGCAAGGACGTCATCCGCGCCCGCGTCAGCCCCACCAACCCCCAGACCGCCGCCCAGGTCGAGCAGCGCGACCTCTTCGCCACGCTCACCCGCGCTGGCTCTAGCCTCATGGACGCCTTCGTCCGCCCCTACTGGCGGCGCTACGAGCGCTCCGGCCGCAACGCCACCACCGCCTTCAACGAGTTCGTGCGCGCCAACGTCCGCGTCATGCGCTCCGGCGCCCCCAACCTCGGCGGTGCCCCGGCGGGCACCTTCGACGCCGCGCAGCTCGTGCTCACCCGCGGCGGGCTGTCCCCAGCTGAGCCGACCGGCCTCGTCGATGACGTGGGGCAGGTGCAGGTCACTTGGGATCTCGCCGGTGGCCAGGCTGACGACGCCGTTGCCATCGCCGTGACGGGCCTCGACGGGTCGCTCGCGAGCGTTGCTACCGGCTTCACGCGCGGGGCTGGGCAGGCGACTGTCGACGTGCCCTTCGCCGACCGTGCGATGTACGCTTTCCACGTCGTGCCCTACCGGCTCATCGCAGGGCGCGACCCCAGCCTCGCCTTCCCCGGCTCCGTGCGCTACGACGCCGACGCCGCGGCCGACGTCATCGTCACGGGCGCGGCCAAGCAGGCCGCCTTCGCGGCGGGCGGGCAGGTCGC
>JBCCLD010000355.1:0-4850 GCA_039027055.1 Bacteroidota bacterium
CCCGCAAGGCGCAGCGCTACATGAGCCAGCCGTTCTTCGTCGCCGAGCAGTTCACCGGCACGCCGGGCATCTACGTCAAGATCGACGACACCATCCGCGGCTTCCGCATGATCCTCGACGGCGAGCTCGACAAGTACCCCGAGGGCGCGTTCATGTACAAGGGCGCGATCGAGGAGGTCATCGAGGCCGGCGAGAAGATGCTCGCGGAAGCGTAGAGAGTTTCGCGGTGTAGCGGTGAGGCTGTGTGGCGGTGACGGCACCGACCACTGCCACACCGCTGCACCGCCGCACTGCAACACCCCCCACCGATGAGTTTGCTCGTAGAGATCGTGTCCCCGGACGGCGCGGCGTTTCGCGGCGAGGCCGACCGCTTCCGCGCGCCGGGCGTCGAGGGCGCGTTCGAGATCCTGACCGGCCACGCGCCGATGCTGGCCGCCACGGGCGTCGGCCCCGTCTACATCACCCTCGCAGGCGGTGAGAAGGTCGTCTACGCCACCAGCGGCGGCTTCGTGGAAGTCCTCGACAACCACGTGATCATGCTCGCCGAGACGGCCGAGACGGCCTCCGAAATCGACGTGGACCGCGCCCGCTCCGCCGAGCAGGCCGCGCAGGAGCGCCTCGCCGCCAGCACGTCGGCCGAAGAGCGCGAAGCCGCCCAGGCCGAGTTGGACCGCGCCCGCAACGCCCTCCGGGTGGGCATGGGGCAGGTCTAGGGAAGGCAGGATGCTGAAAGCAGAAGGCAGAAAGGGTTGCCTCGAGTAACCCAGTGCTAGTTCATACGGCCCAGAATCGGCGTTTCTGAGAACCCTTCTGCCCGCGTGAGGGCCTACAATATTGCCTCAGAGGCGATTTCGCGCTCTTCAGGCTCTGGAGACATCGAAGATGCCCCACACGGCCAAAAAAACCAGCACCAACGGTTAGTACTGTGACCCGTCGAGACGGTCGGCTCGTATTGGCCTCGAAGCCGCGTTTGGAGGTCCCCTCCCCCGCTTTCGCGAGGGCAGGCTCTGGATAGGAGACGGCAGAGGTGGTTGACCGAGAGAGCACGGAGCATGACAAGATGAAGCGGTCGCAGTACTAGCTTCTCAGCCCAAATCGAACGCCGAGGCACCTACAGTACCTCGGCGTTTTTTGTACCCGACCCGCATGCTCACGGAATGATCTGTCCCTCTCGCTTGCGAGCTGATTGGGGTAGGCTCTCACAAAACGATGTCATCCTGAGCGAGCCTAGCGAGTCGAAGAGCTTGCCCTCGCGCAGGCGGGGGATCTATGTCCACCGAGACGCTTGGGGCGAAGCACCGACAATGGCCCGCAGATCCTTCGACTGCATCCGCTGCGCGGATCGCGCTCAGGATGACAAAGAGAGGAAGACGTGTGTGAATACCTACCCTATACCCGCGCTCGCGAGGGGGACGGTGTTTGTTTGTAGGGAGGCGTAGCGACCGTACACGAACGCAGGGGGGCATACCGTCACGCCACCAGGTCCGCCACCACGCGCTGGAGGGTGGCGTCGAGTTGCTCGAAGGGGACGTAGCCGGGCGCGACACGGAAAAGCTGGCCGCCCATCGTCACGAAGACGGTCGGGAAGCTTTGCACACCAAGACGAGCGGCGAGAGCGAACTCGGCCTCGGTCTGCGCGACCACCTCGGGGTCGTCGAGCGTCGCGGCGAAGGCGTCGCCATCGAGGCCGAAGTCGGCGGCGATGCGGGCGTAGGTGGACGGCTCGGCGGGCGGGAGGCCGTCGTAGTAGATGGCGCGCTGGAGCGCGTGGGCGAAGGCGACCTGCTCGGTGCCGTCCGAGTCAGCAGGCTGCGTCGCCTTGAACGCCGTCAGCGCCCGGCTCGGCGGGACGGAGGTGAAGAGTGCCGTGCCCTTGGCCATCGTGCCGTCCAGAAACGCCGCGCCGAACGTGACGCCCGTGCTGTCCTCGACCTGCTTGTAGGCCTGCGCGACGTAGCCCGCGACCTCGCCGATCGGCCCGATGCGGTCGCCGCGCACCATGCCGCCCGAGAGCACCTCAAAGTCGAACGTGTCGGCGTAGGCCTCCGCGATGCGCTGCATGACGGGGCTGAAGCCGTAGCACCAGCCGCAGAGGGCGTCGTAGACGTAGAGCAGCGTGGGACGGTTCATTGCGAGATGGCGAGGCGAGGAGACGGCGAGGCGAGGAGACGGCGAGGCCGTGAGACAAAGGGGCGGGAAGTACGTCGAGCCTTTCCTCCTCGTTTCTCCGGCTCCTCGTTTCTCCGGCTCCTCGTTTCTCCGGCTCCTCGTTTCTCCGGCTCCCACTTCTCACCTCCCCCTTCCTACTTTCCCCCGCACTTCTGACCCCACCCGACGCATGCTCGACGTCCTCCTCACCAACCTCCTCTCGCCCATCGTCCTGGCGTTCGCGCTGGGCATCCTCGCCTCGCTGGCGCGGAGCGACCTAGAGATCCCGGCCCCGCTCTACCAGGCGCTCTCGATCTACCTGCTGCTCGCCATCGGCCTCAAGGGCGGCGCGGCGCTCCGGGCGACGCCCCTCAGCGAGGTCGTCGGGCCGATGCTCTTGACCTTCGGGCTCGGGGTGCTCACGCCGATCACGTCCTACAACGTGCTGCGCAAGCTCGGCAAGATGGACCGGGTGAACGCGGCGGCGCTCGCGGCGCACTTCGGCTCGGTGTCGGCGGTGACGTTCATCGCCGCGCAGGCGTTCGGGACGCTGACCGGCTTCGAGTCGGAGGGCTACATGCCCGCGCTCGTCGCGATTCTGGAGATCCCGGCCATCGTGGTGGCCCTGATGATCGCCAACGTGCGCGGCGCGATGGGCGAGGAGGCCACGTGGCAGTCGGCGCTGCACGAGGTGCTCACCGGGCGCAGCATCGTGCTACTCGGCGGCGGCCTCGCGATGGGGCTGCTCACCGGACCGGAGGGGCTAGAGCCCGTCGCCCCGTTCTTCGTCGAGGGCTTCAAGGGCGCGCTGGTGCTCTTCCTGCTCGAACTCGGCCTCGTGACCGCGAGGCGGCTGCGCGACCTCAAGGAAGCCGGGTGGTTCCTCGTCGCCTTCAGCATCGTCATGCCGATCATCCACGGCGTGGGGGCGGTGTGGCTGGCGGGCTTCGTCGGGATGAGCATCGGCGGGGCTGCCGTGCTTGGCGCGATGGTGTCGAGCGCGTCGTACATCGCGGCCCCGGCGGCGGTCCGCATCGCCCTCCCGCAGGCCAGCCCGACGATCTACCTCACGGCGGCTCTCGGCATCACCTTCCCGTTCAACCTCGCCCTCGGCATCCCGCTCTACTTCGCTGCCGCCGAATACTTCCTCGGGTGACTTCGAACGTATGATATTGGATCTACGATTTACGATTTATGTCAACTGAAAGCTCAGCAGCTCAGCTTTCTTGATCCGTACTCGTACATCCAAAATCGTCAATCAAAAATGCTATGCCTAAGACTATCCCGCTGAAGCTCGTCACCGTGGTTGCGGAGTACCTGCTGCGCGACAAGCTCGTCAAGGAGATCGGCAAGCTCGGCGTGACAGGCTTCACGGTCACCGATGCCGAGGGCCAAGGCCCGCGCGGCAACCGAGCCGGGGTCTACGAGGGCCGCAACGTCCGCATGGAGTGCGTCTGCAGCCCCGAGGCCGCCACCCGCGTCCTCAAGCACCTCTCGGACTACTACTTCGAGCACTACGCCGTCATCGCGTGGGTGCAGACCGTCGAGGTCGTGCGCGGCGACAAGTACGTGTGACGCACCCACGGATGACCAAGACCTATCGGCGTTGATATTATCCAAAAAGCGTTGTAGGATAGCGTCTTACGAGCCACGCAGAACGGTCCGACGTAGGCCTCAGAACTGCCCCTACACGCCGGTGAAGACACCGCAAAGTCGGAATAACGGACGCTCGATTTTGGGAACGGCCCTATCGGCCACCCGGTGACATGCGCCGTGGTCCCAGCGCGTCACGCTGGTCGCAGTCTCATCCTATTGACCCTGCCCCAGCGCCAGACTTCTACCCCACGTAGAGGTCCCACAGACGTATAGCTCAGCGCTAGGGCTACATCTCCCTACCCCCTCATGCGTATTCCCCGCATCCTTCCCCTCGTCGCAGCCTTCGCGCTCGTCTTCGCTGTCCCTGCCACGGCTCAAGATCCGTCCGGCGCGATCACTCCGGCTGAGGTTGCAGCCGCCCAGCAGGCCTGGGGCGAGGGCATCGTCTCCATCGGCCAGGTCTACACCAGCGGCGGTGACTACACCGCCCGTGCCACGGAGCACATCCTGCAGCACTACGCCTACGGTGCCAACCAGACCATCCTCTTCAAGCCGACCCTCGCCGCTGAGGACCAGTTCCGCGGCGACTTCGCCGGGGCGCTGAGCTACTTCGTCGGAACGGAAGGCACCGAGGACGGCGGCTTTGCCATTGCCCCGTACACCAACGTGCGCTGGGAGAACGAAGGCACCGTCATCTCCGAGGACGGCGAGATGGCCGTCGCGATGGGCAACTACTTCTTCACGACCACCGAAGGCAACGACGTCAAGGTCGAGTACACCTTCGCCTACGCGAAGGACCGGAACGGCGACCTGGAGATCATCCTCCACCACAGCTCGCTCCCGTACTCTCCGTGACCGTTTGTGCGTGCCTGGGCTGCTGCTGAAGCGGACCGGCATTGCCCCGCACTGAGCATAAGGGCCGCTGTCTCGACTGGGACGGCGGCCCTTTCTGTTGGGGGATGCCAACCATGCACCCTGGGCACGAGGGCTAGGGCGTGTGGACAATCGGTCTGATCGGTGCTCACGGCCTCCGTTCGGCCTCCGCTGCGTTCCACTCGTCACTCGATCCTACGGGATCGCGCTCCTCGTGCGCCTTTCGGAGACGC
>JBCCLD010000356.1:0-4849 GCA_039027055.1 Bacteroidota bacterium
ATGCTGTAGTCATGTTCGCCGAAGACCTTCTTGCTGGGCTTCGACTCCGCAATGTCGCCGAGCGGAGTCGAGGTGCCGTGCATGTTGATGTAGTCGACGTCCTCGGGCGCGAGGCCGGCGGTGCGGAGCGCGCCGTTGAGCGCGAGGCGGACGCCCTCGCCCGAGGGGTCTGGGGCGGTGACGTGGTGGGCATCGGCGCTCATCCCGATGCCGAGGATCTCGGCGTAGATCGTGGCCCCGCGGGCCTTGGCGTCCTCGTACGTTTCCAGCACGAGCGCGCCTGCGCCCTCGCCGATCACGAAGCCGTCGCGTGACGCGTCGAAGGGCCGACTCGCCCTCGCAGGGTCTTCGTTGCGGGTCGAGAGGGCCTTCATCGCGCCGAAGCCGCTCACGCCGATGCCTGTGATGCCCGCCTCGGAGCCGCCACAGAGCACGCGGTCGGCAAGGCCGCTGCGGATCAGTAGGAAGCCGTCCACGATGGCGTTGTTGCCCGTGGCGCACGCCGCGACCGTCGCGTAGTTCGGCCCGCGCAGCCCGTGCCGTATCGAGATCTGCCCGGCAGCGATGTCGAGGATCATCATTGGCGTCGTGAACGGCGAGACGCGGCGGGGGCCGTGATCGTGCAGGTTGATGACCTGATCCTGGAAGGCCTTCATGCCGCCGATGCCGCTCCCGAAGACGACGCCGAAGCGGTCCTTGTCGGCCTGGTCCATCGTGGCGGGGTCGAGGCCCGCGTCGCGGAGCGCCTCGTCGGTGGCGACGAGCGCGTACTGGCAGAAGGGGTCCATCCGACGCGCCTCCTTGCGGTCCAGGAAGTCGGTCGGGTCGAAGCCCTTGACCTCGCAGGCGAACTGGGTCGAGAAGCCTTCGGGGTCGAAGTGGGTGATGCGGGCCCCGCCGCTGCGGCTGGCCATCATACCGTCCCAGTAGGCCTGGACGGTGTTGCCGATAGGGGTGAGGGCGCCGAGGCCGGTGACCACGACGCGGCGGGCGGAGGTGGGAGACTGGAACATGGAGGCGAGAGCGCGGCTCGGTGGGGGCAGCAGGCGGCAGCGGGCTGGGAACGAGAGGAAGCTGCCGAGACGAGGACGAGACGTAAAAAAACGACGGCTCCGGTGCACATCGGTGCCGCGAAGCCGTCGGGATAAGGGCCGTCGGGGGCGCGGCGCTTACGACGCCTTGCTCGACACGTAGTCGATGGCGTCGCCGACGGTGGCGATCTGCTCGGCGTCCTCGTCGGGGATCGTGAGGTCGAATTCCTTTTCGAACTCCATGATCAGCTCGACCGTGTCGAGGGAGTCCGCGCCGAGGTCGTTGGTGAAGTTGGCGTCGCGCACGACGTCGGCTTCGTCCACGCCGAGTTTGTCGACGATGATGGCGGTGACTTTCTGGGCTACTTCGGTGGCCATGGGCGTACGATTGCGATGAGGAAGGGGGAGTGTCAGGGTTAAGAGCGGCCCACAAATTACGGCATCCTGCGGAAGCGTGCAATGTGAGCGGGCCAGGGCGGGTGCAGCCTCTGCGGTCCGGCACCGTGCTTGTAAAGCCCGTGAAGCGCTAGATGTGCCCGGAAGGCGCGCTTATTTTCGCCCGCTACACCTGCTTCGGTCTGACAGACGCCCGTTCGTCTGATAGAACGGAGGCTCCGCGCGGGACGTTCGCCCCGCAACCTGGGCCCCGCACACCCTTCGCCCTCCCCATTTCGATTCTACCTCATGGCTTACCTATTTACCTCCGAGTCGGTCTCGGAAGGCCACCCCGATAAGGTCTCCGACCAGATTTCAGACGCGCTTCTCGACGCCTTCCTCGCCGAAGACCCCCGCAGCCGCGTCGCCGTTGAGACGCTCTGCACAACCGGCCTCGTGGTCGTGGCGGGCGAGGTCACCTGCGACGGCTACGTGGATGTCCAGAAGGTCGTCCGCGAGACCATCGAGGAGATCGGCTACACGGACCCGGCGCTCCAGTTCGACGCGGCCTCCTGCGGCGTGCTCTCGGCCATCCACGAGCAGAGCCCCGACATCGCGCAGGGCGTCGATGAGGGCGCGGGCGTGGACCAGGAGCAGGGCGCGGGCGACCAGGGCCTCATGTTCGGCTACGCCTGCCGCGAGACCTCCAGCCTGATGCCGCTCGCGGTCGCGGCCTCGCACGAGATCCTCCGCCGCCTCGCCGTCATCCGCAAGGCGGGCGAGATCATGACCTATCTCCGGCCCGACGCGAAGAGCCAGGTCACGCTCGAGTACGCCGACGACCGCCGCACCATCAACCGCGTGGACGCCGTCGTCGTCTCGACGCAGCACAGCGAAGACGTCACCCGCGACCAGATCGAGGCCGACCTCCGCGCGCACGTCATCCCGCAGGCCTTTGAGGCGCTCGGCGCGGCCGACAAGCTCGACCTCGCCGACGTGACGCTCTACGTCAACCCGACCGGCCGCTTCGTCATCGGCGGCCCGCACGGCGACGCGGGGCTGACCGGCCGCAAGATCATCGTGGACACCTACGGCGGCAAAGGCGGCCACGGTGGCGGCGCGTTCAGCGGCAAGGACCCCTCGAAGGTGGACCGCTCGGCGGCCTACGCCGCGCGCTATGTCGCGAAGAACATCGTCGCGGCGGAGCTCGCCGACGAAGTGCTCGTGCAGGTCGCCTACGCCATCGGCGTGGCCAAGCCCGTCTCCATCACCGTCGACACCTACGGCACCGGCCAGGTCGACGACCGCGCCATCGTGGATGCCGTCCAGCAGGTGTTCGACCTCAGCCCGAAGGGCATCATCGAGCGCCTTGGCCTCCTCGACCCGGCCCGCCGACCTGCCTACCGCAGCACCGCCGCCTACGGCCACTTCGGCCGCGAGGACTTCCCCTGGGAAGCGCTCGACGCCGTGGACGCCCTCAAGGAGGCTGTCTCCCAAGCCGCGTAGCCTGCTGCCGCGCGACCGGTACGAAGCGAGCCGCCCAGCGACGCTGTGGCGGCCCGCTTCGTAGTTCGTCGACCGCTGCGTTCAATTGAAGACGTTGCCGAGCCAGGTGTAGGCGATCACGCCGATCGTGTAAAAGCCAACAAGCGAGCGGCCCGTCTCCGTGTCGCCCACCGCGTAGGCCGCTGCCGCGCCGCCACCCACGATAGCAAGCGTGGCCGTGTAGAGCAGCGCCCAGCGCCGCTTGCCGGGGCGCCGTCGTGCGGTGCCGCCGACGGGCAGCGCCAGCGTGAAGAGCACCGCGCCGAGCACGCCGAGCGCCGTCGTGTCGTTGAGGAGCCACCCGACCCCGGCGAGTAGCCCGCCGCCGAGGCACGCGCCCACGAGCATCGCGCCCATCTCCTCGTCGCGGTTGAGCACGAGCCGTCCGAACGGGTCGGCGAAGAGGACGAGGTTGAAGAGCGAGTCGCCCATCCACGTCAGGAAGACGGCGGGGAGGTAGATCAGCAGCAGCAGCGGGTGCAGCTGCGCGACCAGGTAGCCGCCGATCACGACGCCCCAGCGCTTGCCCGGCGACAGGCGCTCCAGCCAGAGGAAGTAGCGCAGCAGGCCGCGGTAGACCACGTTGCGCGCCTTCATCGCCTCGACGATGCCCGAGCGCGCCCACTCGTTGTCAGGGTCGAGGCGGAGCGCCTCGCGGAAGGCCTCCATCGCCTCACGGGGGCGGTTCTGGTGGAGCAGCGTCCAGCCCTGGTTGGCGTGCGAGACGGCGTTGTTGGGGGCCTGCGAGAGCGCACCGTCGAGGAGGAACGCGGCGTCTTCGCGGCGGCCCATCCGCACGAGGATCATCGCGCGGACGTTGAGTGCATTCGTGTCGCCGGGGTCGAGGGCCAGCGCTTCGTCGGTGAGGGCGAGGGCTTCGTCGAGCTTGTGCTGGACGAGGAGCGCGCGCGCCAGCGTGGTCTTTGCCGCCACGTCGTCGGGGTCGAGGCGCAGCGCCTCGCGTGCGGCCTTGGCCGCGGGCTTGGGCCGGTCGAGTTGGAGGAGGGCCTCGGCGTGCGCGTAGTGGCAAAACGCCCAGTCGGGGGCCAGCCCGACGGCGCGCTCGGCTTCGGGGAGCGCCTCCTGCGGTCGTTCCAGGTCCGAGAGCGTGAGCGCGAGCAGCGCGTGGAGGTACGCGTCGTCTGGGGTGTCGGCGAGGGCACGGCGGAGTTCGGGCTCGGCGAGGTCGGCGCGGCCCTGGCGGACGAGGTGCAGGGCGCGGGCGCGGGCGGAGGTGGGAGCAGCCATAGGAGGGGAAAGCTAGGGGTACCTCGCGGGAGGTCTAAGGCGTTCGCACGGAGGTGCTTCGTGCTATGACGCCGAATGGGACAGACCTACTGGGCTAGCGCCGGATGTCGAGATAGGAAAGGACGTCGTCGTAGAGGCCGCTGTCGTTGGCGTAGAGCGCGTGGTTGCGCGCCGAGGCGAACCAGTCGGCAGTGGTGGGGCGGCGGCGCTTGGCCGCGGCGAGGAGGTCCTTGGTGGTGATCGGCTGCGGGGTGCCGGTGCGCAGCGCGTCGTCGAGCTTGGCGTCCACGGCCACGTCGACGAGTGCTTTCAGGTCGGCGCCTGAGAAGCGGTCCGTCTTCTTCGCGACGGCGTCGAGGTCGAGCTTGGCGGTCGGCTTCCCGCGCAGGAGTAGGGCGAGGATCTCAGCGCGGGCGGCACGGTCCGGCGGCGGTACGAACACGATCTCGTCGAAGCGTCCGGGACGGCGGAAGGCCGGGTCGAGGTGCCAGGGTGCGTTGGTCGCGGCGAGCACGAGCACGCCGTCGTTGTTGGCCTCGACGCCGTCGAGCTCGGCGAGAAACTGGTTGATGACGTGCCGCGCGCCCGACTGCCGGAGGTCGGAGCGGCTCGCGCCGAGGGCGTCCACCTCGTCGAAGAAGAGCACGCAC
>JBCCLD010000357.1:0-4816 GCA_039027055.1 Bacteroidota bacterium
CAACGGGCAGGTCCAGGCCCAGCGCTTCGTCCAGGTTCGCTAGCCATCCACACGTAGCGTCGACGCCCAGATGTCATCGATCGCCCGCACCGGCGTCCATCGCCTCCTCGCCCTCGGGTTCGTCCTCACGAGTGCCCCGACCGTGCTGGCGCAATCGGCTACGGGCGGCCCCCACGCTGAGGTGTGCTTCACCCAGCCGATGGCGTCGTTGGTCCAGAACCTCGCGCAAGCAGGTCTCGCCCTCGACCACGCACATCGTCACAAGACTCCCATGGGTGTTGAGACGTGCGCGGTGCTCAACAGTGCCGAGCAGACCCGCCTCGCCCAGCGCGGCATCGCGCACCGCCTCGCTGTGCCCGACCTCGACGCCGTCTACAAAGCGCAGCTTCCTCGACGCCAGGCGATGCTCGACGCGATGCGCGGCCGCGCGTTCGACCTGGAGCGCTTCGAACTCGGCTCGGTTGGCGGATTCTACTCGTTCGACGAGGTCGTGGCTAAGCTCGACGAGCTGCGCGCGGACTTCCCGGACCTGATCACCGAGAAGGTGTCGCTGGGGCAGAGCTACGAGGGGCACGACCTCTGGATGGTCGAGGTGTCTGACAACCCGGGCGTCGACGAGGGCGAGCCGGAGGTGCTCTACACGGCCCTCCATCACGCACGCGAGCCGCAGAGCATGGCCACCGTGCTCTACTTCATGATCTACCTGCTGGAGCACTACGGCACCGATCCCGAGGTGACCTACCTCGTCGATAACCGCAGGCTGGTGTTCGTACCCGTCCTCAACCCGGACGGCTACGTCTACAACGAGACCATCGGCCCCAACGGCGGGGGGCTCTGGCGCAAGAACCGTCGACCGGTTGCCAATGGTAGTGTGGGCGTCGACCTCAACCGAAACTACGGGTACGAATGGGGCCGCGACGACAGCGGGTCGAGCCCGGAGTCGTTCAGCAACACCTATCGAGGGCCTGCGCCGTTCTCGGAGCTGGAGACGGCGGCGCTGCGCGACTTCATCGAGACGCGCCGGTTCGGGACCGCGTTCAACTACCACAGCCGCGGCAACCTGCTCATCTACCCGTGGGGCTACGAAGCTGACTTCTATACGCCCGACTCCGCCCGCTTCACCGACCTCGCGCAGGCGATGACGCTGTCCAACAGCTACACGGCAGGCACTGTCAACCAGGTCCTCGGCTACATCGTCAACGGCTCGTCCGACGACTGGATGTACGGCGAGCAGTCGGCCCGGCCGCGCATTCTGGCGTTTACGCCCGAGGTCAACGACCGGATCGCCGATGGCTTCTGGACGCCGCCGGAGCGTATCGAGCTGCGCGCGAAGGAGAACATCGACGCCAACCTCGTGCTCGCTTGGTCGGCTGGGGGCTACCCGGACGTGCGCATCCGCAGCCTCACCGAGGAACCGCAGGCGTGCGGCGGCTGCGCCAACGGCTTCATCGACCCCGGCGACCGCGTCACGGTTGAAGTCGACGTGCACAACCTCGGGCTGGGGCCGCTAGAGAGCACGACGGTGCGGCTGGTCAGCACGTCGCCTACGTTCGTGGGGGGCGACGAACGCGCCGTGGAGCCGTTGGCCGTGGACGAGCAAGCCATGGTCACGTTTACCATCGATGTGGCGGGCGACGCGGCGCTCGGGTTGGCGGAAGGGCTAGCTGTGGAGGTAGACCTCGCCGGAGGCCAGCGGCGCTTTCCGATCCCGCCCGTGCTGATCGGCACCTCCATTGCCCGCTTCGAAGACCCGGCGGATGACCTCGCGGCATGGCGCACCCAAGGCACATCGGAGTGGGGCCTCGACAGCCCCGGCTCGGTGGGGCTGACGACCTTCTCCGACTCGCCGGATCAGCGCTACGAAGACGAGGCGTCCGCCGCGCTCTTCCTGCGCGAGCCGCTCGACCTCTCCGACGCCGCAGCCGCGTTCTTGATGTTCGACACCCGCTGGGACATTGAGGCGGAGTACGACGCCGGGCAGGTGTTCGCCTCCAAAGACGGCGTCGCCTTTGTTCCGCTGGAGGGCCGGTACACGAAGCCAGGCTCCGGACAAGGCGTTCAGACCGACGGCAACCCACTCTACGACGGCGTGCAGGTGGACTGGGTGCGCGAAGAAATCGACCTGAGCGACTACGCCGGAGAACCTTCGGTGACGCTCGCCTTCGTGCTTGCCTCAGACGGGTCCGTGAACGGCGATGGGTGGCTGGTAGACGAGGTCGCGGTCGTGACGCTTATCGACGGGCGTGCGGTCAGCGCTGAGGGGCCGCCGGCTGTTGCTTCGCTCACGCTGGGCGCTCCCTATCCCAATCCCAGCGCCGACCGGCTCACGGTGCCGTTTACGCTACCAGCGTCGGCGTCCGTTCGCCTCGAAGTCTTCGACGTGCTGGGTCGCCGCGTGGCGATTCTGGCCGACGAGCCACGCACGGCAGGCACGCACGTGCTCGCGTGGGACGGGCGCACGGCCGACGGGGCCAAGCTGGGCGCAGGCACCTACGTGGTCCGTCTCGCGGCGGAAGGGCAGGTCGAGACGCAGCGCTTCGTGTTCGTCCCGTAGCGATTGAGTCGGACGGGGAGGCTTGCAGCTTTAGGGTGCGTCGACAACTGGGTAGGCGGGCACGAGACATCGTTTCCGCGCGCATGCGTGGGAGGGTCTGCCCCGGGCCTCGATTCCAGGAGGGCGATTCCGCCGGACCGGGCGACGAACAGTATGCGGCGAGCGCCGAACGAGGGCCGTGAGCACCGATCAGATCAAATGTCCAGACGCCGTATCTCACCACGCGATGCGGCGGTCTAAGCGACGTTCGAACGCCAGCGATGGCTCAGCGGGCTCGTCGAGGTCGTCGGCCCAGCCGCGCGGGCCGGCGCTGGCGTGTGCCTCGGTGTCCACCGCTGGTGCCGATGCACTCACGACGGCGGCACGCAGGGCATCCGCCTCCGACTCCCCGGCGGCGAGGAACGGGCGCTCGGGAACGAGGTCGGGCCTAGTCTCGGTCAGGCGGGTACCCTGGAAGTAGAACGCGAGGATATCCTCGTAGCGCCGCCCGGCGAGCGCCTGACCCCGCGCGCCATACTGGCTCATGCCGACGCCGTGCCCGAAGCCTTTCCCGGTGAAGACGTACGAGCCACCGCGCCGCTCTACCTCGAAGAAGGTGCTCCGAATGGCCATCATGCCAAACGCGCGAGAGAGGGCGGAGCGGAACGCTGAGCCTGAGAGGGCGCCCCGTCGGCTTCCTGAGAGGCGTACGTTGGTGACGCGCCCCTCGGGGCTCCGTTCGGACACCTCGAAGCTGCGAACGGTGAACCCGGCTGCGCGGCTGAGCGCCCGGTGCACCTCGTTCGCAGACTTGGTGGTCTGCCAGCGCTCGTGCGGCGAGTTCCGGTCGTAGGGGTCGGGGCGGGCGCGTAGGTAGGGGACGGGTGCGCCGATCCAGGCCGTTTCGTTGGCGGAGATATGGCCCCCGTTGGACGAGGAGTAGACAGTTTCGGCGAAGTAGTCGTCGAAGAGGAGCACCTGCCCGGCCGTAGCTGCTGCGGCAGCCCGGGTAGTCTCCGTAGTGCGGTCGGCGCCGTGGTAAACCTGATCGGCCGTATGGTCCACGAGGTCGTAGGCCCCCCGTTTGCCACGCGAGCGCAGCGCGTAGGTGCGTGCCAGCACGGCCTGTGCCTTAACGCCTTCGATCTCCTGAAAGGGATACACACCCGCCGTCACGCTCGCCACGTACGCCTCCAACGGTACCGTGTTGACGATCCGGAGCCGCCCCCGGTCGTCGTCGATGGCGAGGGAGCCTTCGTAGCGCCGCGCCGTACGTCCGGCGGTGACCGCGACGCTGCTCACGCCCGGCTCTACGCGCATGCCGAGTACCGAGACGACCCGTCGCGGGAGGTAGGCATAGACCCGCCCGTATTCCGACTTCAGCGTCACGCGCGCCCCCGGTTCCAGCGTTGCCACGATGCTGGAACCGTCCTGGTCGAGTAGGGTCAGGCCGCCCTCGCCCATCAAGATGACCTCGCTGGGGCGCTCGCGCTCAAGTACGCGCACGCGCACCGTCTCGGCGATGAACAAGTCGTCAGCAATGAACAGGTCGGACGCCTTGGCCGGTAGGCTCACGAGGAGCCCCAGCGCGGCCACGACGAGGCGGCGTAGAAATGAACCGTGGCGGCAGTCGCGGGGCATAGGTCCCGGGAATTCGGAGGTGGTAGGTGACTAGGTGGCAAGGAGTGCGGAAACCATGCCAGTGACAGGAGGCGGGGGGGATTACAGGCTCAGCCGGTCGCGGAGGGCACGGGAGCGGCTGCGGCTGGCGAGTACCTCATGGCCGCCGGACAAGAGCAGCTTGTAACGCCCGCTGAACCATGACACCATTTCGCGGATGTGGTCGAGGTTGACGAGCGCCGAGCGGTGGACGCGCATGTAGTGCGTCGGGTCGAGCCGCGCTTCGAGCGCGTCGAGCGGGTGGGTGACGACGTGGCGCGTCACGGTCAGGGCCTCGCCCTCGTCGAGGATGTAGAGACTCGTCAGCCCGTCCTGCACCTCGGCGGCGACGAGGCGGTGGACCGGCACGACAGTGAAACGGTCGCGCCCCGGAAGCGAGAGTTGGCGTAGGTAGTCGGCTTCCTCGGCAGCGGGGGGGATGGCTGCGGGCTGAGCGCGATCTTCGAGGGATTCGAGGAGGTCGGCGACGCGGTCGAGGTAGGCGTCGCGTGCCGAGACCGACGGGCGGGCCTCCTCGGACGTGCGGTCAGCGGCGCGAGCCTCCACGCGGGCGACGGTCTCCGCAAGCCGGTCCGCCTCGACGGGCTTCAGGAGGTAGTCCAC
>JBCCLD010000358.1:0-4793 GCA_039027055.1 Bacteroidota bacterium
TGAGGATGAGGTGGTGCTCGCTGGCACCGACAGTGGTCTTCGTCAGATAGCGGTGCGCCGTCTTGCTCTCGACGGTACCGAGCGCTGGACGACAAATCTATCCACCGAGTTGCCCTCGTTCTTCCTTCCCAACATTGCAGTCGCGCTCAGTACCGATGCGATCTATGTGGGCTGGGGCCTAGGATTCGGAAGGATAAGCGAAAACCCGGCACGTCTGACCAGGCTGCGCCTCGATGACGGGACCGAGCAGTGGCAGCGGGTGCTTTCCGAGGACGTTTCGAGCGCGGTAGAGGGACTACGTGCCAACGAGGACGGGGCCATGATTTGGACGAACGGAACGTCTCCGCTGCAGCAGGGCTCGAGCGCGCTGGCGTCGTTTGACACAGAGGGCACGTTACGGTGGTCGCTCTCCAGTCCAACGATCCGCAGCGCGTTCGGTGCGCGCACCCTCATTCCATGTGCCAACGGCGCGGTGTGTCTCGTAGCGCAGCGCTTTGATAGCGCCGTCTCTCGCGTCTCAAATACCTGGACGGTCGAGGCCTACGATTCGGGCGAAGAGCCACGCTGGACACAGACCCGCGTGGCGGCTCCGAGCGCCGTCTACGAACTTCACGACACCGCTCTCGCGCCGAGCGACGGGACCTACCTGTTTGGTACGACGCGCACAGAGGAGGGAGGGCGCGACCTGCTCGTGGCCCGCGTGACGCCCGAGGGGACACTGCTGTGGGCCTCCGCCGTGGATGGCGGCGCCACGGACGACACCCCGAAATCTGCCGACTTCGGTATCAAGCCGTCCGGCTCCCTCAGCGTCTCGGCCAACGGGGACGTGCTGGTCTCGGGCACCGCCGTGGACGTGGGTGACGATGGCGAGGGCCGTGCGCGTGCGCTCGTGGCACGCCTGGCACCCGACGGGACCGCACGATGGGTCCGCCGTCTCGTCCTCGAACCAGAATCGACAAACCAGTTTGCAGGCAGCGTGGTGGACGATGGAGCAGGCGGTGCAGCCTTGCCTGTCCTGGTTGATGACCTCGCGGCGTTGACCGTGGAAGTCGTTCGGCTCGACGCCAACGGCGACATCGACTGGGCAACGCTGCTCACCGACAGCGAACCGTACCCGCTCGGCTTCCACCGAACACCGAACGGCTACGCCCTCGCGAGTCTGGCCTTTTCACCCATAGCAACCCGCGTCTACCGTTTTTCTGAGACGGGCACGTTGGCAAGCACGACGTCCACGGCGTCGCGCCCTGAGTGCGGAGAGGTGGGCGGAGAGTTCGAGGTGGTGACTGGCGCCGATGCATCGGGGACCCTCCATGTGGTGGGTCGGTCGATTGGAGGCGACGAACCGTGCCGAGGTCCTGCTGTGTTTCGCTTTCGTCTCGACGGCACCGTCGAGTTCACACGGCTGGGTACCGTGTTAGCCGAGCCTGCCGAGATTCAGGTCCGCGACGACGGCACAACACTCGTGGGCTACAACGACTTCGACGACGTGGGACGACTCCTGCGCATCGCTCCGGATGGCGCGGTCCTGTGGGACGAGAGCGTGGCGGTGGAGGTGCGTGGCGTAGCGCTCGGATCAGGCGTCGGTGCGCTCGCGGTGGGGCCGACGCGTGACGACGCAGCCCCGCTGGCGACCGCGTATGTCCCGGACGGAGGCGCGACTGCGGTGCCTCTGGACGATCTGGGAGGCCTGGCCACGACGCCGCGGACCGCACTCGTCGCGGACGACGGGACGGGCTACGTCGGCCTGGACGCGGAGGCCTTCGGCATCGGGCTCGTCGGGCTCGCCCGCATCGACGACGCGCTTCCGGTGACGGCGTCGCAGGACAAGCCACAGCCGAACGTGCCGCTCCTGGCCCGGCTCGGCCCCAATCCACTCCGCGCCGGTGCCCCGCTGCGCCTCACGCTCGGTGCCCCATCCGACCTCGCGCTCTACGACGTGCTCGGTCGCCGCGTGGCCGCCTGGGACGCCCTGCCCCCGGGCGAATTCGAGGCGACGCTGCCTGCACGGCTGGCAGCGGGGCTCTACGTGCTGCGTGCCGAGGGCGAGGACACGGCTGCGACGCTGCGCGTGACGGTGCTGCAGTGACGGCACCACGGTGACGGCGTGGGCGACGGACACACAAGACATGTCGATGTGAGCTTGGCGTGAGGCGCGGCGTGGTGGTAGGCTGTACCCTTAAGGTGTCCATCCTCGTCCGTCTCCTCTATGTCCACGCCTGCCTCCATCCGCTCGGCCTCCATCTTGGTGGTTGAAGACGACCCCGACATCGCCGAGCTGCTGCAGATCCACCTCGGCGACCTCGGCTACGCCGTCACGCACCGCGCCGACGGCAACGCCGGGCTGGCCGCCGCGCGCACGGGCCGCCACGCGCTCGTGCTGCTTGACGTGATGCTGCCCGGCCTCGACGGCATGGAGGTCTGCAAGCGCATCCGGCAGACCGACCCGCACCTGCCGATCCTCATGCTCACCGCCAAGTCCGAGGAGCTCGACAAGGTGCTCGGCCTCGAACTCGGCGCGGACGATTACCTCACGAAGCCGTTCAGCGTCCGCGAACTGCTCGCCCGCGTGAAGGCGCTCTTCCGCCGCATCGACGTCGACCAGCGCGCCGCCGAAGCCGAGGAGACGGCACCGACGCGCCTCCGGTACGGCCCGCTCGCCATCGACCCGGTGAAGCGCCGCGCCACGCTCGACGGCGATCCGCTTGACCTCACGGCCAAGGAGTGGGAGTTGCTCTTGCTCTTCGGGCAGAACCCCGGCCGCGTCTACAGCCGCCAGGAGCTCCTCGACCTCGTGTGGGGCTACCAGTACGACGGCTACAGCCACACCGTCAACTCGCACATCAACCGCCTGCGCGGCAAGATCGAGGCCGACCCCTCGAACCCGCAGTTCATCCGCACGCTGCGCGGGTTGGGCTATCGGTTCGCGGAGGCCGAGGAGGTGGCGCGAGAAAAGGCAAAAGGATGAATGCAGAAGGCAAAAATGGGATGAGCCTGGCAGCGCTCAGCACGCTGGGGCGACAGGGGTTTGATCGTCGAACAGCCTCCTCTTTTTTCCTTCATCCTTTTGCCCGTTGCATTCTCACACCCTGCGTCTAATCCAGCAGCTGAGCTACGCAATCCCCATGCGCTCCTTCAACACCCGCCTCTCGCTCCTTTTCCTCGCGCTCGTGCTCGTGCTCACGGCGGCGCTCGGCGTGGTCGGGCTGCGGACCGCCGTGGCCGTCACCGAGGAGACCGAGCAGCGCCTCAACCGCACGCTCGCGGCCGACCTCGCGGTGCAGTTCCAGCCCTACCTCCACGACGCCATCGACCACGACGCCATCGAGGAGAAGATTGCCTACCTCGTCGGCATCAACCCGCGCATCGACCTCTACCTGCTCGGCGGCGACGGCATGATCAAGGCGGGCTACGTCCACACCGACGCCGACGCCGCGCCCACGATGCAGTTCGTGGAGACGGCCCCGCTCGACGCCTTCATGGCGGGGGCCGCCGCGCCGATCCGCAACGCCGACCCGCTCGACCCGACCCGCCAGGTGCCGTTCTCCGTCGCGCCAGTGGCCATCATGGGCGAGCAGGGGTGCTACCTCTACGTCGTGCTCGGCGGGCAGCGCTACGAGTCGGTCGCTGGGCTGGTCGCCGAGAGCGGCATCGCGCGGGCAGCGGTGAGGGGCATCGGGCTGGTGCTCGTCGCGACGCTGCTCGTGGGTCTGCTCGCGTTCGGCTTCTTGACGCGTCCGCTCCGGCGGATGGAAGAGACCGTCGCGGCCTTCGCGGGGGGCCACCTCGATCGGCGCCTCCGCACCGACGCGCCCGGCCTCACGCAGCGCACGGACGAACTCGGCGCGCTCGCGCGGGCGTTTGACGGGCAGGCCGACACGCTCGTGGCCAACCTCGACGAGCTGAGCCGCACTGACCAGCTCCGCCGTGACCTCGTGGCGAACATCTCGCACGACCTCCGCAGCCCGCTGGCCTCGGTGCAGGGCTACCTGGAGACGATCCGCCTCAAGCTCGGCACGGCCGACGAGGCGACGCTGTCGCGCTACCTCGACACGGCGCTGCGCAACACGTCGCGCCTCAACCGCCTCGTGTCGCAGCTCTTCGAGCTGTCGAAGCTCGACGCGCACCAGGTGCAGCCGCACCCTGAGCCGTTCGCGATGACCGACCTCGTGCAGGACGTGGCGATGCAGATCGCGCCGCGCGCCGAGGCCGCTGGGATCACGCTCGAAACCGACCTCCCCGACGCCGCGCCGATGACGCACGCCGACATCGGGCTCGTTGAGCGTGCGCTCGTGAACCTCCTCGACAACGCGCTCCAGCACACGCCCACGGGCGGCACGGTCCGGCTCGTCGCGGAGACCGAGGCTGACGGCGTCCGCGTCCGCGTCTCGGACACCGGCGCGGGCATCCCCGCCGACGACCTCCCGCACATCTTCGAGCGCTTCTACCGCGCCGAGAAGGCCCGCACGACCAACGGTGACCTCTCGAAGACCGGGGCTGGCCTCGGCCTCGCGATCACGAAGAAGCTCGTCGAACTGCACGGCGGCACGCTCTCCGTCCAGAGCGCTGTCAACCGCGGGACGACGTTCAGCTTCCTCCTCCCCGCGTGGCGCACCGAGCGGCTGGCGGTAGGGTAGCGTCCCCCAACCAACGTGTCATACGGATTCAAGGTCCTGATGTCAGGATAGTGCCCGTCACCGACACCCACCACGAGTACCCTACCAGCTTCGCCAGCCGCCGGGGGGCCTCCCACCATTCGCCCAGCGCTTCGGTCACCGCCTCGGCCAACACCCCCA
>JBCCLD010000359.1:0-4781 GCA_039027055.1 Bacteroidota bacterium
AGTTGGGTATGAACGTGTGGACGGTTGAACGTGTGGACGAGGAGAACCACCTTCCCACGTGGACGCGCGGATGGGACATCCGCGCTGCATACGTTCACACCCAAATCCGGCCTCGAAGTTGGGGACCCATCGCAACGATGCGTCCGGATTTGGTATCACTGGATTCTCGACGCCAAGGGGTTCGCCCTTGGAGCGAGGGCCTCCAAGTACGAAACCCAAGTTGTGTGCTATAGATTGTAGGTGTGCTTCGTATGGTTCCTATAGGGCATGCGAGATAGGGTGTGGGGCGTTTGGTGCCCGCTCCTCTTTCCTCCCCACGCCCTACATCGACCACGCTGAGAATCCTGTCGATAGAGCACAACTTGAGTTGCCTACGTCAGGACAGCCCAGAGCCCCGTGAACCCGGTTCGGCGAGCGTGAGTAGGTCTATTCCCCGCTCATTCACCTCGTGGTCGCATGTGCTCGACGCCTCGCTCTGCCGCCTGTGCTCGCCTAGCGTGGCTGCGGCGCTCTGCCGCCGCGGGGCTCCTCACCCTCCCGATGTTGCACGGCGCATCCGTGGCGTCGGCCCAGGCGCCTGTCGCGCTCGGCGACGAATTCCGGGTCAACACAACTGCGGTGGGCAACCAGCGCAACCCCACCGTTGCCGTGGCCTCCGACGGCGACTTCATCATCGCGTGGGACAGCCGTGGGCAAGACGGGTCTGGGACAGGCATCTATGCGCAGCGCTACGCCGCCGACGGCACCCCGGTTGGCTCCGAGTTTCTGGTCAACACCTCGACCCGGAACGACCAGGTCGTTCCCTCGGTGGCTCTGGACGCCGCCGGTGACTTTGTCATCGCATGGGCGAGCTACCTGCAGGACGGCGATGGCTATGGCATCTATGCGCAGCGCTACGCGGCCGACGGTACTCCAGAGGGAGGCGAGTTCCAGGTCAACACGTCCACCGAGAACGTCCAATATGGCCCCTCGGTGGCTCTGGACGCCGACGGCGACTTCGTGGTGGCCTGGGACAGCTACAGCGAAGCAGGCTCGTTCTTCGACGTCTACCTGCGGCGCTTTCGGGCGGACGGGGAGGCCCTTAGCCCGGAAGTGCAGGTCAATGTCTTCACGGCCGGCACGCAGTCGCTCGCGGCGCTCGGGATGAACAGCGCCGGCGACTTCGTGGTGAGCTGGGCGAGTTTCAACCAAGATCGCTCGGGCTTCGGCATTGCGGCGAAGCGCTATGGCTCCGACGGTACCCCTGCCGACCGCGAGTTTCAGGTCAACGCCTTCACCGCGGGCGATCAGGCATTTCCAGCCGTCGGTCTTGCGGCCGATGGCGACTTCGTGATCGCCTGGCACAGCGAGGGCCAGGACGGAGACGACCTCGGGATCGCAGCACAGCGCTTCGCCGCCGATGGGGCGCTTCGAGGCCCCGAGTTCCAGGTCAACACGGTCACCACCGGGACGCAGCGCTCGGTTGCCCTTGGTGTGGATGCTGAAGGTGGATTCGTCGTCGTGTGGCGCAGCCCAGATCAGGGCGGAACGGGCTTCGACATCATCGCGCAGCGCTTCGCCGCCGACGGGTCGCCGGAAGGAGAGGCCTTCCGAGTCAACACGTTCACCACCGGGCTCCAGTACACCAGTGCCATCGGTATGAACGAAGCAGGCGACTTCGTGGTCGTCTGGGTCAGCCGCGACCAGGACGGCGACGGCGATGGCATCTTCGCCCAGCGCTTCGCCGCAACCCCAGTCTCCGCCGAGGACGACGCACCGCTCCCTGTCGCGCTCGCCCTCGACGCGGTCTTCCCCAACCCCGTCCGCGCCGCCGCCACGCTGCGCTACGCCCTGCCCGCGCCTGCAGCCGTACGGCTCACGGTGACCGATGTGCTCGGGCGCACCGTGCGCACGCGTGCCGAGGGGGTGCAGCCCGCCGGCCAGCACGAGACGACGTGGGTGCTGGCCGACCTGCCGAGCGGGGTCTACGTGGTGCGGCTGGACGCGGCCAGGGCGACCGCGACGCAGCGCGTGACGGTCGCGCGCTAGATCCGGCGGCGGCCAAGGAAGAACCGCGCGGGCGGTGGCGGACGTAGCTTCTCGACCCCGCTCGTCGATTCCTCCTGTCATGGCCGACCTCCTCTTCCGCGGCACCGCGCCTGCGCTCGTCACCCCGTTTACGCCGGACGGCCACCTTGACGACCCCGCCCTCCGCCGTCTCATCGACATGCAGATCGACGGCGGCGTGGATGCATTGGTGCTGCTCGGGACGACCGGAGAAAACCCGACGATCTCGCCGGCTGAGCGGCACCGGCTGCTCGACCTCGCCATGGCTCACACCGCTGGCCGGGTGCCGCTCCTCGTCGGCACGGGCACCAACAGCACCGCTGAGAGCGTGCGCTTCTCACGCGAGGCCGCGGCGGCCGGAGCCGACGCGCTGCTGGTGGTGGGCCCGTACTACAACAAGCCACCAGCCGACGGCCTCGTCGCCCACGTCAATGCCATCGCCGAGGCCGCTGACCTGCCCATTGTGTTCTACAACGTGCCGGGGCGGACAGGCCAGAACGTGCCCGCCGACCTCACGCTCCGCCTCGCCGAGGAGGTGCCGCACGTGGTCGGCGTGAAGGAGGCCTCGGGCAACGTCGCGCAGATCGCCGACGTGCTAGCGCATCGCCCCGAAGGCTTCGCCGTCTACGCAGGCGACGACGAACTGGCACTCCCGCTCATCGCGCTTGGGGCGGATGGCGTGGTGTCGGTAGTGGTCAACGCGCTCCCAGAGCCGTTTTGCCGCTTAGTACGGCTCGCGCTCACCGGCGAAGTCGAGGCAGCACGCGCGCTGCACTTCGACCTGCTCCCCGCCATGCGAGCGTGCTTCCTGACCGCCAACCCCATTCCCGTGAAAGTCGCACTCGCGGCGCTCGGCGTCTGCGCGGATACCGTCCGCCTCCCGCTTCGGCTGCCCGAACCAGACCTACGTCAGCGCATCCTGAGAGCGTTTGGCCTAGAGAGATGACCTTGGAAAAGGGTCGGGGTTTCCATTATGTGTATGAAACCAGGAGCGGCGTTGTAGCTTTAATGGGCTTCAACACATGCATAGCGCCGCTTTGCGGGACGCGGCCTCCACGCTCTGTCCTCCCCCACTGTCTCTCTGCTCCATGCGCGACGGTACGCGTTCTCACTCCCACGGCTCGTCCTCAGGTCGAGCCGCCTCCAACGGCGGTGCCTCAGACACCCGCCAGGTGATCCTCGTAGACGACCACCCCGTCGTCCGGCAAGGTCTCATGCGCTTGGTCAACCTCGAAACCGACCTCGCTGTCACGGGCGAGGCGTCGAGTGCCGAGGAAGCCCTCGCCCTCCTCGAAGCCCAGACGTTCGACCTCGCTGTGGTGGACATCACCCTGGAGGGGGTTAGCGGGCTGGAACTGGTGCGCCAGATCCGCGCGCAGCACGAGGGGGTTCGGGTGCTCGTCCTCTCGATGCACCACGAGCGCTTCTACGCCGAGCGCGCGCTGCGCGCCGGGGCGCAGGGCTACGTCATGAAGCAGCGTGCGCCAGACAAGATCATCGAAGCGATACGCCGCGTCCTGGAGGGCGACCTCTACCTCAGCGAGGAGCTCTCCGACGACCTCCTCCGTCGCGCCGTGGAGGGCCGCACCGAGGCGAGCACCAACCCCGCCGAGGTGCTCTCCGACCGCGAACTCGAGGTGCTCCAGCTCATCGGCCAGGGGGTGCGCACCCGCGACATTGCCGAGCAACTCACGCTCAGCATCAAGACCATCGAGTCGTATCGGGCCAACATCAAGCGCAAGCTCGATCTCCAGAATGCGACCGAACTGGCGCACTACGCCTTCGCATGGTACCAGGCGACGAGCGACCCGAACAACGCCAACGTGCCGCCGCCGCCGAGCGAGCGCGCAGGCGAGTAGGGCGTTCGAGAGCGCGGGGACAGATCGCACGCCCGCGAACAGATCACATCGGGGTGACACAGGGGCAGCGTATCTTGGAGGCTAAGCGCTTTCACCTCCCCGCTGCTCCCCCCCTATGAATCGGCGTACCAAGATCGTCTGCACCCTCGGACCGTCCACCGACCAGCGCGAGGTCATCCGCGCGCTCATCGCCGCCGGTATGGACGTCGCGCGGATGAACTTCTCCCACGGCACGCACGACGAGCACCGCCGCCGGATCGAGATGGTGCGCGACGAGGCGCGGCGAGCAGGCCGCGTTATCCCGATCCTCCAGGACCTGCAAGGCCCCAAGATTCGCGTGGGCAAGATGGAGGGCGGCGGCGTCCTCCTGCACGAGGGCCAGACGTTCACCCTCACGAGTGAGCCCATCGAGGTGGGCACGAAGCAGCGCGCGACGGTGTCCTACGAAGGGCTGGCTGCCGACGTCAATGTCGGCGGGACCATCCTCATGGACGACGGCAACATCGAGCTGTGCATCGTCGACGTGAACGGCAAAGATGTCAGGACGGAGGTCGTCGTGGGCGGGCCGCTCCGCTCGAAAAAAGGCGTCAACCTCCCGCACATCCGCTCCTCGACGCCGTCGCTCACCGACAAAGACCTCACCGACCTTGAGTTCGGGCTCGAGAACGACGTCGATCTGATCGCGCTCTCGTTCGTACGCACCCAGAGCGACGTGCAGGACCTCCTCCGGCGCATCCAGGCGTCTGGCAAGAGCGTCAGCGTGGTGTCAAAAATCGAGAAGCCCGAGGCCGTCGACGACTTCGATAATATCCTCGAGCAGACCGACGCCGTGATGGTGGCGCGCGGCGACCTCGGCATCGAGATGCCGATGCAGCG
>JBCCLD010000360.1:0-4775 GCA_039027055.1 Bacteroidota bacterium
GAGATCCGGGCCGAGTCCATCGTCATCCGTATCCTCGACGACCGCAAGGTCATCACCGACCTCTCCAAGCTCGGCCTGCTGCCGTTCGCGCTGGAGCAGTTCGACAAGGCCATCCGCCAGCCGCACGGCATGGTGATCCTGACCGGCCCGACGGGCTCCGGTAAGTCGACGACGCTCGTGGCCGCGCTCTCCAACACGGTCACGCCCGAGGTGAACGTGCTCACGGTCGAGGACCCGGTCGAGTACATCATCCCCGGCGTGCGGCAGATCAAGCTGAGCCACAAGCTCTCGCTCGAAGGCGCGCTCCGCGCCATCCTGCGTCACGACCCGGACATCGTGATGGTGGGGGAGATGCGCGACAAGGCCACCGCCGAGCTCGGCATCAAGCTCGCCAACACGGGCCACCTCACCTTCTCTACGCTCCACACCAACGACGCACCCTCCGCCGTGTCGCGTCTCTACAAGATGGGCCTGGAGCCGTTCCTCATCGCCTACGCGATCAACCTGATCGTCGCGCAGCGCCTCATCCGCAAGGTGTGCGACGGCTGCAAGAAGCCCACGCCGCGCGAGAAGCTCGACGTGACCCTCGCCACGCAGGTCGAGTTCACCGAGGAGGAAATCGAAACGGTCACGTTCTACGAACCCGGCAACGACCCGACCTGCCCTATGTGCAAGGGCCGCGGCTACAAGGGCCGCCGGGCCATCGCCGAGGCGCTCTACTTCTCGCCCGCCATCCGCGAGGCCATCGTGGACGCCGGCGAGGTGATCGACGAGGACGAGATCAAGCGCATCGCCGTGAGCGAGGGCATGCTGACCTTGCAGGCCTCCGCCCGTGAGGTGGTCAAGCTCGGCGAGACTACGCTCGACGAGGTGCTCCGCGTGACAGCCTCTGAGCATTAGGCACCGGGCACGGAACGCACGCGTTACGAAAACGGGGCGGGTCTTTGGGCGCGCTCCGTTTCCATTTGTAGCACGGCCGTTTCGATGGGGAGGGGCACGGACGCGCCTCGGGTCAGGCGGGCTAGGCGGGGCCTCCAGCCCATGTCACGAATAAAAGCGGTGGGGGGGCAAATTGTAGCGAGGCGATCCAGAATCCGCCGAAATGCGAGGCTAATCGGGGATTCCGGAATGCGTCGGATGTGGCGGGGCGCTTTGGCGCGCCTTTTGTCGGAGGAGGGGGGACCAAGCTTTGTCGAGTGCGTCCGTCCAGGGCCGCCCGATCCCTCCGCCATCCCCCGACGCGCCCGTGTCGATTGCCAACGCCCCGCAAGGATACCACCCCGACGTGCAAGGGACCACCTACGTCCCGCCGTCGAAGCCGAACGCGCCTGCAGAAGCTCAGCGCCTCCGGCTGCCGAAGCAGATCCGCCTGCTGGCTCGCTCGGCCCCGCGCACCCTCGTGGGCGTGGACCGCCTGCGCTTCTACGGCGAGCACGTGGGCCGCTTCGATCCGAAGATGACCGAGCACCTGCGCCGCTACATGGAGCAGTTCATCGGCAAGATGGTCGAGCTCGGTGCCTCGGACCTGGACCTCGGGGGGCCGGCGACCGCCGGCCGCGTGTGGTACCGGGTCAACGGCGACAAGAAGCCCGACGTACCGCTCGGCACGGGCTCCACGGATGAGACCGACATCCTCATCCTGAGCATGCTCAACGACCGCCAGCGCGAGGACCTCCTCAAAGAGCGCTCGGCCGACTTCTCCTACTCGATGGAGGCCGGCGGCGAGACGCGCCGCTTCCGCGCGACGACCTACTTCGACCTGTTCCACCTCGGCCTCTGCATGCGCGCGATCAACAACGAGTTGCGTTCGCTCAAAGGCCAGGGCTTCCACCCCGCGATCATCCGCGGGATGATGTTCTCGAAGGTCCGCGACGGCCTCACGCTCGTGACCGGCGTGACCGGCTCCGGTAAGTCGTCCACGCTCGACGCCGTCATCGACGCGAACAACCAGGACTTCGACGGCCACATCGTTATTATCGGCAAGCCGGTCGAGTACATGCACACGCCCAAGCGGTGCATCGTGCGCCACCGCGACGTGGGGTCGGACGTGCACTCGTTCAAGCACGGCGTCATCCAGGCGCTGCGCCAGGACCCCGACATCATCGTGATCGGGGAGATGCGCGACCCGGAGACGATCTCGTCGGCCATCGAGGCGGCCGACACTGGTCACAAGGTCTTCTCGACGCTCCACACGGCGTCCGCGATCGAGTCCATCGACCGCATCGTGGCGGAGTTCCCGCCGGAGGAGCAGAACCGCATCCGCGTGCGCCTCGCCGACTCGCTCCGCTGCGTGATCTCGCAGAAGCTCGCGCCCCGCGTGGGGGGCGGCCGCGTGCTGGTCAAGGAGGTGCTCTGGATGACGCCGTCCACCAAAGCCGCCATCTACAACGACAACGCCGGAGAGATCTACCAGATGATGTGGGAGGGCGGCCACCTCGGCATGACCACTCTGGAGCAGGACCTCATCCGGCTGCTCCGCGAGAAGAAGATCACGCCCGAGACGGCGCTCAACTTCGCCAACAACAAGCGTCGCCTCAAACAAATCATGTAGGGCTGCGCCGCCCCACCCGACTGCTCCCGCCGCTCGACCGACCCTCAGCCTAGTCGTCCCCATGAAGAACTGGTTCGCCAAGAAAAAGTCGTCCGCCGCTGACCCTCAGGGGGCACCGGCCCCCAGCGCCGCCGTTGCGACGCGCAAGGAGGGCGGCACCGCGGGCATGAAGGGGCCGCGTGGCTCCCGCAAGGCGCCGAAGCGCGCCCGCTCGCGCGGCGGCCTCGCGCCCGTCCTCGGGCTCTACGTCACCCAGCAGACCATCTACGGCTTGCTGCTGCGCCGCGACGGCGACGCCTTCGAGGTCGTGCGCCGCGTCACGCGCAAGCGCGCCGCCGACCACGGCGAGTCGTCCAACAGCCCCGAGGAGCTACTCGCCGAGAGTGCGGTGGACGACATCGCGATCCAGTTTGGCGATGCGGGCATCACGGGCGTCGACATGTTCGTCGGCGGCGAGTTCGGCGGGCTAGCTGGCGCGTCCGAGACGAGCCTGGGGGAGGAGTCGATCGACATGTCCACCGCGATGGTGCAGCCCATCGTGCTGGAGCTGAAGGACCTCATCGAGGAGTGCCGCAGCAGCGGCGCCGACAGCCCGCGCCTGGCCTTCTGCCTGGACAACTCGGACGTGGCCTACGCCGAGCTGCGCGTGGAGGCGGGCAGCAAGAGCAAGAGCCTCTTCAGCTTCGGCAAAGGTGGCGAGGAGAAGGACGCCGACAAGGAGAACGAGAAGGCGGCCAAGCGTGCCGACTCGGTCAAGCGCGAGACGCTGCTCGAACTGCTGCCCGACCAGGTCAAGGCCTACGGCACCGACGCCGAGCGCATCGCCTTCCTGCCGATGACGCCGCGCGACGGCGCTGCGCGCTTCCTCGCCATCGTGCCCACCCCGAGCGACCCGGTGACGCCGTCGGTGGGGCTGCTGCGCGAGCAGGACGGCATGCGCAACGTCCGCATGACCCTCCTCAGCGCCGAGATCCCCGCGCTGATGGGGCTCACGCGCCAGGTCTTCCCGATGGGCACGCGCGGCAACACCGCCATCGTGCGCGTCGGCGCGGAGGACACGCTCGTGATGCTCCTCGTGGACGACATGCTCCACCACGCCGAGCACATGCGCAGCGTGACCACCTTCGACGGGCCCGACACGATCTGCTCGCGCGTGCTGCTCCAGCAGGACGTGCAGGGCGTCGGCAACGTGGACCAGGTGATCGTGCTCGCCGAGGAGCGCGAGGAGGAGCTGGTCAACGGCTTCGCGGCCTTCTACCCGGACGCGCACGTGACCACGCTGCGCCAGGGCCTCGTGGAAGGCGGCTGGCTCGGTGCAAAGGCCGCCGCCCAGCGCCCGCTCGCCACGATGCTGCTCCCCGCAGCCAGCGTCGCCCTCGACACCTTCCACAAGGGGTCTGATAGCGGCTTCCCGGGGGTCAACCTCTTCCCGAAGGCGCTGCTGCGCCAGAAGATGAAGTTCGAGTGGCTGTCCAACTTCGGCTTCGCCTGGCACACCGTCCTGGCGGCCGCCGTGATGTTTATGGCGGTGCTCTTCTTCACGAGTGTCTACTTCAAGAACGAGGCGGTCAAGTCCGACCTCGAGCTCCAGATCGCGACCTTCCCGGCCTCCAACCTCTCGCCGGAGCAGATTCAGTTCCGCATCGACAGCCTCAACGCGGAGGTGGCGCGCATCAACATGACGCTCAATGCCATCGACTCGCTGCTGATCGGCAGCGACCGCTGGAGCAAGGGCCTCGCGCAGACGGCCCGCGCGACCTCCACGGCGCGCCGCAGCTGGCTCCAGAGCTGGAGTGAGGAGGGCGGGTCGCTCGTGATGAGCGGCCGGGCCACCTCCCGGCAGGGCGTCGTCGAGTTCGCTGACCAGATGGGCGGCTCGATCGAGTCGGTGCGCTTCAGCGAGATCCGCGAGGTCCCTGCCTACGACTTCGAGATCCGCTCCGTGCTGACCTACGAGATGCCGGAGGTGGCGCTCTACCTCCGCGAGAACGCGCAGGGCTTCGACGCGCCCGCCCCGGTGCCTGTTGCCGAGCCGCTGGCCAGCTACGACGAAGCGCCCTTCGAAGGCGACGCGCCCGCCGCCAGCCAGGCCCCCCCCGAGAGCGCCCCGCCGCCGCCCGCCCCGGCCGCGCCGCCCGCCGATGCCCACGTAGCGGAGGAAGCCCCCCCCGACGGCGTCGTAGTACCCGAACTACCGCTCGAAGACGGCCACTATGCCTCCGCC
>JBCCLD010000361.1:0-4774 GCA_039027055.1 Bacteroidota bacterium
CCCTGGACGCCCTCATCGAAGGGCGCGAGGGTGCGGTCACAGACAAGGTGCGCTGTGGCCTCCACGGTGTAGCGCAAGTACAGCCGCCGACTCCGCGGGTCGAGGTCGTGGTAGTCAAGCTGCGCCTGCACAGCGATGCTGCTGAAGGCGGCGGGGTCGAGGTCGAGGTCGGCCGCCGCCGGGCGCAGATCGAGCGTGTGGATGCCAGGCTGAAGCGCGGCCGTGTCGATCAGGAGCATGGGACAGTCGGGAAAGTACAGGAGCCTCGAAGAGGGTCGCTCGCGTTCCGCGCGCATGAAGGCCGTGCGGGGGAGGACGTGTACTTGAAGCACAGACTCACAAAATAAAGAGGCTACCGGGATCGACCAACCCCTCCTTCAATTCTCCGCACGGCTGATAGGCCTTCTCGGAGGACGGCAAGAGCCTACGCCGTCGTCGTCGCCGAGTTGCTCGCGTCGTGTGCACAAGGTGTGGACAACCGTGCCCTGTATGAGGGCACATCGAGCCACCTCCACAGGCAGAAGACACGCCTGCTCAAAAATATCTTCACCTAGTAGCTCAACACTAATATTAACAGACGTTTGAAAATTTATTTATTTCTGTGGACAAAATGTGCATAAGGTGGCTCTAGGTGCAGTTATCGCGGATCCACAAGGCCGTAGCCGTATGCTGGATCGTGGATAACGTTCAGAGCTAGCGCCCGGCTGGTTGCGAGTATCGGGCGGGGCCGGTTAACTTAACGAGTACCACCGAACCCACCTCTTTCGCCTCGGCGCCCCCTGTGCGGCGCCTCGCGGGAAGCCGCCCCCGCACGCCGAGTACCGCCACCCCTCGATGCACCCTGACTCGCCGCACGACGCCTGGAGCCGCTGCCTGGACATCATCCGGGACAACATCAGCCGACAGAGCTTCCGGACCTGGTTTGCGCCGCTCAAAGCGGTGAGTCTCACCGAAGAAGAGGGCCTCCGCAAGCTGACGGTGCAGTTGCCGAGCCGGTTCTACTACGAGTGGATCGAGGAGCACTACTTTGCGCTTCTCAGGAAGACAGTTACTAAAGTCCTTGGGCCTAACGGACGCCTCTACTACGACATCCTGATCGAGTCGCCGCAGGCGCCGGGCACGGCGACGCCGCCCGACCAGGGAGGAGCAGCCCCGGGCGCAGGCACAACGGTCCAGCTTCCTGCCCGTCCAGGCGGAGCCCCGACCCCCACGCCTCCCCACGCGGGGGGCGGCGGCGCGGGCCCGGGCCACCATGTAGGCCCCGGTAGCAGCTCCCGTGGCCCCGTGCCCCCCTATCATCCCCCTGCCTCGCCGACGAACCCGTTCGTCATCCCCGGCATCCGCAAGCCGCAGGTCGACCCGAACCTGAATCCAGGCTATACCTTCGAGCGCTTCATCGAGGGCGACTGCAACCGCCTCGCCCGCAGTGCCGCGTGGGCCATCGCGCAACAGCCGGGTGCCACCTCATTCAACCCGTTCCTCATCTACGGCGGCGTCGGACTCGGCAAGACGCACCTGATCCAGGCCATCGGCAACTACGCCAAGGCCCACGGGCATGCCGAGACGGTGCTCTACGTCTCCAGCGAGCGCTTCACCAACCAGTTCGTCCAGGCCATCCAGACGAACACGGCCAACGACTTCTCCAACTTCTATCGCCAGATCGACGTCCTCATCGTGGATGACGTGCAGTTCTTCAGCGGCAAGGAGAAGACGCAGGAGGAGTTCTTCCACATCTTCAACGCGCTGCACCAGGCGGGCAAGCAGATTGTGCTCTCGTCGGACCGCGCGCCGAAGGACATCGTGGGCATTGAGGAGCGGCTGCTCTCGCGCTTCTCGTGGGGCCTCGCCGCCGACGTGCAGCTGCCCGAGCTTGAGACGCGCACGGCGATCCTGCGTCGCAAGGCGGAGGACGACGGCATCCGCGTCGCGCCCGAGGTGATCGACTACATCGCGACGAACGTGAAGAGCAACATCCGCGAGCTTGAGGGCTCGCTGATCCGGCTCCTCGCCCACGCCGCACTGCACGACCGCGAGATCGACCTGCCGCTCGCGCGCGAGGTGCTGAAGGACCTCATCAAGGACATCCGGATCACGCTCAACGTCGAGGAGATCCAGCGCATCACGTGCGAGTTCTTCGAGATCCCCGAGGACCTCGTTCGGGCGCGCACCCGCAAGCGCGAGGTCGTCCGCGCGCGCCAGGTGGCGATGTACTTCGCCAAGCAGTTCACCGAGCAGTCGCTCAAGTCGATCGGCCTGCAGTTCGGCGGGCGCGACCACTCGACCGTGATCCACGCGATCAACAGCGTCGAGGACCAGATCGAGACGGACCCGCGCTTCCGCGAGATGATCTCCGACCTGCGCGGCAAGCTGGAGCTGCACACCCGCTGAGAGTGAAGCGGTGCTGCCGTGAGGCCGTGTAGCGGTGACTCCGTTTGGAGTTCGATGCGATGGCCATCACCTGTGCGTCCTCACCGCAACACTGCAGAACCGCCGCGCGGCATCACTCATCCACGTTGGCACCTTCTCCCGGCTGCGCCGTATACTGCCGCCCGGAGTTATCCACAGCCGCATATCTGCCCCCAACCGTCATGAAATTCTCGGTTTCGAGCCGGGACCTCCAGCAGGCGCTCACGAGCGTCAACGGGGCCGTCCCGACCAAGAGCACCCTGCCCATCCTCGAGTGCGCGCTCTTCGAACGCGACGGCGACCACCTCGTGCTGAGCGCCACCGACCTCGAGATCTCGATCGTGCAGCGCCTCGGCGTCGCCTTCGAGTCGAACGGCACCGACGGCGGCGGGCGCATCGCGGTCCCGGCGAAGCGGCTCCTCGACACGCTCCGCGCGCTCCCCGACCTCCCCGTCACGTTCCACGCCGACGGCGAGTTCAATGTCGAACTCACGACCGACCAGGGGCGCTACAAGATGGTGGGCTACGACGGGGCCGACTACCCCGCGCTGCCGCAGCTCGACGCCGAGCAGGCCATCGAGGCCGACGCGGCGCTCGTCAAGCGCGCCATCGACAAGACGGGCTTCGCGGTGAGCAAGGACGCGCTCCGTCCGGCGATGATGGGCGTCTACTTCCAGGTGCACCCCGAAAACACGCGCGTGGTCGCGACTGACGGCCACCGCCTCGTGCGCCTCACCCTGAGCGCGCTCACGAGCGATAGTGCCGCGGACTTCGTCGTCCCAGAGAAGGCCCTCAGCCTCGCCGGCAAGGCCGCGGGCGAGGGCGGGTGCACCATCCGCGCGGGCGGCGGCTTCGTCAGCTTCGACTTCGGCCAGACCAAGGTCATCGGCCGCATGATCGACGAGCCCTACCCCAACTACGAGGCTGTCATCCCCGTCGACAACGACCGCATGCTCACGGTCAGCCGCGAGGCGATGCTGCAGGCCGTCAAGCGCGTCGCGCTCTACTCGTCGTCGATGACGCACCAGATTCGGCTCTCGCTCAAGCCCAACGAGATGACCATCTCGGCCGAGGACATCGAGCGGGCCTCCGAGGCGAAGGAGCGCGTGCTCTGCGAGTACGACGGCGAGGCGATGGAGATTGGCTTCAACTCGCTCTACCTCGGCGAAGTGCTCTCCAACCTCGACGGCGAGGACGTGCAGTTTGCCTTCTCGTCGCCCAACCGCGCGGGCGTGGTCATGCCGGTGGAGCAGGGCGACGGTGAGGACATGCTGATGCTCATCATGCCGGTGATGCTCAACACCTACGCCTGAGCGCACAAGCCTGACGTGCACGAGGCCGTCTGCCAAGGGGTGGGCGGCCTCGTTCCGTTGAACAGTACCCGCGCTGACGCGTCAGGCCTAGATACGGCCGTGAGCAAGGCGTGCGGAGGCCAGACCCTCTGCATCGCCCGATGTTCACGCGGGCTGCCGGAGCGCAGCGCGTAGCTTGATCAGCCCACCCCTTTCTCCAACGCCTTCCGCCTCATGTCGCCCTGGATCGCTGCGGTCGGCAGCGTGCTGCTGGTCAGCCTCGTATCGCTCGTGGGGCTAGTGACGCTCTCGTGGCGGGCGGCTCGGCTGGAGCGCATGGTGTTCCTGCTTGTCGCGCTCGCCGTTGGCGCGATGCTCGGCAGCGCGGTCCTGCACCTCATCCCCGAGGCCTACCACCAACTCGGCGACGGGCGGCTCGTCGGCGGTCTCGTGCTCACAGGCATGATGGCCTTCTTTGTGCTGGAGAAGTTCCTCCACTGGCAGCACGACCACGGCATGACGAGCCACGCCGCCGCCTGCGTAGTCGACGAGGACCACGCCCACGAGGTACCCGCGCCCGTGAAGCCGTTCGCGCTGATGAACCTCGTCGGCGACGCGGCGCACAACCTCATTGACGGGATGGTGATCGCGGCGGCCTACCTCGTCCTGCTTTAAATCTTCAAGAATTTGATCAGTTAGATATCGATTTCCATAGACTTTTGGAGATTAATGGAATTGATGAAAACAGTTTTCCGAGGAAAACCATTCCAAATTATTTTAAAAACATTCGGATTCAAAACTATAGGTATTCTTTTGGTCCAGAGGATATAGAAAGTAAACCGTTTTGTAAGAGTGCTGCTGCACCAGGTCAAAAAGAAATAATAAGTGAATTAAGGCCTGAAATAGAGCAACTGCTTCGTGATCTCTTTAGACTTACAACAGAGTTAGATATAGCAGCCAGAGTCCTAAAATCGTTGACTCCTGTGGCCATGTTGAGTCAGATTCAACAAAAATTGAATGCAATAAAAGCTGAAGAAGAGGTCCTTTTTACAAACGATTTTAATAGGCTTATAGGC
>JBCCLD010000362.1:0-4737 GCA_039027055.1 Bacteroidota bacterium
ACGATGATCGGGCCGATATACTTGAAGCCGATGGGCGTGGTGACGGCCTCCAGCCCGTAGGCATCGGCCATCTTCTGGAGCATGTCCGTCGTCGAGAACGTCTTCACCACGATGCCGTCGAGGCCCTTCTCTTGCGAGAGGTACTTGATGAGCAGCGCCAGAATCTTGTGCGAGTCGACGAAGGCGCCGGTCTCGTCGTACATCCCGATGCGGTCGGCGTCGCCGTCGGTGGCGAGGCCGGCAGCACAGCTGTGGGCTACAACGGCTTCTGAGAGTTCGCCGAGGTTGCGGTCGATGGGCTCGGGGGCTTGCCCATGCATGCCCGGGTTGAAGTCGTGGTGCAGTTCCACCACGGTGTCCGCGCCGAGAAGGTCCGTCAGCGTGCCCTGGCCCGCGCCATACATGGCGTCGTAGGCAAACTTCAGCCCCGAGGCCTTGATCGCGTCGGTGTCGATGCGCTCAGCGAGGACAGCCGTAAAGGAGCTCGCGAGGTCGATGTGCTCGATTAACCCGGCGGCCTTGAGGTCAGGGATGGGTTTCTTGGCAAAGCCGTCGGCAAGCTGGTCGAGCTGCGCCTCGACGGCCGCGATCATGTCGGGCGAGGCCGGGCCGCCGAAGTGCGCTTTGATCTTGAAGCCGTTGTAGGCCGGTGGGTTGTGGCTCGCCGTGATGACGATGCCGGCGCTGTGTCCGTAGGCCTCGGTCGCCCAACTGACGGCGGGCGTCGTCACGAAGCTATTGGCGAGTTGGACGCGAAGGTCCATGGAGGCAAAGACCTGAGCGGCGCGGGCGGCGAACTGGTCGCCGAGGAAGCGGCAGTCGTAGCCGATCACGACGGAGGCGCTAGGGCCGTAGGTGGCGTGGAGCCACTGTCCGGTCGCTCGAGCGACGCGTTCGAGGTTGTCAAACGTGTAATCGGCGGCAATGATGGCGCGCCAGCCGTCGGTGCCAAACTTGATTGGGGTCATCAGCGAAGGGGCGGTGCTGGAGAGGGAAAAGTCAACGGAATTCCCAATGTACGCAGTCGTCGTAGGCCTACGATGGGACGGACAGGGTGCGAGGCCCATCTACCAGAAGAGGCTCGTTTAAAAAAAGTGTATGGAAATAATATGTGACACTTGACTGCAGGGTTGATAGGGCTAAAGAAATATCCGAGTTTAAACGACATGGAACGGAATGCAATTGATGCAAATTGCGACGATATACAGGGCACGCTCGCTTCTTGAAGAGGCCAGTTTGCTCGCTCTCTCTACCAACCTGGTGCCGCCCATGCCTATGGTCTGCTGTTCTCGTTCTCTTCTTTCTTATGGTGTAACCACGCTCACCCTCTTCGCTTTCACACTCGGCCTCCTCGCGCCCGTCGCTTCGGCTCAATGGAACCCTGATGCTGGGCTCGTTTCCTCTCTCACAGATGCTGCTGCCGTTTCTGCTACATCGTCAACAGGCAACGGCTTAGCCAACGTGATCGACGGCGACATCGCTACGCAATGGCAATCTGGGGCATGCTACCCCGTCGGCTTCATCAGCCGCGACGATACCAACGTGCTCCTCGACGCCTGCGCCGATGGGCGCTGCTCAAGTAGCAGCACCGGCAACATCACCGGGGCCACCATGGGCGGCTCTGGCTCGGCGGGCGTCATCGCCGCGAGCGGACGTGCCTGGCTCCGTGCCGACCTCGACCAGCCGTCGGACCTCTACCGCATTGCGGCCCGTATCAACACAGGCAACAGCGTAACGTTGTCCGTACTTACTTCGACTGATACTACTGTAGTCACTACCCTTACCGCGAGTGACAACTATGCGTATCGCCGCTTTGCTGTGCCTGCGTTGAGTGGACCAGCGGTGGGCGTGCTTCTGGAGTCTAGTGCCTCGTTCACGCTCTTCGAGGTTGCCGCGCTCGCAGCGCCCTGCTTCGAAGCGGTCACGTTCGACTTCGGCGCGGCGGCGGAGATCGGCCTCATTGAGGCACGCGTGTGGACGTCCAACAACGTTACCGCCACCGACTACCAAACTAGTAACGACGGCACGACGTGGTCGACCGTGGGCAGCGTCGATCCGACCACCAACAACGTCATCACGACCACGCTCGCCACGCCGGTGCAGGCGCGCTACCTCCGTGTTCGCCACACCATGGCGGAGCAAGATTGGGCGAAGGGCTACGTCTGGGAGGTCGACGCCTACGACCAGTGGGGCATGTACGGCGCGCCGCAGACGTTTGCAGGGCCGACCACGCAGACGCTCGGCGACCTCCTAGGGATCAACGGCGTCTGGGGCTGGGGCACCAACGGCTACTCGGACTTGCTCCCTTCAGGCGAGGGGCCGGACCGGTACACGCCTGTCGCGAGCCACGTCCGGACCTACCACAACATGGACTGGGACGTCACCGACCCAGACAACACGCCCGACTACGCGAACATGGCGACGAGCGGCACGCCCGCCAAGTGGTGGCTCGACTGGGACCGCGAGTACGGCGACTGGCAGACCGCAGGTCTCGAGGTCCGGACGACCATCCAGTTCACCAACTTCCCGTCGGGCTGGTGGACGACGCCCTACGCCTCGGCGCAGACCTACGGCGACCTCTTCGCGGACCACTTCGGCCCGACGAGCGGCACGGGCGATGTCTCCACGATGGAGGTCGGCAACGAGCCCTGGACGCAGTGGCCTGCCGCGACCTACCGCGACGTGCTGCGCGGTATGGCCTCCGCCGCGAAGGCCGCCGACCCGGCGATGACCGTGCTGCCCGCGGCCTTCCAGGCCTACGCCCCCGAGCAGCCTAGCGACTACTACAAGAACTACATCGGTGTCCGCGTCACCGCCGCCGAGGCCCCGTACCTCGACGCGCTCAACGCGCACCTCTACAGCTTCACGGAGGACGCCACCGGCACCCGCGTGGCAACGAACCCGGAAGACCCGGCGTCGGCGATCTACGCGATCCGCAACATGGCGCGCTGGCGCGACGCAAACATGCCGGGGACGCCGATCCATGTCACGGAGTGGGGGTGGGACTCGGACGGGGCAGGCGAGAGCTGCACCTTCGGCGAGTGCGTCTCGGAGGTGGCCCAGGCGCGTTACGGCGTGCGTGGCGCGATCATCCTGGCCCGCGAAGGGGCCGAGGCGCTGACGTGGTACTTCTACGCCAATACGCCGGGCGGCACGCTCTTCACGCGCTCAGGCCTCACCGGCTCGTCCTCGACAGGCTTCGCGGCGAAGCGGTCCTACGTAGCCCTCCAGGCGTTCCAGACCACGCTCGGCGACCGCTACCTCGTCGATGTGCTCCGTGAGGACGACACGGCCTACGCCTACCTCCTCGGTGAGGCGGACGGCACGCCCACGCACCTCATCGCCTGGCGCTCCATTGACGGGGACGACAACACGACGATGGCGACGGGGCTCTCGGTAAACGCCGTCCCGGACAGTGCGTGGACGCTCGACGGCATCTCGGCGACGGGGGAGGCGGCCCCTGTGCCCGCCGCTAGCGGCTCGGCCTGGACGATCGACCTCGGCGCGGCCCCGCTCGTCGTGGCGTTCGACACGACCGCCACGCCGCCTGGTGCCGCCGCGCGGGCCATCCCGGACGTGCTCACGCTCGACGCGCCCTATCCGAACCCAGTCGCGGAGGTTGCGACCGTTCGCTTCACCGCGGCGACCGACGCCCCGGTGCGTATCGACGTGTACGACATGCTCGGGCGCCGTGTGCAGACGCTCTACGACGACACGCCCAGCGCAGGTGAGGTCGTCACGGTTGCGCTGGACACTGAAGCGTTTGCAGGAGGGCTCTATGTGCTCCGTGCGACCGACTCGCAGACTACGGTAACGACACGGGTCACAGTTGTGCGATAGTCCGGGCACATTCCGGGTCAACGAGGCGTAGAGTGCTGCGCCGTGCAGTCTGGCATCTCCCTGATTTTCAGGACGATTCCTATGGCCTGCGCGGGTCCGGCAGCGCTCGACCGGAACGCAGGAGGGGCGTTCCCCAGAGCCTCCGGCCCGCCAGGCCGCTCCTGCGCGTGGCCAAAGCGAGTTCCGGGAGTCACGTCGGTGGCTAATTCGCTTCGGCTTCGCGCAGGAGCCTGTGAGAACAGCGGATTTTGAGGGTGTCAGTACCCCCCCTCAACTCGAATCGCCCCTCTCATGGAACGCACCCTCGCCATCATCAAACCGGACGCCGTCGCTGCTGGGCATGCGGGCAAGATCCTCGACCGCATCCTCGCAGAAGGCTTCGCCGTCCGTGCAATGAAGCTCGTCCACCTCTCCAAGCGCGAGGCCGAGGGCTTCTACGCCGTCCACGACGGGCGCCCGTTCTTCGAGGACCTGACCACCTTTATGTCGAGCGCGCCGTGTATCCCGCTTGTGCTGGAGCGTGACGATGCGGTGGCGACGTGGCGCGAGGTCATCGGCGCGACCAACCCCGCCGAGGCCGCCGCCGGCACGATCCGCAAGCAGTTCGCCACGTCCATCGGCGAGAACGCCGTCCACGGCTCCGACTCCGCCGCAAACGGCATCAAGGAGGGCCGCTACTTCTTCGCCGAGAGCGAGATCGTCACGAACGGCGCCGACGTGATCGACGCATAGGCGTCAACGCGCCCGAATGACGAGGCTGCTTCCTGAGCGGAGGCAGTCTCGTCGTGTTCACACACAGAGGTGCCGGGGAGGGCGCTGTTAGGGCGTGTGGACCTTGATCGGGTCAGGTGCTCACGAGACGCCGTTTGCGTCTCCGAAAGGCGCACGAGGAGCGCG
>JBCCLD010000363.1:0-4731 GCA_039027055.1 Bacteroidota bacterium
GATGACCTGGATCTGGCGCGTGGCGGCGTCTATCGCGCCATCGACGCGGTGCACGTAGCCCTCCCAGACGGCCCCGTCGGTGTCGCGCGTGACGGTGGCGGGCATGCGGGCGCGGCCCTGCGTCCACAGCCCATCGATGAGGTCGGTCTCGCGGCTGCTCAGCGGCACCACGATCTCGACCTCGGCGGTGGCATACACCGAGGCGATGGCCTGTCCGGGCGCAACGTACTGGCCGAGGTCGACGGCCTTGGTGCGGACGCGGCCGCTGAACGGAGCCGTGATGCGTGTGCGTTCGAGACGGGTGCGCGCGTCCTCCAACTGCGCCTCGGCGCTGCGGAGCGACGCCTCGGCGGTGCGCAGCTGCGGCTCGCGGTAGACCAGGCGGCCCAGCTCGGTCGAGTCGGGCGCTTCGGCCTCGCCCGTGTGCGCCCGGAGCCGGTCCCACTCGTCCCGCGCGAGGGCGACCTCCTGCTGCGCCTGCAGCACCTCGACCTGGCGCTGCGTCACCTGCGCCTCGGCGATCTCGACCGCATTCTCGTAGTCAGCCGGGTCGATGGTGGCGAGCACGTCGCCCGCCCGGAACGCGCCGCCCGTCACGAGCGAGGGCGACACGGCCACGATGCGGCCCGACACCTCGGCGGCGAGGTTGATCTCGCGCGTCGGCTGGACGGTCCCGGTGCCGTAGATCGGCAGGGTGCCCGACTGGACGTCGAGGACGCGCGTCTGGACGAGCGGAGCCAGCGCAGGCCGCGCCTCGCGGGGCGGCTCGGGACGCAGCGCCACAAGCATGACGGTGGCAACGACGCCCGCGACCAGGATGCCGAGGACGGACAGGATGGAGTTCAGGTGAGCACGCATGGCAGGAGGCGTTGGGGCCGGTATGTGTGGCGTAGTAGCTGGGTGAGATCGGTTGGCGAGTCGGAGCACCGGGAAGTGCAGTCCCAAGCCAGCACCGTTCTTCCCCTCTTGTCATGCTGAACTTGATTCAGCATCTCAGCAGAGCGCCGTAGCACATCAGTCGTCAGAGGTCCTGAACCGAGTTCAGGATGACACCTGGGGGAAGGTGGAAATGGACCTGGTATCAGGCGTCGGGTTGATCAGAGTCGGGATCCTCGATCCACGCGCCGCCGAGGGCGCGGTGGACGGCGAGGCGGGCGTCGGCGACGGCACGCTCGGCCCCGGCGAGCGAGGTCTGCACGCGGAGCAGGGTGCGGCGGGCGTCGAGGTAGGCGAGGTAGTCGCCCACGCCGCTGCGGTAGCGGGCCTCCTGTGCCTGCAGCGAGGCCTCCGCGGCGGCGCGCTCTTCCAGCAGCATCGCGTAGCGCGCCTGCTGCTTCTCGTAGCCCACAAGCGTGGCGCCGACCTCGCTAAAGGCGGTGCGGAGCGTCTTCTCGTAGCTCGCTGCCACCTGCTCGTACTGCGCCTTCGTGACCTTGACGTTGGCGCGCAACGCGCCGCCCTGGAAAATGGGTGCGAAGAGCGCGGTCGTCAGGTTGGTGAAGTACTGGCTCGTGTTCAGGAGCGCACTCAGCTCGCCGCTCTGCAGCCCGCCCGTTGCCGTCATCGTGATCGACGGGAAGAGGCTGGCCTTGGCCGCGCCGATGTTCTGCCGCGCCGCTTCGAGGCGGTGGGTCGCCGCCGCCAAGTCAGGACGCGCTTGCAGGAGGTCGGACGGCAGCCCGGTGGGGATCGGCGTGAGCACGAGGTCGGGCGAGCGCTCGGCATCGAGCATGTCAGCCACTTCGTCGGGGTAGAGGCCGAGCACCACGCTCAGCCGCCCGTGCGCGTCGGCGATGCTGGCTTCGAGCAGCGGCACGTTGGTGCGCGTGCTCTCAAGCTCCTGCCGCAGGCTGTACAGCTCGAACGACGTGACGAGGCCGCGGTCGTAGCGCTCCTCCGTCAGGTCGATGCGCTCTTGGAGCAGGCCAACGCTCGCCTTCGTCAGCAGACGTTGCGCTTCCAGGTCGAGCAGTTCGAAGTACGTCGCAATCGTCTCCGCGAGGACGGCGATCTGGACCGAGCGGAGGTCCTCGGCGGTGGCGAAGAACTCGCTCTCCGCGGCGCTCGACTGGCTCCGAATGCGGCCCCACAGGTCGCGCTCGTACGAGATCGAGCCGTAGAGCGAGTACGTGTCGTTTTCGAGGCGCTCCGGCACGCCGGGCAGGTCCGACGTGAACCCCGTGTTCGCGGGCGTGTTCGACCGGTTGGCGTCCACGCCGATGCCGATGCTTGGACGCCGAGGCGCGCGGGCGATGCGGTACTGATTCTGCACCTCCACGAGGCGCGCGGCGGCGGCGCGGAGGTCGAGGTTGCGCGTCAGCGTCGTGTCGACGAGGCGGTCGAGCACGGGGTCGTTGTAGGCCGACCACCAGCGCGGCATGGGCCGCAGCGTGTCCGGCTGGGCGGCCTCGCCGGGGTCGAACTGCACGGGCAACGCGGCCTCGGCCTGCGTCTGCTGGATCTCGGGTGCGAAGGAGCAGGCTCCCAGCATCGTAGCTAGGGTAAGCGCTAGTAGCGCTGCGCACATGGGCTGGGAAAACGGAGCACGGTCCATGAGCGGCGTGGCGTGTCGGTGAGCGAAGCGAGTGGAGCGATCAGGGAGCGGGGTCATCAGAGCGCGGGGCCATCAGCGAGCGGGGCCATCAGGCGTGTCGTTCAGGACGGCGGTGTCCAGACCGAGCGGGACGGCGTCCGTCAGCGGCCCTTGGAAGGCGTCCTCGTTGTCCATGCGGAGCACGCTCACGCGGCCCAGCAACTCAACCCGCAGCGGCTCGCTCAGGCGGTGCTCCGTGAGCGTCCAGCCCGTCGGCAGGGTCGGCGTGTACGCTCTCCTCAGTAGAGTCCGCGACACCTCGATAAAGCGCTCCCCCGCCGGGCTAGTCAGGACGCGCACGGTGCGGCCTTCGTCGAAGTGCAGCACGTGGTACTTCTCCAGCGCGACGCGTCGGACAAGGCCGCTACTATCGCCTGGCTCGCGCAGGTCGATCAGCTCGACGACCTGGACGAAGCGCCGGTCGAAGGCCTGCATGTAGGTGTAGGTGCCGCGTTCGCAGCCCGGCGACTGGAGAAACTCATTCTGGTCGGCTAGGCCGACGCGCGGGTCGTTCTTGCGCCAGAGCAGCCAGGTCGGCGGGAGCGAGAAGGTGGCGAAGTCGGTGGGCGTCCAGTCGCGCGTCGCCCACACGTCGCGGCCAGCCAGGTCAAGCAGCTCATAGCCGATGCTGCCGCCCGAGAACACGGGCGCGTCGGCGACGCAGAGCTCCTGCTCTCCGTAGGAGCGGTGGGTCAGCACCGCCATCAGGGAGATGGACAGCACAGCGAGGGCAGCGAGGACGACCAGGGATCGGACGAAGGTCTTCATAACAGGCACGGGAGGGGTAGACAGGGTCGGAGCACCGAGGCGCAGACCAGGGTGGTGGGTCCCCGGCTACGTAGCTAGGTGCCCCGACCGGAATCATGCAGGGGCCTAGTTCCGGAATCGAGCGCGCATCTCGGCCTGGCGCTCCTCCTCGATCTCCTTCCAGGTGTCGAGTTGGTCCTCGGTGAGGTGCGCCTCCAACTGGGCCTCGGTGCGCTCCTGGATCTCCTCGATGTCGCCGCGCATCTTGCGCATCGTGCGCATGCTCGGACGGCCGTTGGCGGTTGGGTTCTGCGGGTCGATGCCGTACTCCTGCATGACCGCAAGCCGATCCAGCGTGCTCGCTTCCAGGATGGGCGCGACGGTCGCGCGCTGCTCGTCGGTCACGTCAATGCGGTCAAGGGTGGCATCGACGTGGGCGCTGATGCGCTCGCGGGCTTCGGCGCTCGGCTCGGTTGTCTGTGCGAACACGGGCGCGGCGAGCAGTAGCGACACCAGGGCGAGGAGCATCAGGTTAAGCAGGGTAGCGCCGCGGAATCGCGTCGAAGCAGGCAGGGCAAGTGCGAGGGTGCGGGTCATGGTCGGGTACGGTTGTGTGGTCGTTGTGCGGGCAGTGTGGCCCCGGCCGCCGACGTGCGTCCGGGGAGTGCGCCAGCCAGGCGACCTCGTGCGAGAGCGAGCCTAGTGCGGCGACGGGAGCCAAGATGGCCAGTCCGCCCCGGCGAACTGTCCGGCGGGTCGTATGCGGATGTCCAGATTTCTGTATCCGGACAGCAGGACGCGAAAAACGACCAGAATCGCCGATTTTAAGACGCTACAGTCGTCGGCCCTTAGGCACAACACGCGCTAGATACCGCGCCCATCGTGCTGAACTTGATCGCTACCGCTGACAGCTCTCCCCCTAGACAAGCAGTCAGAGTCAGTACGTCCACGTCTTGTGTCATCCTGAGCGGAAGCCCGAAGGGCTGCAGTCGAAGGATCTGCGGGCTAGCATCCAGGCCGTGGACCGAGTACTCGAACAGACAGAGACCCTACGACTCGCGATGCTCGCTCAGGGTGACAAAACTGTCAGAGCGATCGTACTTGCTGGCTCTGTTGAACGCGGGGCGCGCGAAGCGGAGGGAGGCCATCCGAGCACGTAGGTCTTTCGGAGCAAATCGATCAACCACCCCAGCCCGGAAAGGCAGGGAAACCCCGCAGCGCATGCGCTGCCCTGTCTAGAGCCTGCCCTCGCGAAAGCAGGGGAGGGGGGCTTGAGCAAGGCGCTATCGACCAGGGTAGCGTCCTAGTGCATGGACAACCGGTCTTTTGCGTTATCTGAAGCCATGTATGGAAGCTGCTAATGCAGTGCCCCTCCTGGATAGGAGGGGACA
>JBCCLD010000364.1:0-4699 GCA_039027055.1 Bacteroidota bacterium
ATCCAGTGCACCCCCGCCCCGGGCGACCACTGGATGGAGCTGCTGTTCATGATCGACGCGGCACGGCGCGCCTCGGCGAGCCGCATCACGGCAGTCATCCCGTACTTCGGCTACGCCCGCCAGGACCGGAAGGACCAGCCGCGCGTCTCGATCGCGGCCCGCATGATCGCCCGGATGCTCGAGCAGGCCGGGGTCGACCGGGTCCTCACGATGGACCTCCACGCGGCCCAGATCCAGGGCTTCGTCGACATCCCCGTCGACCACCTCTACGGTTCAGCGGTCTACTTCGAGCAGGTCCGCGCCTCGCTGCCGGACAACCTCGTGGTGGTCGCGCCCGACCTCGGCTCGGTGAAGGTGGCGCGCTCCTACGCGAGCCGCCTCGGTGCCGACTTCGCCATCATCGACAAGCGCCGCCCGCGCTCCAACGTGGCCGAGGTGATGAGCATCATCGGTGAGGTCGAGGACCGCCACGTGCTCATGATCGACGACCTCGTGGACACCGCCGGCACGCTCTGCAACGCGGCTGACGCGCTCATGGAAGAGGGCGCGCTCTCCGTTGAGGCCTTCGCCACGCATGCGCTCCTCTCCGGCCCCGCCTACGACCGCCTCGAAGCCTCCGCCATCAAGCGGCTCGTTGTCACCGACACGATCCCGCTCACCCGCACGAGCGACAAGATCAAGGTGATCTCGGTCGCCCCGCTCTTCGCCGACGCGATCCACCGCATCTACGCCGACGAGTCGATCTCTACCCTTTTTGTTGAATAACCCAACGCTGCGGGTGCGCCCGCAGCCGATAGCCTAAACCCCCATGGACGTCATCAAGCTCGACGCGCAGGTGCGCGACCTCGGCAAGAGCGCCACCAAGGCCGTCCGCCGCGACGGCGAGGTCCCTTGTGTGCTCTACGGCCCCCACCAGGAGCCCGTGCACTTCCGCGTGCCTAAGCTCGCCCTGCGCCCGCTCATCTTCACCGCCGAGATGCACCGCGTCGAGGTCGACCTCGGCGGGCAGACCTACGAGTGCATCCTCAAGAAGGTGGACTACCACCCCGTCTCGGACGACCCGCTCCACGCCGACTTCCTCGCGCTCGACGCGGGCGAGGCCGTGGCGCTGCGCATCCCCGTCCGTCTCACCGGTGCCGGTTCGGCTCCGGGCGTGAAGGCGGGTGGCCGCCTCGTGCAGGCGCTCAACTTCCTGGAGATCTCGTGCCTGCCGAAGGACATCCCGTCGGTCGTTGAGGTGGATGTTTCGACGCTCACCATCGGCGACACCATCCACGTTGACGCGCTGGAGGTGCCTGACGCCGAGATCCTGACGGACCCGCGCCGGACAGTCGCCACGGTGGCGGCGCCGAAGCGCGGCGGTCTGCTTGACGACGAGGAAGGCGACGAGGCCGTTGAAGGCGAGGAGGCCGCCGACGGCGACGACGACGAGTAGTTCGCCCCCGTCCGATCCTGAACCGAATGCGGGCTGGCGTCATGCCAGCCCGCATTTCGTGTTCGTATGCCCTGTCCCCTTCGCGGCGCTAGGGTGCCTCGCCACGGTGCGGCGTACTCTCCGACGAGGAGGGTGCCGCCGTCTTGGAGGTCGCCTTTGTCTCGGAGGGGCTCTTCGTGGGCGCTGCCTTCCGATTGTAACGGTTCATGGCCGTCATGAGGCCATCGCGGACGAACGACAGCGCGGCCTTGGCAGCAAAGGCTACGGCTTCGTCGCGTGCATCGGTCTCGTCAGCGCCGAACGGCGCGAGGACGTAGCGGACCTGCTGGCCCCGTCCAAAGTCGCTGCCGATCCCGACGCGGATGCGCGGAAAGGCGCTCGTCCCCAGCACGTCGATGATGTCCTGGATACCGTTGTGGCCGCCCGCGCCGCCCTTGCCGCGTAGGCGCACCGCGCCCAGCGGCAGCGCGAGGTCGTCGTAGACCACGATGAGGTCGTCGGGCGTGAGGCCGTAGCGACGTGTGAGCGCGCGGACGGCCTCGCCGGAGCGGTTCATGTAGGTCTGCGGCTTCGCCAGCACGAGTGCGCGGCCTCGGTGGCTCGCCTCATCCGCGAACGACGCGGCTAGGTTGCGCCGCAGCGGGGCCACGCCGACCTTCTCGGCAAGGTGATCCACCACCATGAAGCCGACGTTGTGGCGCGTTGCTTCGTACTCCGAGCCAGGGTTGCCGAGGCCGACGATGAGTCGCTTGCGGGCCATCAGAGGCGGGGCTGGAGGACTAAAATGGCGCGTCGCCGCCGGAGGGGAGCGGGGGCGGGCTGCCTGCAAACCCACCGCCTTGGTCGAAGCTACCTCCGTAGCCCGGATCGGTCTCCCCGCCGAAGCTGTCCGCGCCGGCATTCCCGTAGCTGCCGCCGCTGTCGAACGCCGCATAGTCGGTGCCGCCACCGTAGGGACTCGGCTGGGCATACTGCAGGTTCTCGAAGCGTGCGTAGCGGTTGACGAACGCCACCTTCACCGTTCCGATGGGGCCATTGCGCTGCTTGCCAAGGATGATCTCGGCGAGGCCCTCGGTCGAGTTGCCGTGCTCGTCGGTCGTGATGCCGTAGCGCTCGGCGCGGTAGATGAAGCCCACCACGTCCGCGTCCTGCTCGATGGAGCCCGACTCGCGGAGGTCCGAGACGATGGGCCGCTTGTCGCCCCCGCGCGTCTCGACGGCGCGGCTGAGCTGCGAGAGCGCGATCACGGGCACGTCGATCTCCTTGGCGAGAGCCTTCAGGGAGCGGCTGATCTGCGCGATCTCCTGCTCACGGCTGCCGCCCCGCCCCTGCGAGGTGCCGTGCATCAGCTGCAGATAGTCCACCACCACCATCCCGATGTTGTGCTCGGCCTTGAGCCGTCGGCACTTGGCGCGCAGTTCGAGGATGCCCAAGCCGGGCGTGTCGTCAATGAAGATGGGCGCGTTGGCGAGGACACCGGCAGCGCGGGCGAGGCGCGGCCAGTCGTCGTCGGAGAGGCGGCCCGTGCGCGCCGCCTGCGCGTCGATGCGGGCCTCCGACGTGAGAAGGCGCTGGGCGAGTTGCCCCGCGCTCATCTCCAGCGAGAAGATCGCCACGCCCGCCGGATGCTCGGGGTGCAACGCCGCGTTGCGCGCCATCGCCAGGGTCAACGCGGTGTTGTGCGTCACCGTGCCGTCGCCGAGGAGAAAGCGGCGGTTGCCGTCGAGTTCAAAGCCATAGTAGTCGTCCACGCCGTCGTCTTCGAGGCGGAGGCCCGAAAGCGTCCAGTCGCGGAAGTCGGTCCAGGGCTCGGCCTGCTTGCGTGCAACGCGGACAGGAATCTCGTCTACGTTGCCGTTGAAGCGAACGCGGTAGACGATTGTCTCGAAGTTACGCTCGGTGATCCTTGCCACCTTCTCGCGCAATGAGGTGCGGTAGCCTAGTGTGTCGCAGAGGTACTTGATCTGCTCGGCCAGCCGCTGGTCCTTCTGCGTGATCTCGTAGGTGCCTCCATGCCCTGCGTTCAGGTGGCCATCGCTGTCGATCAGCCCAGCGAGGAGGCGAAGGCGGTTCGCGTGCGAGTTGACGAGGTAGGCGTGCGGAATATGCTTGTTGTTGAGCACGCCGAGGCTGCGCAGGTGCGCTTGCACGGAGTCGGTGCGCCAGTCGCCCGTCCGGCCGCCCGTGACGAGATACGCCGGGCAGCGATCCGGCTCGTAGACGTTGACATGCTCGCCCCGAGCCTCCGCCAGTGCTTCCAGGTAGGTAACTACCTCTTCGTCCTGCGTGTAGACCCGCGCGTTGTCCGACTTGACATCGCCGAGCCAGAGGCCGAGGAAGTACGGATCGAGCGGTACGTCTTGCTCGGGAAACTCGACCGCGACCTTGTAGCCTTTGTGGTCGTTCCGCCACTTCGCAGATCTGTCGAGGTAGTCGCGCACCTCGATGTCGGTGATCGTACCCCGGGGCTCGCTGATCCGGTCCTGGCGGCTCTTCTTGACGGAGAGGATGTGGCTTTCATTGACGCGGTAGTCCATGCCGTAGGTCTGCCGCACCCAGAACATCCGCTCCTGGCCGCGTGCTAGCGAGAGCACCCGGCGTGGCGTGGAGTCGTCGCCCATCACGAGGTCGCCGACGCGGATGTCTTCGACGGGCCGCACTGTGCCGTCGTGCATCATCACCGGTGTGCCCTTGCCGAGGCACTTCCCCATGGAGGGTCTAGCGGCGATGATGACGAGATCGGAGTTCTGCCAGCCGCCCGTCATGTCGTCGAGCTTGTGGAAGCCAGAGGGGACGCCTGTGATGCCGCCCTCGCGGCCGTGGATGGCCTGGAGGTGTTCGAGCGTGCCCTTGATCACGTTCGAGAGCGAGGCCGCGCCCTTGCGGAGCTGGCTCTCCGAGATCTGGAAGATGTCGCGCTCGGCGCGGTCGAGGAGGTCGAAGGCGTCCGTGGCCGGGTCGTAGGCCTGCCCGACGACGCCGGTCATCGTCTCGATCATGCTGCGGAGCAGCGCCTTCTCCGCGATGATGCGGGCGTGGTACTCCACGTTGGCCGCGCTCGCGACCTTCGTGGTGAGTTCCGAGAGGTAATAGCCGCCGATGCCCTCGAATTGGCCGGCGCGCTTGAGCTCCTCGGTGAGCGTGATGAGGTCGACGGGGTTGCCGCGCTCGAAGAGGGCGAGCACGGCCTCGTAGACGCGGCGGTGGCGCTGGTCGTAGAACGCGTCCGGCGCGAGGATCTCGATGGCCTTCGGGATCGCCTCG
>JBCCLD010000365.1:0-4666 GCA_039027055.1 Bacteroidota bacterium
CTGCGCGATCACCTCTGGACGTGACGGGGTTGCCAGGTTGGTCAACCACCCCTGTCCCCTCCTATCCAGGAGGGGAACTGCGTTTGCGGCTTCCATGCCCGAGCAGCGATATCGCAAAAGACCGGTTGTTCATGCACTAGGGTCGAACACTACAAGACCGACCATCACCCCTTTACCGCGCCGAGCGTCAGGCCGGAGATCAGGTAGCGGCTTAGGACGAGGAAAAGCGCAATCACAGGGATCGAGACGATGAGCGAGCCAGCGGCGTAGAGGCCCCACTGCGCGCGGAGGTTGCCCTGGAAGAGCTTCAGCCCGACGGGCAGCGTGAACAGCTCCGTGTCCTGCAGGACCACCGCCGCCACCACGTACTCGTTCCACGCCGTCATGAACGAGAACAGTGCCGTGATGACGAGCGCGGGAGCGGCGAGCGGGAAGATCACCTTGTAGAACGCCTGCCACGGCCCCGCGCCGTCGATGCGAGCCGCCTCTTCGAGCGAGGGCGGGATGGTGTCGTAGTAGCCCTTCATCTGCCACACGCAGAAGGGCAGCGCCGTCGCCGTGTAGATGATGATGAGGCCGAGGTAGGAGTTGAGCAGCCCAAGCTTGATGAGCATCACGTAGAGCGGTAGCAGCAGCATCGTGGCGGGGAACATCTGCGTGATGAGGATGCCCGAGAGCGCCGCGTTGCGGCCGCGGAATTTGAAGCGGCTCAGCGCATAGCCCGCCGTCGAGGCCATGGCAACGCCCGTGATGGTGACGACGGCCGCCACGAGGAGCGAGTTCAGCAGCCAACGCACGAACGGCGTCTCGCCGAGGAGCGTCGCGTAGTTGCCGAAGGTGGCATCGTCGGGGATGATCGCGAGCGATGTCGAGAGCAGCCGGTCACCGGGCCGCAGCGAGATCGTGAGGATCCGCAGCACGGGGTACACCGCGACGAGCGCGAAGAGCACGAGGACGGCGTAGGAGAGAACGCGTTTGAGCATCGGGTGGCTGGTCTGGGGTCGCTGGTCGAGGGTCAAGGGTCATCGTGGATGTCGCGGCAAGGTACTCGGCCTCCTGCGACAATCTCTTCTCACTTCGCACTTCTCCACTTCATACTTCCCTCTACCGTGTCACGCGGGCGGTGATGAGGTCGTAGACGTTCGGGCCGTCAGCGCGGGGCTTGCCGCCGCCTTGGGTCTCCGTGGCGGTGCGCCCCACCGTGGCGAAGCGGCCCACGCCGGCCCCCGGCGCGTAAGCCCCGAGGAGGAGCGTCACCTCGTCGCCGCGCTGCGGGCGCGGGAGGATGTAGTGCGGGAGCGCAAACGTGAGGCGCGTCGTGCCTGGATCGATGAGCGCGCCGCCGCCTTCGAGACGACCGAGCACGCGCCCACGTCCCGTCTCCACGCGGACGCCGTTGCCCACGTAGACGATGTGCTCGTAGCCGGTCCCGCCCGGCAGGCGCAGGTCCGCGCCCTGCCCGATGTCACGCTCGCCTCCGTCCTCGCGGTCGATGGCGAGCGCCACGAACAGCGGGAGCGGTCGGCCCTCCGGCGCTGGGCGCGCGAGGTCGATGCGGAAATACGTCGTCGAGTCGTCGGCGGTGAGTTCGAGGAAGCGGGCATCGAGGACGCCGTCAGGGAGGCCCGCGGGGTAGGTGAACGAGGTTGTGCTGCCCCAGTCGTCGCCCTCGGGATCGGTGCGCGAGAGGATGGAGCGGGCGACGGGCAGCGGGCGCTTCACCTGCGCTAGCGTGAGGCTGCTGCGGCGTTGGACGCGGCGCATGACCTCATACTGCTCCCGCACGCGCGGCACGACGAAGGCGAAGTCGTCCCAGAAGCCCGACGCGGGCATCGCGTAGGTCGCCGTGGCCTCGACGCCCTGCCCGTTCACGGTCGCACTCGTCGGCGTCACTTCGACGATGAGCGAGTCGCGCGGGATGGCCAGCGTATCGTCTTGCATCGTGACTAGCGGCACCGCGACCTCGCTCCCAAAGGCGCGGAGACGAAGCTCGGCGGCAGGAGCGAGCCCTTCCTCAGGCACGACGCTCACCGACAGGGCGGTCTCGGACAGTGCGAGCGTCGCACGAACGAAGCCGTCGCCCAGCCGCAACCGGGTCTGCGTGGTGCCCCACTCGGCAGGTATGCGCGGTTCGAGGACCAGTTGGCTGGCCGTTTCGAAGCGCACGCCAAGGTAATCCTGCCAGGCGTTGCCCACGAAGCCCGCGAGCGCATACAGGTCCACGGGCGAGCCCCCCGTGCGGGGCACGTCTTCGCCCAGATGCGGGTGCGCGTCCACGACGGCTGGGAGTCCACCGACGGCTCCCCCGTCGAGCAACAGGTTGGTTTGGGCGTCGGTGAGCGTCTGCGCCGACTCCGCTCCCCCCTGCTCTACCATCAGGTGCACGAGCGGCGCGGTGAGGGCCGTCCAGACGGGTCCTCGAAAGGCCGCCCGGGGAGGCTCGAAAAACTCTGGCGCACGCAGGTAGGGGTAGAACGTGGTCGAGTCGGTCTGCGCTTGGGTACCGACCCCGTGCTCGTAGGCGAGCGCTTCCGCGAGGCGGCGTGCGGCCTGCCGTTCGAGCAGCGGGTCGAGGTCCAGATCGGCGAGCGCGATGAGGGCATTGGGGCGCAACGCACGGTCGGGCTGTCCGTCGCGGTCGAGGCGATCGCGCGGGGCACCGCCCTCGGGGAAGTACGTCTGCTGGACGCGCTGTTCGAGGGCCTCGGCGCGGGCCTCGAAGTCCTGTGCGCGCTGGGTGACGCGCATGATGCGGGCAAAGCGACCCATCGCGCGGAGGTGGCGGACGAGCGCCCCCTGCGCCTCAACAGGGGCACCGGTGCGGTCGAGTTCGCCCATCCAGGTCCCGCCTGTTCCGGCGCGGAGCAAGCCGAGGCTGTCCACAAGGGCGGTGCGGCGGGTATTCTCGCCGTAGAGGCCGCGCGTGGCGAAGACGGTCTTGAACCAGTAGTCTGGAGCCCCAGAGATGAGCGACGTCTCGCCGGTGGCGCGGACATAGTCGGCGATGGCGGCGCCGAAGACGGGCGTGGCGTCAGGGGTGTCGAACTGGGGGCGGCCGTTCACGAACGCGTTCGGCGCACGGCCCAGCGCCTTCAGGTTTTGGTCGAAGACCTGGGCGCGGCCAAACGTGGTGAGCACGGCGCGTGCCGTCTCGAAGTCGCCTGGGGCGAGGAAGAGCGGGGCGAGGGTGCGCAGCGTGCTGCGCCCGGGAAACCGCAGCGTACCGGGCAAGCCCTCGGCGACGGTCGTGGTGGTGCCGTCCCGGACGACGAGGGCGTCGGCCATGAGGTGCGCCCAGGCGAGGGCGCGGCGCTGGCGGTCGTCGGATGGGCGCACGTAGGTGCGGTCGAGGAGCGCGGCCATGCGCTCAGCACGGCGAGCCGTGCGCGCCGCGCCCTCGCGCAGCGCTGACGCTGCCCGCGCCGCGGCCTCCTCGGGGGTGGCGCCAACGGCCATCACCACGCGCCCGGGCGTCCCGAACGTGACCGCGCCGACGGTCACGCCCCGCGAGCGTCCCGCCTCAGGGTCGGTCTCGGCGATGCGGGTGCTCACCGCGCCCCCGTCGGCCTGCACCGCCAGCCACACGGGGCGGGTGCCGCGCCGGGTGAGGTAGTTGCTCCGCGCCACCAGGAGCGCGCGGCCCTCCTCGACGACGTTGTAGCCGTTCGGCCCGCGGTCGCTCACGGTCGGGCGCAGCGTGAGCGTCCCGAGCGAGTCGGCCACCTCGATGAGCACCGCACCCGGTGCATCGGGGGTGGCGTCGAGGAGCGTGATCCGCTCGGCGAGGGTGAGCGGCGTTTCGCGGGAGAAGACGCGGCCAGCACGCGAGAGCAGGTCGTCGGGCAGCGCCGCCTCGTAGGTGCGCACGGCGACGTCGGGCCGCGCCGCGCCGCCCTGCCGCCGGTCGGGCCCGAGCGCGATGGTGTCGGCCGCCCACCGCCACCCGTCGAGGACGCGGAAGCCGCCGACGGTCCAGCCCATCGCGGCGTCGGTCTGCGGGCCGTTGAGCGCGTCGTAGAGGAAGCCACCGCGCGTGTCGCTCTGGACGGTGCTGCGAATGGCGAGCGAGTCGGCCGAGAAGTCGTCGAGCGCTGGTACCTCTACCGCGAGGTCTGCGAGTAGCGCCGGTCCACTCTCCAGGAGTGCATCGGCGGGCGATGCGACCTCACGGCAGCCGGTGAGCAGGAACAGGAAAAAGCAGAGTGCCAGCACAGCTCCCCCCGCTTGACGCGCCTGGACGGCGGTCAAGCTGTCCCCCTCATGGATGAGGGGGACAGTTCGAGGAGCGACCGTAGGGAGACGACGAGAACGGGGGGAGCCGTCGCGCGACGAGATCGCTGGCACAGAGATCCCCCGCTTCCGCGAGGGCAAGACTCTTCGGCTCACTGCGTTCGCTCAGGATGACAGGGGTGGTGGGGAGGAAACGCCGACAGCGGATAGCCGACAGCTGCTAGCGATCAATACACCGACTCGGTCGCGTTCGTGCGGTTGAGGAAGACCTGCGTGAACGTGAACAGGATCGCGAAGATGACCATCGAGAGCGCGGCGGCCCAGCCGAAGCGGTACATGAAGAACGCGGCCTCGTAGACGTACGACACGAGGATGTGCGTCTGGTCGTTTGGTTCACCGCCGTTCGAGACGAGCCAGACCACGTTCACGTTGTTGA
>JBCCLD010000366.1:0-4666 GCA_039027055.1 Bacteroidota bacterium
GATCGGCCAAGCGGTCGAGCACCTCCTCTACGGCGCCCGTCGAGGCGAAGTCGTGCATGCGCCCGACGCGGCTGCGAATCTCCCCCGAGGTTTGGGGGCCGCGCAGGATGAGCACGGCGAGCGTCGCCAGCCCTGGCTCGTCGAGACCGAAGCGCGGGCCGAAGGCGTGGCGATATTTCGTCACGCGGCCGCCGTCGCTCGTCCCGGCCATCCGGAAGCGCATCAGCCGGTCGAGCGCCTGGCGCACGTCGCGGTCGGAGAGGCTCATCACCGGGTCGCGGCCCGTCTTCTGGTTGCACGCCGCCACGAGCGCGTTGGTGGACATCGGGTAGTAGTCCGGCGTGGCGAGGCTCTTCTCGATGAGTGCCCCCGCCACGCGCAGGTCGGCGGGCGTGAGGGCGTTGGCGTCAGCGGGCGTTTCCATGGGAGGTATGAACGTGAGAAGGTGTGGACGTGTGAACGTACGGACGCACGCCTTTCCACTTTCACACCTCCACACGTTCACACAAATACAGAGCGCCCCGCTGATCCTAGGACCAGCGGGGCGCGGCGACGGGCGGACGTGTGGGAGCCGTCCGGTCCGCCGACTCAGACTACGAAATCTGCACGCCCTAGTTGAAGATGTAGCGGACGCCGAACTGGGCGCGCCAGCGCGAGAACTCGCTCGGGTCGTCGATGAACGTCTCGTCCGGACCCGTGAAGTTGAACTGCGGCTCGCCGCCCTCGAAGCCCACGAGCGTGAGCGGCGCGGTAGCGGCCGGGTTGGCGATCTGGCGTACACCCCAATCCGAGTTGAGGAAGTTGGCCACGTTCAGCAGGTCGAAGCTGAGCTGGATGCGGTTCGGGACGCCCGCCACCATCACGCCGATGTCCTGCAGGATGCGGAGGTCAACGGTCATGTACCAGGGGTTGATGGCCCCGTTGCGCTCGGTGATCTGCCCGCGCTGCGTGCTCAGGTAGTTGTCCTGCTCGATGAAGGCATCGAGCGCGGACCACTGCTGGGCCTCGGAGACCACATTGCCGCTCGCGTCCGTGAAGGCGACGAGGTTGATGTCGTTGGCATCGCGCGGGACGTAGAGCAGGTCGTTGCCGCCGAAGCCGTCGCCGTTGACGTCGCCGGAGTAGACGAACGAGTAGCGGTTGCCGCCCGCGTAGAGGTATTGGTTGCCCTTCGCCACGGTGGCGAACACGCCGAGCTGCGTCGTGAAGAGGTCGCTCCAGGGGATGCGGACGGTGGCCGTGCCGACGAAGCGGTGCGGCTGGCCGAACTGCGCGTTGCCGAGGCGCGGCTGGTTCGGGTCGCCCTGCACGGGGTTGCTCGAGAAGAGCACGCTCGCGATCTCCGTGGTGTTGAAGAGGTTCTCGGCCTCGGTGTAGGCGTAGGCGACCGACGTGTTAACGTTCTCGCCGAAGGACTTGCGCAGCTGCGAGGTGAACGTGAAGCTGTAGCCCTCGTCGGTGTTGTCAATGACGTAGATGCCCGCGCCGCCGTCGGGGTTGAGTTCTGCGCTTCCGGTTGCGTAGACCTCTCTGCCCTGGTCGTCGAGCACGATCTCTCCGAAGAACGGACGCCCGCCTGTCGTGGTGAGGGTGCGTTCAGGCTCCACGAGGTCGGCGTTGCGGAGGAAGACCCCGTTGATGTCGCTCGAATAGATCGCTTCGAGCGTGCCGAGGAAGCCCGCGCCGAGGTCCACATCCAGCGCGAGGTTGGTGGTCCACACCTGCGGGAAAGTGAAGTCCTCGTCCATCACGTTGAGATCGAAGGACTGCGTCGGCGTGGAATCGTCGTTGAAGATGTCCAGGCCTTCTTCCTCGGCCTCAGGGACGGTGAGTTCGCCCTCGGCGGGGAGGTTGGGGTTGGCTCCCGGATTGGAGATCACATTGCCGACCCATACGAAGGGCACCCGGCCGGTGAAGATGCCGGTGCCACCGCGCACCTGCACGGAGCGCCCTTCGTTCTCCGACCAGTTGAAGCCGAAGCGCGGCGACAGGAGCGCCTTCGTGGTCGCCAGACTTGCCTGGTCGACCACCTCTATCTCGTCGTTCTCGTCGCGGGCGGTGAGGCCCGTCGAGAAGGGGTTGGCGGTGAGGTCGTTGTTGTAGAATGGCAGGTCCACGCGGAGGCCGAACGTGAGGTTGAGGCGCGGCGAGACGAGGAACTCGTCCTGCACGTAGAAGGCGAACGGCCCCACGTTGATGCGCTCGCCCTTGAACACCGCCGACTCCGGCGTCACCATGCCGTTGAGGTCCACGCGGCACGTTGTGCCCGCGTCGGCGAGTTGGAGGACGCCGCCCATGCCGTCGTCGCTGCCGCAGAGCGGGAGCCCCGGGTCGGTGACATCGAGGAACTGGTCGACCGAGAAGAAGGTCGAGCCGTTCGGGATCTGGTCGCCCTCAAAGTCGAGGAAGTACGGCAGTTGGAAGAGGCCGTGGCGGAACAGGTTGAACGAGTTGAAGAACGAGAAGTACTCGAAGTTGCCGCCGAAGGTGACGACGTGCCGCCCGGCGAAGACCGAGAAGTTGTTCGTCACCTGAACCACGTCCTGGTCGAGGATGTTGTGGATCGAGAACGGCTCGTGGCCGGCCGTGGTGTAGGTAAGCCCGTCCTCGATGATCTCGATGGTGGGGAACGGCGTGCTGAGCGGCTCGCGGAAGTCGCGGAAGCGGTTGTAGCTCGCGAAGAACCGGTTCGAGAAGGTCTCCGCACGGCTGTTGAGCTCGAAGGCGAACGAGTTCAGCTCGTTGTTGATGCGGTAGCCCGAGTTCTGGAACGGGAGGCTCGTCTGGTTCGGTCCGCGCCCGGCGTTGGCGAACGAGATCGCCGCCGGGTTGACGGGGAGGTCCCGGAACGAGTCGAGGTAGTTCCAGCGGAAGCTCGCGTTGTTGTTGCGGTTGATGTTCCAGTCGAGCTTGACGAGGAGCTTGTCGTTGTTCGTGTCGAGGAGGTAGTTGTCGAACGCGCCGGTGTCGTAGCCGTAGGCTTAGAGGAGGCGCGCGCTGATGGCGTTGAGGTCCGCGGCCGTCGCCCGGCTCTCGCCGAAGCCCACCGAGCCGTCGGTGTCGGCGAGGAAGTTGGTGCCCGGGTCCTCGCGGCGGGAGAGCTCGCCGTTGACGAAGAAGAACAGCTTGTCACGGATGATCGGGCCGCCGAGGCTGATGCCGTATTGGTTGAAGCCGAGGTCGGGGTTGGCCAGCACCTCGTTGCCGCTGACGGTGTTGCCGATCAGGTTCTCGTCGCGGTAGAACGTGTAGACCGAGCCCTGGAGGCGGTTGGTGCCCGACTTCGTGACCTGGTTGATGCTCGCGCCAGTAAAGCCGCTCTCGCGCACGTCGAACGGCGCGATGGAGACCTGGACCTGCTCGATGGCGTCGTAGGGGACGGGCTCGGCACCAGCCTGGCCGCCTGGGGCAGGGTCGTCGAGGCCGAACGGGTTGTTGAAGTAGGAGCCGTCGAGGGTGACGTTGTTGTAGAGCCAGTTGCGGCCGCCGAAGGAGAAGTTGCCGTCGGAGCGCGGGTCGACGCGGGTGAGATCGCGCGTGGAGCGGCTCACCGTCGGGAGCTGCGTCACGGCCTGCGGGTCGATGAAGGTCGCCGCGCCGGTGCGGTCGCCGTTGAGCACCTCGTCGGCCATCGCCGTGACTTCCACATCGCCGAGGGCGACATCGTCCGGGAGGAGCGCAAAGTCGAGGCGGAGCGTCTGGCCGAGGCTGAGCGTGATGTTCTCCTCGACCTCCGGCTGGTAGCCGATGTAGGACGCGGTGATGGTGTACGGGCCACCCACGCGCATGTTGGGGATGATGTAGGAGCCGCCGGCGCGAGTGGCCGCGCCGTAGGTGGTGCCGCTCGGCTGGTGCACGGCCACGACGTTGGCGCCGGGGAGCGGCTCGCCAGTCTGGTCGAGGACGAAGCCGCTGAGGCCAGCCGTGGTGACACCTTGCGCGGAAGCGGGCGTGCTGGCCAGCAAGAGGAGCATCAGCACACCAACTGCGCCGATGACAGGTCGGGTAAACATGGGTGGGTCCGGGATGAGTGGGCGGAAAGCCGTGCTGACCGGCGGGTGGTACACGCCGCGACAGCAAGAGGCATCAGCGCTCGGGTTGCACGTGGTGGACGCGCGCAACCAGGGTCGCGTCGATGTTAACCAACCCGCACCCACGCGTCCAACCTCGGCGGCCATCCTTCACATAGCGCGGCGATGAATTGGGGGCGTGGTCGCTTGTCCTTGGTCACTCGTCCCCAGTCGTGCGGCTCGGACCCATGCGGTGGCAGTCTAGATCGTTCTCAGCGGATCGGGCAAGTCGAACACGTTTTCGACCTCCCCGTGCGCGACGGTCTGCGCTCCCCAAGCTCAAGACATAGGCTCCAACGGCCTTCCTCGACCGGGTCATGGCCCTCGAAGTAGCTCGGATTGCAGTACCAGAACGTTTTGCTCGTAGACGGCGGAGGGGCTCGACGTCCACCTTCTTCAGACGTCAGCCAACGTAGCCAAGCCAGTCCATAGCGCTTCAACAGACCCACCAAGGGCCTAGTGTGAGCGCAAGGGGTCTACTGCGCGATCACCTCTGGACGTGACGGGGTTGCCAGGTTGGTCAACCACCCCTGTCCCCTCCTATCCAGGAGGGGAACTGCGTTTGCGGCTTCCATGCCCGAGCAGCGATATCGCAA
>JBCCLD010000367.1:0-4664 GCA_039027055.1 Bacteroidota bacterium
AATACGGATTCGGCGTCACGATGTCAGCATAGCTCCATGTTGCGTAGTGCGTGCCCGAGTATCGGATCGAGGTCAACACGCACTACGCGACACGCAACACCTCCTCGGCTATCCTGACATCGGCGAATTGAAAGCGTATAAAATGCAACAAGAGGAAGGCAGAAAGAGCGCGACCGCTGCATTGCTCCTGCCTGGCCTCGACGACACGGGTCTGCTGTTTGAGCCGTTCGCAGCGGCGGCACCTGCTGCGTTCGATCCGTCGGTGCTGGCGTATCCGACGACGGGGCCGCAGACGTACGAGGCGTTGGGTGCCTGGGTCGCGGAACGCTTGCCTACTCGGCCTTTCATCCTCACCGCCGAGTCGTTCTCAGGACCACTCGCTATTCGCCTAGCTGCTGAGCAACCTGACCATCTCCGGGCGCTCGTCTTGGCCGCCTCGTTCGTTCGTGCGCCTACACCCTTTGGTGTCGCGGAGAGCCTCGCCCGGCTTGCGATCAACATGCCAGGGAGCGCGCAGGTTGCCGCGTTGGCTCTGATGGGGGCACACGGGCCACGGTCACAGCGACGTGAACTAGCGCGAGTCATCAAACAGGTGCCCGCCTCGACGCTAGCTGCGCGTATCCGCGCCGTGTCTCAGGCAGACGCCCGCGCGGCGCTGCGGCGTGCGTCGGTGCCTGTGCTTTACCTCAGGGCGACGCGCGACCGCATCGTAGGGCGCAGACACGCGCGCGACGTGATGAAAGCTGCCTCGGATGGCACCGGTGTCGATATCGAGGCGCCGCACCTGGTGCTTCAGTCGGCCCCCGAGGCATGCTGGCAGGCCATCGAGCGTTTGGTGGCGGAGGCCAGCCCGCTCACTCGATGATGCGGTCCTGGTTGGCCTCGACGAAGCTCTTCCAGTTCTTGAACTTCCCCGTCGGCCCCTGGTGGACGCGGTGGCCGTGGCAGAGCGCGACGGCGAGCGCGTCGGAGGCGTCGAGGCCGCGCGACTCGGTGAGCGCGAGCAGGCTCTTCACCATGAACCACACCTGCTGCTTGGTCGCGTTGCCGTTGCCTGTGACCGACTTCTTGACCTCCTTCGGGGTGTACTGCGTGACGGGCAGCTCGCGGTGCATCGCGGCGAGCATCACCGCCGCCTGCGCGCGCCCGAGCTTGAGCATCGCCTGCGCGTTCTGCCCGTAGACCGGCATCTCGACGGCGCACTCGTCCGGCAGCGTGGCCCCGATGACCTCGGTGAGGCGCTCGTAGATCACCTTCAGCCGCAGCGGGTGCGCCATCTTCGGCGGGAGGTCGATGGCCCCATAGTCGAGGATGCGCTCCTTCTGCCCGACGATCTCCACGACGCCGTAGCCCGTGTGCCGCGTGCCAGGGTCTACACCGAGAACGATCATGGTTTGTGAGTGGCAAGTGTCAGGTGGCAAGTAGCAAGGAAACGCAGGGGGCTACGGTGCTCGTCGTGCCACGTGCTTCTTGCCACGTGCGACTGCTCAGGCCAACGCCGCCATCGTCTCGTCGTCCATGTCGAGCGTCGAGTAGACGGCCTGGACGTCGTCGAGGTCTTCGAGGCGGTCGAGGAGCTTGAGCACCTTAGCGGCCTCGTCGGGCGCGAGCTTGGTCGTGGTTGAGGCGATCATCTGGAGGCCCGAGTCGTCCGTCGGGGCGATGCCTTCGCCTTCGAGCGCGTCGCGGACGGCACCGAACTCCTCGGGCGGCGTGGTCACCACGAACACGTCGTCTTCGAGGCGGAGGTCTTCGGCACCGGCGTCGGCGACGAGCAGGAAGAGGTCGTCCTCCTCGCGGGCGTTGCCCTCGGCGTCTTCGGCGGGCACTTCGAGGACGCCCTTGCGGTCGAACTGGAACGCGACCGAGCCCGACGTGCCGAGGTTACCCCCGGCCTTGCTGAAGGCGTGGCGCACCTCCGAGACGGTGCGGTTGGTGTTGTCGGTGAGCGTCTCCACGTAGACGGCGATGCCGTGGGGGCCGTAGCCCTCGTAGGCCATCTCCTCGTAGTCGGCCCCCGCGATCTCGCCGGTGCCGCGCTTGATGGCGCGCTCGACGTTGTCCTTGGGCATGTTCTCCGCCTTCGCCTTGTCGATGGCGAGCGCGAGCTTCGGGTTCATGCCGGGGTCGCCGCCGCCCTCGCGCGCCGCGACCATGATGTCGCGCGTGATGCGCGCCCAGGCTTTGGACTTCTTCGCGTCGGTGGCGGCCTTCTGCCGCTTAATCTTTGACCATTTATTGTGACCAGCCATGCCGTGGAGCGGGAGGGTGAGGTGCAAGAGACGAGGACGCTATGGCACGCGACCGCCGCGCGGGGGATCCAGAGGGGAGAAGCGCGGCGGTGGGGCCGTGATGCGGTGCGACCGTGGTTCTACCCGATCTTCGACCTACGACCCTAGACCTGCGACCCTAGACCTGCGACCCTAGACCTGCGACCCTAGACCTATGCCCCCATGACCCTCGACCTGGCCGGCACCCCGATCCATGTAGCCGACCGCGGAGCAGGCGACGCACCGCCGGTGCTGCTGCTGCACGGCAACCCCGACTCGGCGGACCTGTGGGACGGCGTGATCGATCACCTCGCACCGCGCCGCCGCTGCCTCGCGCCGGACCTCCCCGGCTTCGGACGCTCGGGCGTGCCTGCCGACTTCGACCCGTCGCTCGACGGGCTCGCTCGGTTCGCCGACCAGCTTCTGGACGAGATGGGCCTCGACGAGCCCGTGGACCTTGTGGCGCACGACCTCGGCGGTCTCTTCGGGCTAGCCTGGGCGATCGCGCACCCCGAGCGCGTCCGGCGGCTCGTGGTCGGCGGGTGCCCGTTCCACGGCGACTACCGCTGGCACGCCTGGGCGCGCGTGTGGCGCACGCCGCTCCTCGGCGAGGTGAGCCTGCTGGGGATGAACCGCTGGCTCTACCGCCGCGAGCTGCGCCGGGGGGGACGCCGCCTCCCCGCCGACCACATCGAGCGGAGCTACGCCCACGTCACGCCCGCCGCGAAGCGCATGGTGCTCCGCCTCTACCGCGCCGCCCACCCGTCGGTTTTTGCCGCGTGGGAGCCGCGCCTGCTGGCCCTCACCGCGCACGTGCCGACGCTCGTGCTCTGGGGCGCACACGACCCCTACATCCCCGTCCGCTACGCTGACCGCTTTGGTGCTACGCAGACCCCGTCGGGCCGCGTGCACGTCTTCCCGGACTGCGGCCACTGGTGGCCCGTTGAGGAGGCCGACGCCAGCGCCGCACTCATCGAGGCCTTTCTCGGCGAGGAGACGAGCAGAGGGGCGGGCGAGTCAGTCATGGGTCGAGTACGCGGCTGAGGTCGGCGATCAGGTCGTCCGGGTGCTCCAGGCCGACGGAGAGGCGCAGCAAGCCTGGAGGCGCGAGCGTGGTGGGGCCTTCCACCGAGGCGCGGTGCTCGACGAGGCTCTCCGGACCGCCGAGGCTCGTTGCCTGCGTGAAGAGCTGCAGGCCGTTCGCCGCCGCCCGCGCAGGGGCCTCGCCGCCGCGTACCACGAACGAGAGCATGCCGCCGAAGCCATCCATTTGCTTCGCCGCGGTGGCATGCCCCGGGTCGCTGCGGAGCCCAGGGTAGTGTACGCGCTCTACCGCCGGGTGCACGTCTAGGAAGTGCGCGAGCGCGAGGGCGTTATCGACGTGGGCGCGCATCCGCACGGCGAGCGTCCGCAGCCCGCGCGCCACGAGCCAGCAGTCGAGCGGGGCGGGGACAACGCCTGCCGCACGCTGCACCGTCCGCAGCCGCCCGACGGTGTCGGGTTGACCCCGCACGACGGCGGCGCCGCCCGTCACGTCGGAGTGCCCGGCGAGGTACTTCGTCGTCGCGTGCACCACGATGTCGGCGCCGAGGGCGAGCGGGCGCTGGAGGAGCGGCGTCGCCCAGGTGTTGTCGCACGCCACGAGCGCGCCGCCCGCGTGTGCCACGGTCGCGACCTTCTCGATATCCGTAATGTCGAGCAGCGGGTTCGACGGCGTCTCGATCCAGACTAGCTTCGTGTCGGGCGTCATCGCCGCCGCGACCTTATGCGGAGCGGTCATGTCGGCGAAGCTCACGCCGACGCCCCACCGGGCGAAGTGATCGCGCAGGAGCAGTGCCACGTTGTAGTAGGCGTCTAGCGGCGCGACGACGTGGTCGCCGGGTGCGAGGGTCTGGAGCACGGCGAAGATGGCCGCCATGCCCGACGGGAAAGCGACGCACGCGATCTCCTCGTCTAAGTCGCCGCCTTCGAGGTCGGCGAGCGTGGCTTCGAGGGCCTGTCGGTTGGGGTTTTCCGAGCGGCTGTACTGGTAGCCGGCCGGGTAGCCGCCGTCGGGCGCGCGCTCGAACGTCGTCGCGAGGTGGATGGGCGGGACGACGGCGCGCGTCTTGGGATCAATGGTCAGGCCCGCGTGCGCGGCGCGCGTAGCTGGGTGAAGTGGCGTAGAGGACATAGCGATGGGTGGCGGATGAGGATCGCCAACCTACCGTCCCCGACTCTTATCGCGCTACTGTTATCGGGTCCCAGTGTTATCGAGACAGGGTCACCGTGCGCGTCGCGACGCCCTCGGCGGACTGGAGCCGGATCAGATAGACGCCGCTCGCCAGCCCGTCGGCAGCCCAGTGGAGCGTCTGCGTCCCGGCCGGCTGCAGGCCGTCGGCGAGGCGCGCCACC
>JBCCLD010000368.1:0-4633 GCA_039027055.1 Bacteroidota bacterium
CGTAGACGTAGGACTCGCTGCGGCTGCGGTCGAGCGTGTAGAACACGGGCACGTCCACGGTCACGCGGTTGCCGTCGAGGGCCGTAATGACGCGGTTGAAGACGATGTCGTCGTCGCCCGGAGCCCAGGCCGGATCGAGGTCTACGCCGCCGCCGTCGATGGCGTCGAGCCAGGTCTGGGTGCTTGGGTGGACGCCATCGACGGTGGCGGCGTGGACCTCGACCCGGCGTGGTCTCCGGGCGACGACGACATCGTCTTCAACCGCGTCATTACGGCCCTCGACGGCAACCGCGTGACCGTCGACGTGCCCGTGTTCTACACGCTCGACCGCAGCCGCAGCGAGTCCTACGTCTACGTCCACAACCGCAACAACCTCGTGACGCAGGTCGGCGTCGAGCACCTGCGCATCGACATCCAGCCGGGCGACGCGATCGAGGACCACGCATGGATCGGGGTCAATCTCGTGACCGTCGAGGATGCCTGGGTGCGCGACGTGGCGGTGAAGGGCTACGGCGGCTCGGCGATCCGCACGCGGACGACCACGCGCGCGACCATCACCGACAGCCAGGCGCTCGACCCGCTCGCGCAGATCGCCGGCGAGCGGATGTACGGCTTCAACCTCGACGTGGCCTCGCAGCACGTCCTCGTACGCGACAGCTACGCGAGCAACGGGCGGCACCACTACGCCACCGTCGGCGGCGCGCTCACCTCGGGCAACGTCTTCCTCGACAACCGCTCCGAGGGTGCGCTCTTCGCCAGCGAGCCGCACCGCCGCTGGAGCATGGGGATCCTCTACGACAACCACCGCGAACTCTCCGCGCCGATCCTCGACAGTCGCCTACTGTGGATCGGCAACCGCGGCGACTTCGGCGAGGCGCACGGCTGGTCGGCGGCGCACGCGGTGGCGTGGAACGTGGACCTCGGCGCAGGCTGGCTCCTCTGCCAGCAGCCGCCGACGGCGCAGAACTACAGTATCGGCACGCGCGCTGCGTTCGTGATCCACGACGGCCCATCGGTGCCGTACGCTGGGGCCGCCTGCTACGAAGAGGGCACCAACCGCGCCGGGACGCTGGAGCCCCGCTCGCTCTACCTCGCCCAACTCGACGACCGCCGCCGCGCCGTCAGCACCGAGGCGGCTCCCGAAACGGCCGCACTCGATGTCCAGATCTTCCCAAACCCGGTCGCCGAAGTCACCACGGTTCGCCTCACGATGCCTGTCGCATCTGAGACACGGGTGAGCGTCTACGATGTGCTCGGCCGTCGCGTGGCCGTGTTGCACGACGGTCCGCTCGCGGCGGGGACGCATGCGCTGTCGTGGACGCCAGGACGTGCCGGGATGGGCGTCTACGTGCTTGTCGCCGAGGCGGCCGGCCAGCGCACGACGCGGCGCATTTCGGTGGTGCGGTGAGGATCGAGGTCGCGATGGCTCCCCCCGTTTTTGGTGACGGTCGCTCTGCTCCCCCATCACCAAAAACTGTCCCCCTCGAAATCGAGGGGGACAGTCCGAGGAGCGGAGCGCGCAGCGCGGAGACGACGCAGGACAGGGGGTGCGGATGAGCGCAGTCCCCAACCCGCACGTCCGAGGTCGCTTCGCCCCCTCGCCGACGGGCCTGCTGCACGTCGGCAGCGCGCGGACGGCACTCGTGGCGTGGCTCTCAGCGCGGAGCCAGGGCGGCGCGTTCGTGTGGCGGCTCGAAGACCTCGACGGGCCGCGCGTGGTGCCGGGCGTCGCCGCCGAACAGATGCGCGACCTCGCCTGGCTGGGCCTCGACTGGGACGAAGGCCCCGCGCTCACGACGACCGACGGCGTGCATTTCCCCGAACGCGGCGACTTCGGTCCCTACGCGCAGTCTGAGCGCTTCGACCGCTACGAGGCCGCGCTCGATCGTCTCGCTGCTGAGGCGCACCTCTTCCCCTGCGACCGCTCGCGCAAGGACCTGCTCGCCCTCGCCTCTGCGCCCCACGCGGGCGAAGGCATGCCCGCCTACCCGAAGGCGCTGCGCCCGGCGGCCCTCGTACCGGACTGGTACGCCCGCTACCGCTCCGACCCACCGACTCCGCGCGACATCGGCTCCGCGCTCCGTTTCCTCGTGGGCGACGGCCCCGTCCTGTTCCACGACCGCGTCCAGGGACCACTCGCGCAGGACGTAGCGACGGAGACGGGCGACTTCGTGCTCAAGCGCCGCGACGGCGTCTACGCCTACCAACTCGCCGTGGTGGTGGACGACATCGCGATGGGTGTCACCGAGGTGGTGCGTGGCGCGGACCTCCTCGATTCGACGGGGCGGCAGATCCAGCTCACCCGCGCGCTCGGCGGTACGGTGCCGACCTATGCCCACGTGCCCATCGTCGTGAACGCGGACGGCGACAAGCTCTCCAAGCGTGACGCGGCGCTCACACTGGCCAGCCTCCGCGACGCGGGCGTCGAGCCCAGACGGCTGGTCGGGGTGCTGGCGCAGTCGCTCGGGCTGGCGGAGACGGCCGCGCCGGTTGCACCAGCGGCGTTGCAAAACGGCTTCGCGTGGGACCGACTCTCCCGGGACGGCTGGCGGCTGCCCGCGGCCTTCGCTGCGCGGTGAGTCCGCTGATCAGGATTTGACCATAGGCATAATGTTTGCCCCCATACTGTTGTCAGATTTCGTTACCCTAGCGTTCCGCACACCCGCTCTAAATCTCGCGGGCCTCTTTCGTCATGGCGTACACGCGCTGCGCTCCCTCCTCCTTCTACTTAGGTAGCCTTATGCCCCATCGTCTGTGTGTCTTCGCCGTGCTGGCTCTCCTGCTTGGCACGCTGGCACCGCCCCTACACGCGCAAGCCCCGCGCGTCAGCGCCGCGCAACTCCAACAGGTCGTGCCCGAGTTTGACCGCCTCGCCGCCATCGCTCAGGAGCGCGGGGGCGTCCCGGTCCTCGTGCGGCTCGACGTCGCCTTCCTTCCCGAGGGCCGCCTCCTCGCTGCCGACGTGCGGCGCCAGCGCGCCCGCCTCGCCGAGCGGCGTGACCAGGTACTCCGTACCCTCGCGGCCAACGGCGTCACCGTCGAGCGCGTGACGCGCTACGAAACCGTGCCTGTGGTCGCGCTGAGTGTGACGGCCGAGGGCCTGCGGTTCCTCGCCGCCAGCCCGCTCGTCCGCTTCGTCGAGGAGGACGAGGTCGTCCGCCTCAACCTCGCCGAGAGCACTGAACTGGTCGGGGCTACGGATGCGTGGGCCTCCGGCTATACCGGTGCAGGCCAGGCGGTTGCCGTCCTCGATACGGGTGTCGACGGCAGCCACCCGTTCCTCCAGGGCAAGGTCGTCGCCGAAGCGTGCTACTCGGCCGCCGCAGGCGGTACCTCGGTGTGCCCCAACGGCCAGCGCTCCCAGACTGGCCCCGGCGCGGGCGACCACTGCGCCCGCAGCACCTCCGGATGCGACCACGGCACGCACGTCGCCGGCATCGCGGCGGGCAAGGGCTCCAGCTTCTCCGGTGTCGCGCCAGACGCGGACATCATCGCCGTGCAGGTCTTCACGCAGTTCACCGGCTTCTCGTCGTGCTTCCCCGGCCCCTCGCCGTGCGTGGGGGCCTATACCTCGGACATCATCAGCGGCCTCGAGTTCGTCTACGCCCAGCGCAATACGCTCAACGTCGCCTCGGCCAACATGAGCCTCGGCGGCGGATCCTTCACCACCCCGTGTGACAGCGACTCGCGCAAGCCGATCATCGACAACCTGCGCAGCGCGGGCATCGCTACGGTGATCGCTTCGGGCAACGGCAGCAACAGCAACGGGATCAGCGCGCCGGGTTGCATCTCGACCGCCGTCAGCGTCGGCTCGACCGACGACGGCTCGCTGGGCACCGGGACGGACGCGGTGTCCAGTTTCTCCAACAGCGACACCTTCCTCGACCTCCTCGCGCCAGGCCGTTGGATCCAGTCGTCGATTCCCGATGGCGGCTACTCGAACTACTCGGGCACGTCGATGGCCGCCCCGCACGTGGCGGGCGCGTGGGCGCTGCTGAAGGGCAAGAAGCCCGACGCCACCGTTGACGAGGTGCTCAACGCACTCACCAGCACGGGCGTCTCGATCCGCGACGGCCGCAACGGCGTCACGACGCCGCGCATCCAGGTCGATGCCGCCCTCGACGCCCTCGACGGCGGGCCGCCGCGCGACAATGGGGGGCCGGTCATCACCGGCTCCACGACCGGCACGACCTTCAACGGCACGGCGGCTGACAACGGCCTCAACGACACGGGTGTGGCCTCGGTGTCGCTCAACCCCGGCTCGGTCAACGTCGCGCTCACCGTCGATCCGTTCTCGTCCGGCGACGCCACCGTTGGCTTCGCGCTTGCGCTCATCGACCCGACGCAGGACGGCAACGGCACCGTCGCCGCGGCTGACCTGGTGGGCAACGACTCCGAGCGGGCCATCAGCCTGACCGGGACCGGCGGCGGTGGCGGCGAGGACACGACCGCGCCTTCGCTCTCGGGCTCGATCCGCGGCGCGCAGTACGAGGGCACGGCGTCCGACTCCGGTTCCGGTATCGCCGCGATCGAGCTCAACGAGGCGACCAACCTCGACCTCGACGTGGACGGCTTCGCCTCGGGCGCAGGGAGCGTGGACTTCACGATCACGCTCCAGAACCGCGGCCAGCAG
>JBCCLD010000369.1:0-4630 GCA_039027055.1 Bacteroidota bacterium
GACGCCGACTCCGACGGCCACCACATCGCGACGCTGCTGCTGACGTTCTTCTACCGCTACCTCCGCCCGCTCATCGACGAGGGCGCGGTCTACCTCGCGCAGCCGCCGCTCTTCCGCGTGGACGCGCTCAAACAGACGCACTGGGCGCTCGACGAGGGGGACCGCGACGCGATCATCCGCCGCATCCAGAAGAAGAACCCCCGCGCCAACATCGAGGTGCAGCGCTTCAAAGGCCTCGGCGAGATGATGCCGAAGACGCTCCACGAGACGACGCTCGACCCGGAGCGCCGCCGCCTCCTGCGCGTGACCATCCCCGACGACGCGAAGCTCGCCACCGAGAACACCATCACCGACCTGATGGGCAAGGACGCCGCCCCGCGCTTCCAGTTCATCATGGGCCACGCCGACGAAGTGGAGGAGCTAGACGTGTGAGTGGCACCTACACAGCCGTTTCTCTCATGAGCGACAATGATCATCGCATGCTGCGTACACAAAGGCGGTATTTCTCGATCCTCGTAGTGGCTCTCGTTTTTAGCGGTTGCGCTGCCGGGACTAGAGTTGACTTCAAGGAGAACCGTCTTCGACTGACGAACGATAACCTCCGGGAGATAGAGGGGACCCAGGAGAACACGATCACGACCTGATGGGCAAGGACGCCACGCCTCGCTTTCAGTTCATCATGGGCCACGCCGACGAGGCGGAGGAACTCGGCGTTTAGATAACACTCGGTGTACGCGAAGACATGGCTATGTCGCCTGAAGACTCCCACCCCTCCGGCTCCTACCTGGTCTCTCCCACCTCAGGCCCGTCGTTCGCGCGCGAGGTGCTTCGACGCAATGACCTTGACGCCGATCCGCTGCGGCAATTCGCTTGGTGGTTTCAGGAGGCCTGCAAGGGTGGTGAAACCGACCCCGCAGCGATGGTGCTGGCGACCGTTGATCCCGACGGGGCCGCGCAAGCACGGACGGTGTCCCTCAAAGAAGTCGACGCACGCGGGTTCATCTTTACGAGTCACTACGCGGGTCCGAAAGGACGGGACATTGATGCCGAACCCAGAGTCGCGCTCGTGTTCTACTGGCCGAACGCTGGGCGACAAGTGCGCGTGACGGGGGTTGCCGAGCGGCTTCCCAGCGCCGAGTCGGCGCGCTATTTCGAGGCGCGGCCCCCGGCCATGCAGGGAACGCTTCACGTCTACCCTCCAAGCCAGCCTGTCCCTAATCGCGACGCCTTGACCCAGGCGGCCAAAGCCCTAGCCTCCGCGCATGGCGACGTGTTGACTCGTCCAGCATGGGGCGGCTACGTCGTGCGCCCGCTCACGATAGAATTCTGGCAGGGCCAAGCAGATCGTCTCCACGACCGGTTCCGCTACGAAGCGCGGAGCGAAGGGTGGGAACTCAGTCGCCTTGCTCCATAGAAGCCACCAAAGGCGATTACCGCTGTGCTGAAGGCGCATCCTGCGAACGTGCTCCTGCGAGAGGTGACGGTGCTCCTGAAGCGGCCGGGCGGGCTGTTTCTCCTAGCGCTCCCCGTGATGCTGGAGGTGTGGCTCGTCAACCCGGAGGAGTTCACCCTCTACGTCGAAAGCCTGCACGGCTGGGCACTCGGATTCGTGTGTTTTCTCCTCGGCTATCTGTGCGTGGCGACCGGTGCTGTGTTCTGGTCAGCCGCGACGCGCCATCGGTGGGCCGCGCTGTTGCTGGCCGTTGGCCTCTACGGCGTGCGGCTGGGTGACTTCCAACTCCAAGGCATGCCCAATGCCTTGATCGGCTTGGAATCGATGGCGTGGATGCTCGCCGTGCTCGGCTTCGCGGCCCGGCACCTCGATGCGCCATCGCCAACCTTGAGCTATTTCAGTAGGGCGGTGTATCCGGTCTACATCGTTCACATGCCGGTGCAGTTTGTGGCAGCGTACGTCCTGTTGGATCTGCCAACGGCGGCCCCGCTGAAGCTGGTGCTGCTGACCAGCGCTACGTTCGCCGGAAGCCTGTTGCTCTACGAGGGCCTGCGGCGCGTGCGCTGGCTAGGGCCGTTGTTTGGGATGAAGGAGACGATGTCGTGGGAGCGGCGTCGGAGGTGGGGCGTGTGGGTGCCAGGGCGGTGCGTATCATGCGCGTATTCCCCCGCGCTACTTTTTACCCGCTCACGCCAAGCCACTACCGTTCCCATGGGCATCGCTCTTTGGATTGCACAAGGTCTCCTCGCGTTCGCCTTCTTTGGCGCGGGGATGATGAAGTTGACCCAACCCAAATCAAAGCTCCGCGAGAAGACGCCCTATGTGGACGACTTCAGCGCGGGCACCATCCGGTTAATTGGCCTGCTCGAAGTCCTCGGGGCTGTGGGCATCGTGCTGCCGTGGCTGCTCGGCGTCCTCCCAGTCCTGACGGGGTGGGCTGCGCTCGGGCTGGCCCTCACGATGGTGGTAGCCGCGATCGTCCACCTGCGCCGCGGGGAGGGCAAAAACGTGCCCGTCAACGTCGTCCTGCTCGCCCTGGCGCTGTTTGTCGTCTGGGGGCGCGGGGTGCCGTTTTAGCGCGCGGCGCGCGGTCCATCCAGCGCGGTGCTGACGAGTACCCATGAATAGTCAACTCGCCATCGGCTTACACATCTTGGGCTTCCTGGCCTCGCGTCCCGGAGAGCGCTTGACGTCCGAGCAGATGGCACGGACCTACGGGACGAGTCCCGTCGTTTTACGGAGGGTGCTTGCGAAGCTTCGGCAACGCGGCCTCGTGGAGACGTGGCGGGGGAACGGAGGGGGGAGTGCCTTAGCGCGATCTGCAAAAGAAATCACCCTGCGCGAGGCGTACGAGGCTATTGCAGAAGACCAGCCGATCCTCACTCGCCATCCGAGCGACTGCGCCGGCCGCGTGGCAACGGTAATGGGCGGCTACATCAACGAACTCTACGCCGATGCCGAGTTGGCCCTCCTTCGGCGCCTCGAGGCCGTGACGGTGGCTGAGATGGACCAGGAGATACGGACACGGTTGTTTGGGTCGGCTTGACGTGCAAGGAGCAGAGGAGGGCGGAGCATTTTGTAATGTTACCAGATTAGTTGCATATTGGAGAAGCCACCTGTTCACTCATCTGCACTCTCACCCATGACTACCTCTGTTGCCCCCTCGCTCTCCAAGGCCCAGGTGACCGCGCTCCGCATCGCGGCGATCCTCTGGGTCGTATGGGGTCTCGTGCATGCGCTCGCCGGGACGCTCATCATCGCTGGAACCACCGTGGAGGGCTTCCAGAGCATCGCTGACGGTGTGGACCCCGACCTGCTCGTGATGGACTATCACGCCGCGGTGGGCGCGGTGCTCAATCAGCACGCTTGGAATCTGCTCTGGGGCGGGGTGGTCACCCTTATCGGTGCCGCCTTCATCTGGCGTGGCAACATGACCGCGATCTGGGTCACCGCAATGGTCGGCGGCCTACTCGACATCGGCTACTTTGTCTTCCTCGACCTCGGCGGTTTCGTTAAGTTCTTCCCCGGCACGCTGATGACCATCTTCTCTGGCTCGGCGATCCTGTTGACGGGATGGGTCTGGCTGGCGAAACGGAAAGGCTAGTACTGTGACCAGTCGAGCCTACCGGCTCGTATTGGCCTCGAAGCTGCGTTTGGAGGTCCCCTCCCCCGCTTCCGCGAGGGCAGGCTCTGGATAGGAGGGGGCAGGGGTGGGTGACCGAGAGAGCACGGAGCATGACAAGATGAAGCGGTCGCAGCACTAGCCTCGGTCAACGCACTGCGATGCCGGACAGGTCAGAGCCCAAAGCACGACAAACGCCCGCCTGGCTGCCAGGTACCGTGGAGGTGCCGGGTACCGAGGGCTACAAGGACGTCCTCGACCGCTTCATCGAGACGACCGAAGCGGTCCCGTTCGATGTGCTCCACTGGGCGCTTCTCGGCGTGCTTCGGCCGCCCCCGGCGCGGGTGCTGGACGTGGGCGCAGGTATCGGGCGCGACGCGGCCGTGCTGGCGGAGCGCCGCTACCGCGTCGTCGCCGTGGAGCCGCTGGTAGCCTATCGGGTGGCGAGGCAGCAGCGGTACGAAGGGGCCGGGATCACGTGGGTCGATGACGCGCTGCGCGACCTCGCCTCGTTCAGGGCCGGGCCGCAGTTTGACCTCGTACTGGCCTCGGGCGATTGGCACCACCTCAACGCGACAGAGCAGGCGACCGCGCTCAAGCGCGTGGCGATGCTGATGCATCCCGGTGGGGTGGTCATGCTCTCGCTGCGCCACGGTCCTGCTGGGGCAGGGCGGCACGTCTTCCCGACGAGCGGTGCACGGATGCTACGCGTCGCCCAGGCGTGCTGCCTGACACCAAATCCGGAAGCCTCGTTGCGATTGGTCCTCAACTTCGAGGCTGGCTTTGGGTGTGAACGTATGCAGCGCGGATGTCCCATCCGCGTGACCACGTGTGAAGGTATCCACGTGTGAAGGTGGTTCTCCTCGTCCAGACGTTCAACCGTCCACACGTTCAACCGTCCACACGCTCATACCCAACTCTGCAAACGGAGTTGGTATCATACGCTTTCAATTCGCCGATGTCAGGATAGCCGAGGAGGTGTTGCGAGTCGCGTATTGCGTGTTGACCTCGATCCGATACGCAACACGCAACATGGAGATATGCTGACATCGTGA
>JBCCLD010000370.1:0-4628 GCA_039027055.1 Bacteroidota bacterium
CCCTGGTCAGGGGGAGCCAGAGGGGGTTGCCGGCCGAAGCTCGATGATCGACCACCCCCAGCCCCTCCTGTCCAGGAGGGGAGCTATCAAGGTCTATGCATTCTGCTATAATGCTGTGATCAAGCAAACAAGCCCGTATGCCATATCTCCTCTTATCCCGAACATCTGCTCAATCGCGTAAGCCAACATGGGAAGCCCAAAGAATGGGCTTAGAAAGTCCACCACGAAGTAGAGCAACTCCACCATTATCACGCTCTGTGCCAAGCCCATCTCTGCGTACGGTGGATACGCTCTTTCTAACTTCTCACTTCATCCTTCAAACTTCCCCTACTGCCCTTTCCCCGTGAGCGCGGTGCGGATGGTCTGGAGGAGGATGCGCGCGTCCATGCCGAGGCTCATGTTCTCGATGTAGAACAGGTCGTACTTCAGCTTCTGGCGCACGTCGTCGAGCGACTGGTCGTAGCCCCACTTCACTTGCGCGAGACCGGTCACGCCGGGCGGGACGCGGTGGCGGCGGCGGTAGAGCGGGATCTCGGCGGCGAGCTTGCGCACGAAGTAGGGCCGCTCCGGGCGCGGACCAACGAGGCTCATCTCGCCCTTGAGCACGTTCCAGAGCTGTGGCACCTCGTCGAGGCGCAGCTTGCGCAGCCAGGCTCCGAGCGGCGTGATGCGCGTGTCATTCTTTGCCGCCCAGACTGGCCCTGTGCCCCGCTCGGCGCCGTCCACCATCGTGCGGAACTTGTAGATCGTAAACGGCTCGCCGTGCTGGCCGGTGCGCACCTGCCGGTAGATCGCGGGGCCCTTCGACGTGAGGCGCACGGCGAGGCCGAGCAAGGCCCACAGCGGGAGCCCGACGAGCAGGATGGCCGAGCTCACGGCGAAGTCGAACGTGCGCTTCGCCGCCCGGTCGATTGCCGACATCGGTTCGGGTAGCACCTCGATGAGCGGGAGGCCGTACATGTGCTCCGTCCGCGCCATGCCACCGACGACGGCGTAGAAGTCCGGGACGAGCTTGAGCGTGACGGCCTTGCCGTCGCAGACGCGGAGGACCTCGTCGAGGTAGACGTGGTCGTCCGACCCGAGGGCGATGAGCACGTCCTGCACCTCAAGGCGGTCGATGAGGTCGGGGAGGTGGTCGATGGCGTGGAGCGCCTCGGAGAGGCCGTTGGCGTCGAAGGCGAGGCCGTCGCCGGAGGAGGCGTAGACGGAGCCATCGCCGCCAGAGGGCTCGCGCCGGTCGTCCTCGCCCACCACGACGAGTTCGGGCTCGTCGCGCCGCAGCCGCACCGCACCGACGATCTCCAGGCCGGCCGCCGGGTAGCGCGCGACCTCGTCGTGCACCTCGGCCACGCGGTCGCTCCAGCCCACGATCACGGCACGGTGCCGGCCGTGGCCCGCGAGGATGCGGCGCTTTTGGATGGAGCGCACGGCAAACCGTCCCAGCGCTGCCAGCCCCACGAACGTGCCGCCGTAGAGCAAGGCCACCGTGCGGGCCGCGTCCGGCGGGAGTGCGTCGAGCACGCCACCGAAGAACAGTCCGAGCGTGCCGACCGCGATTACCTTCACGAGCGTGGTCACCTCGTCGAAGCGGCTCGCGGCGAAGCGCTCTTGGTAGAGGCCTGCGAGGACGAAGAGCAGCATCCAGAACACCGCCCCTGCGGCGAGGACGAGGTAGGGGGAGCCAGGGGCGAGGGCGAGGGCCTCGGACCAGGACCACCACTGGGCGGCGGTCAATAGCACAGCGACATACGCCGCGCTGTGCGCGGTCGCATCACTCGCCAGGAGGGCTGCTAGCTCTACTCGTCGGGACACGGGCTTCCGGTGCGGGGTGGTACAATCGGAGCGCGTAACCAGGAGCAGAGGCGGGGGCGTTTCTTGGCGGAGACACGAACGGAGCCAATGTATACACTCGCACCCCAAGATTCAAGCGGCCTCCGTGTACCCTCCGCTCCGGCACCGCCACGGCCCCGTTGTAGGGACCGCTGGGCGCGACTAGGTCGAGACCGATTCACCTGGTTCATACCCGATCCGCTTGCTGGGTCGCGGCTCCACCTACGGGAGCCGCCTGCTGGGCGCACGTCGCGTGTCTCCCGCTCTGGCATGCGCGCGTTTCGGAGCCGCGCTGGCCCCGCTCTTGGTCACATCGCTTCTCTCGGCCGCCTCTCTTGGCGGGTCCTGCAAGCGTCCCGCCAGGTCGTCTGGGCTATAGGTTTCTACACCCGTTGCGCGTGCTACACCCGTTGCGCGTGACCGACCCTCTGCCCACATCCCGACGTTCCCTGCGAGACGCTGAAGGTGGTCGGCGTTGCGCTGCACCCGACCACATGCCGTGGGCCAAGGACCTGACGCTCCTCTTCGTTCGTGGCATGCCCAGTACCTAAGGACTATGGCACGTGAAAAGTGGCACGTATCAAGAAATGCACAACTATAATTTTATAAGCACTTTAACTACTACATGAAACCTGATACTTGGCACTTGTCGAAGCACGTGGGACTGCATGACCTACCCGGATGCGCTGCACACCGTCGGGTTCGCGCCTGTAGGGTGTCGTCCCAACCTACCGCCTGCTCTACCCCTTCCATTCGCTAAACCTAACGCCTCTCTCACGATGCGCCTCTTCCTACTCACTCTAGCCGTTCTTCTGTCCGCATTCCCGCAGCACGCCACCGCACAGATCGATGAAGATCGTCTGACGGACACGCTCGACGACCTCGCGCGGATCGCGCAGGCCGGAGACGCCTCACCGCTGTATGACCTTATGGCGTGCCTCGACCACAACACCGGCGTGGAGGGCGGCAGCGTCACCGCGTGCGCCTACGATGGCGACCCACGCATGGAGGGCACCGCGGGCGCGCTGGTCGCTGCGATTGCCGAGGCCTTGCCGCCCGGTACCGAGTGGGCCCCTGACGCGATCACGGCACGGACCATGGACGGGCGCGCTCTGACGGAGGTTCAAGTGAAAGTACGCCGTGGGGGCGACCTCGTCGGTCAGCCCGTGTTCCTCTTCGCCGATCATGGGGATCGTCCTCTGCTCGTGCAGGTGGATCGCGGTCCCTCCATGCTGCTCACGGACGCTCCGCTGCCTGCGGGGCCGTCGGTGCTCGATCTACCGATCCTGCGCGCGCCAGACCTGAGCCTACAGCTTCCCGCGCGGGCGGCGTTGCTTCAGGGGGCGGCGGCGGGCGAACTCTCTACAGCCGACGCGGCCGCCCTGGTCTTCTGCCGCGTCTACCTGGGCAATAGCCGTAGTCCGGTCCCCTGCTCCACGAACGATGCTGCGCAACGCGTCTCGCAAGTCCTGACCGAACTCGATCTCGTGTTGGGCGACGTCCGGATCACGCCACGGACCGAGGTCATCGTGGTCCCGCATGAGATCGAAGGCGCCCCCGGCGCTCAGGTGCAGTTTGAGGCCGGAGGTCGCCGCCCGACGCTCTTTTTCATGGACGTCGAAGGCACCTACTTGTACGTGTCGGCGCACCCGGACATGGACCCGCTGACCCCGCCCATCCCGGACGCGCAGCCGCGCCTCGAAGCGCTCCTCGCAGACCTACTTGGGTGGATCGAGGATGGCGACCACGGGGCAGCCGCCTCGCACTTCGTCTATCGCGGCGATGGCCCCGACCGCTGGCAGCGCGCCCTCGACCCCACCGATGCCGACGACCTCGCCCGAGCCGAGACCGCCCTTGAGCAACTTGGTCGCATGGTCGGGCCCTACGTAGCCTACACCGTGACCTCGTACCTCACCGACACCGAGTCCGAAGGCACATGGCACGTCCTAGAGACTGAGTTCGAGACCATGGAGACCCTGGGCGAGGCCAAGACCGTGATCTTCGCCTTTCTCTACATCGACGACGTGTTCGTCCTCGGCGACATCGACTGAGCGACATCGACGGAGCGCTACCGGACGGCTAGCTCCTCGCTCGACGTGACGCTTTCCGGGCACGGACCACATCCCGCAGGATGCACCACCCGAGCTCGCGTGCGCTTCGCTGCTTCCTCCGTGTCGGCGTCGTGCCCAAGCGTCTCAGGGAGGCCGACCCAGACGAGCAGCGCAGCAGCGACGGCGAGGCCACCTGCAATAATGGCGCTCATCGGGAAGCCGATGCCCGCGTAGAGCGTCCCGGCAACGGCGCTCCCAACCGCAAAGCCGACCTGGCCGATGGCGATGGTCAGGCTCATGAACGACCCGCGCCGAGCCCCGACGACGAGCTCGGTGAGCATCGCCTGGAAGGCGCTGTAGCGGGCCGCCGCGCAGCCCATGATGCCGAAGAACAGCACGAAGGGGCCCCACGGCACGCCACCCGTCAGCGGGGTCGCGGCCATGAATAGCCCCACTCCGGCCGACGCCGCGATGATGACCGGTTTGCGGCCTACGATGTCGGAGATGCGGCCCGCACGCGGCCCGATGAGCACGTTGGAGAGCCCGCCAAGCGCATAGACGCCTGAGATCATCACGCCCGTGAAGCCGAGGCGGTTTTCCATCCAGACGGGGAAGTAGGTCACGAACAGCCCGACGCCGAGAAACAGCACCGCGAAGATGACGCTCGCCCGGCGCGTGTCGGCGCGTCGGAGCAGCTCGGCGTAGCCACGACCGGCGCGGCGCAGCGTGAGGCGCTCGGTGTCGCGG
>JBCCLD010000371.1:0-4615 GCA_039027055.1 Bacteroidota bacterium
TGCCTGTTCGCCCTTTTTCTTCCCGTCGCTGCGACAGAGCTGAACGTGACCGACGTTCAGGGGATAGGGCTCTTCAACTTGTTTGCCGGTTGCTTCTTTTGGGCGATCAAGGATGCCATCGAGGACTCACGTCGTCGTCGCGAGGCGAAAGCGACGAACCAGCCATAATCATGCAAATGAGGTAGACTGTGAGCGTTGACCCTCGCAACACAGGCCCGCGTAACATCCAGCGCGCTTGCTTCGTCCCACCGTGTCCTCCTGCGTCGTCTCGCTTCAACGCTGCACTCCACAGATTATGGCCAACGTGTCCTCTACCAAAACGGATCGGCTGACGCAGGCAGCGACCCACTCGAAGACGAGGTGGGGCGTGTACGCGGCTTTGGCCGTCGCGCTCGCCCTGTCGCTCTGGATCGGCTGGAGCGAGTCAGATCTCTCTCTGACGCAAACCGAAATCCGTGAGGGCATTCGCTCGTGGATTCGAATAGGCATCCGGACCGCCCTTCAGTATGCGATCCCGGCAATAGTGCTTGGGTTCTTTGCTAGGGCGTTCTACATGTGGCGGGCGTCCCGGTCGTCGAGCGACGACTGACCACAAGTCACTCTGGACCATGCGCTATTCCAACATGCATCGTGGTGACGCCTACCTCGATACTAACGCGGCTGTAGAAGACCAGGTGGAGAGCGTGCGCCCCCGCGTGGTGGTCACATTGCTCTAACAGTCCGGTCCTAGCTTGGCGGAGCTATTGACTCCACCACGAACAACGGACCCATGACCACCGACCTCAAACCCACCGTCCTCTTTGTCTGCACGCACAACTCGGCGCGGTCGCAGATGGCCGAGGGGCTGCTGCGAGCACGCTACGGCGACCGCTTCGAGGCGGCGTCGGCGGGCACCGCGCCAGGCGGCGTCAACCCGTTCGCGGTGCAGGCCATGGCCGACCTCGGCATCGACCTCAGCGGGCACACCTCGGACCACGTCGACGCGTTCGAGGGGCAGGACTTCGAGTACGTCGTCACCGTGTGCGACAACGCGCGGGAGGCGTGCCCCTACATCCCGGCGACCATCGAGAACCTGCACCACAGCTTCCCGGACCCCTCCGCCGCCACGGGCACGGACGCCGACAAGCTCGCCACCTTCCGCACCGTCCGCGACCAGATCGCCGTGTGGATGGACGCCACGTTCGGCACGAAGGCGTAAGGGCTCGCCGCGAGAAAGCGCCCGGCTATTTCCCGATGCAGAACTGCGAGAAGATGGCCCCGAGGACGTCGTCGCTCGTGATCTCGCCGGTGATAGCGCCTAGTTCGTGGAGGGCCTCGCGGAGGTCGAGGGAGAGCGTGTCGCCGGAGATCCCTAGATCGAGCGCACGCTGGGCCGACTGCACCGCCTGAAGTGCGGCGGCCAGGTGCTGCCGGTGCCGCTCGTTCACGACCACGGGCGAGCTGTCAGCCTCGCTGAGACCGTCGGCGACAACGGCCAAGAGTGCCTTGAGGAGGGTAACGAGAGGGCGGGGATCAGACGTGGCGTCCTCGGCGGAGAGGAAGAGCGGCGCGGCTCCCCCCGGTCCTGCATCGTCTCCCTCCGGTCGCTCCTCGGACCTGTCCCCCTCACCCATGAGGGGGACAGCTTCCCGACCCTTCAGGGCGAGGGAAGCGGGAGGAGCCGCGCCGCTCAGCAAGTCCGCCTTGTTCGCCACGCGCAGCACAGGGAGGCGCGGGCGTTCCGTAGCGAGCGTATCGAGGAACGCGACCTCCTCGTCGTCCAGCCCGGTCGTCGCGTCGTAGACGTAGACGAGCACGTCGGCCGCGTCGATGCTGCGGTGCGTGCGGCGGACGCCCTCGGCCTCGATGAGGTCGGCAGTCTCGCGGAGGCCTGCCGTATCCACGAAGCGGAAGCGCAGCCCGCCGATCTCGCGCTCGGCCTCGATCTCGTCGCGCGTCGTCCCAGCCACGGGACTGACGATGGCGCGGTCGCGCTCCACCAGCGCGTTGAGTAGCGTCGATTTCCCCGCGTTAGGCCGACCGCCGATCACCACGCGCACGCCGTCGCGGACGAACGCACCGAGCCGCGCCGTGTCGAGGAGGTCGCCGAGCAGCCGGGCTGCCTCGCTGAGCAGCCGTCGCAGCTCGTCGCGGTCGGCGAACTCGACGTCCTCCTCCACGAAGTCGAGCTCCAACTCGATCAGCGCTTTCGTCTGGATCAGCTCCTGGCGGATCTGCTGTAGCGCGACTGACGTGCGTCCCTGGAGTTGGTGTAGCGAGACGCGGTGCGCGAGGTGCGACTGCGCGTGGATGAGGTCGGCGACCGCCTCGGCCTGGGCGAGGTCAAGCTTGCCGTTGAGGAAGGCGCGCTGGGTGAACTCGCCCGGCTCGGCCAGCCGCGCCCCTGCGTCGAGGAGGCTGCGCAGCACGAGCGCGGGGGCCACGTCGCCGCCGTGGCACGTCACCTCGACCACGTCCTCGCCCGTGGCTGAGCGCGGCGCGCGGAAGAGCGTCACCACGACCTGGTCGAGCCGCCGAGCCTCGTTGTCAGCGCCCTCGCCGTCGAGGATGTAGCCGACGTGCGCCGTGTGGCTGTCGGCATTTCCGAGTCGTTTCGAGAACCGCATGTCCACGATCCGGACAGCTTCGGGTCCCGACACGCGCACAATGGCGAGCGCTGCCTGGCCCCGTGCCGTGGCGATAGCGGCGATGGTGTTCATTGCTCGACTCGATCCTAAGCCTTCACAGTGTGACTACTTCCTGAACAACGTCTTCAATAAATCCACTGCGGTCCAACACAGAAGAATTATACCTCCTCCAATTCCTGGAGCAGCTATATGCGGAGCCTCTGGATAGACTGCTATGCCAAACAGGATCATCGTCGAACACAACGCGATGGACATCAACCTTGCAGCCCATTCTGGTCTTGACATAGACAGAGGACGGGTACGTCGAGGTGGATCAAGGCCATGTCATCCTGAGCGAGCGATAGCGAGTCGAAGGATCTGCGGGTTAGCTTCCAAGTCCCGCCCGAAGCACCGAGGTAGACAGAGATCCTTCGACTTCGCCCTGCGGGCTTCGCTCAGGATCAGGACTTACGCAAGAGTCATGCGGATTGACGGGTTGCGGAGCTGCGTCACCATGTAGTCCGAGAGCAGCCCTCGTTTGAGCGCATACACCGTCGTGCCTACCTCGGCAGCTAGCGACTTCAGCCGCACCCACACCAGCAGTGCACAGCCGACATGGTTGCGCTGCGCCCGCTCCTTACGACACTGGCACTGCGCGATCCCCGTCGTTTGCTTCACCTCACGGTGCAACTGCTCAATCTTCCACCGAACGGCGCACTCCTCTCGTGCGGCCTTCGAGGACGACTGAGTTACGTCGTTAGTTACGACGTATTCCGTGCGCTCGGAAGAGAGCACTAGCCGGAAAAGTTTGACCTGGTGTCCCTTCGGCATCCCCTTGAGATGGACGAGTGCGCCCTCTGCGGGCACCGATAAGGCGTCCACGCGCTCGTAGCCCTGACCGGGCCCGAGACTGACCTGGCGGTTGGCTCGTACGGGGCAGTAGTAGAGCTTGCCCAGCCGCTCGATCTGCTTCCAAAGCGGCATCGTAGCGTACCACGCATCCATAAGCACGGTGCCGAACGGCAGCGGTCTCGGGCTCCCATCCTCGCCCTCGACGCGTTTATGGGCGACGGTGTGCTTGAGCATCTCCTCAACGTGCCTCAGCTTGGTCTTGCCGTCGGTGTCGGGCGCGAAGATCCGGTAGTCGATGATCCAGAAGCGGTCGAGCGCTGGGTTGACGTAGACGCACGTCACGACGCCGATGCCCTCGATCACGCCTTTGGCGTTGCCGCTCCATTGGCGACGGGCAGGCTCGATCTCGCGGCTGTAGCGTTTGTCGAGGACGGTGTCATCGAAGAGGAGGTAGCCACGCTCGTGAGGGATGACCTCGGTCTTGACGTTGTCCCAGAGTAGACGGGGCGTAACACGGTCTCGGCGGAGATAGCGGTTGATCGTGTCATGGCTCCACTTTCGAGCGTGGTCGGCGAAGTAAGTCAACGTGTAATTGACCTGGCTGGAGAGCAAGAACTGTCCGTAGTCGAGGCGGGTCATAGCTGGCTGGCGTGAGGGGGAGGGAGGCTATTTTACCGCCTCCCTGCGTAAGCCCTGAGGATGACAAGTGTGGAGCTTCCGAAGCCTACTTCGACTTCTCACCTCATACTTCTGACTTCTTCTCTACCGCCGCTTCGCCGGGCGGCGCTGCCCGCCGCTGCGCTTGCCACTGCCACCGCGTCCGTTCGCGCGCTGCTGCCGCTGGGCCTCCTCGGCGCGCTGCTGCATGCGAGCGAAGAAGCCAGGCTTGGCGTTCTTCTTCTTGGCTTGCGCTTTCGCTTTTGCCGCTGCGATGCGCTTCGGGTCGGTCTTCTCCACCTCGATCTGGTGGTTGATCCACTTCTGCTGCGCCGCCGTGAGGACGTTGTACATCAGGTAGTAGAGGCTCAGGCCCGACGCGAAGCGGTTGAAGAAGATGAAGATCATCAGCGGCACGACGATCTGGAAGATCTTCGCCTGTGCGCCGCTCGTGGTCGGCGGGGCGGCGATGCGCATCTGGATCACCATCGCCACGCCCA
>JBCCLD010000372.1:0-4605 GCA_039027055.1 Bacteroidota bacterium
CCGCGAGCGCGTCGAGCATGGCGTCGGTGAGATGGCGGTCGGTGGGCACGAGCGCGGCGGCGTTGCTGTGGCTCGCGCAGACGTGCGTGGGGTTCGTACATGCGTCGAGTACGCCGAGTGCGTCCCAGACGGCGTCGTGGGCGAGGTGGCTCACGTCGAGGGCCACGCCCGCCTCGTTCATCGCGCGGATGAGGTCGCGCCCCAACTCCGTGAGCGGGCCGGGCGCGTAGGTGCCGCCGGAGTACCGCGTCCGCTGCCACGCCGGGCCGACGAGCCGGACGCCGCGCTCGACCCACCACGGCAGTTCGTCGGGCGTGCGGATCGGGTCGGCGCCTTCCACGAGCAGCACGAGGCCGGTCGTACGCTCGTCGTCAGCCCACGCCGCTTCGTGCGCGGCGAGGTCGGCCTGCGAGCGGAGGATCCGCAGCCAGCCGTCGTCCTCCCAGCGGCGGTAGAGGTCGAGCTGGTCGACGCCCTTCGCGTGCGCCTCGTCGGGCGTGCGGTACATCAGTGCCTTCTGCCTCGTCGTGAGCGGCTTCGTCGCGCCCGGCCGCTTCGCCCAGGGCCGCTTGGCGTGGTGCGGCAACGTGAAGATCGTCCCGAAGACGATGCCGACGCCCGCCTGCTGCAGCTCGGGCAGCGTGACCATCACCTCCTGCGCCGTCTTCGCTTCGGCCGCGCGCAGGTCGGGCACGGTCCGCGTCAGGTCCCGCCCGTGCGCAACGACGTTGAAGGCGAGGTCGAGGTGGGCGTCGATGAACATGGGAACTGTTGCGTGTTGCGTATTGGGAAAGACCTCGCCCCGAATGTGTCATCCTGAGCGGAGCCGGAACGGCGGAGCCGAAGAGCTTGCCCTCGCGAACGCGGGGGATCTGCGGGTCAGCTTCCAGGTTTGTCTGGAGCGCCGAGGCGGACGGAGATCCTTCGACTCGCTGCGCTCGCTCAGGATGACATACGTGGGGGAAGCGAAGTCACTCGTGAACAGAGCAGACTACTCTGCCGGTCCCAGCAGGAAATCCATCGCGAAGTGGAGGCGGTCGCGCCAGGCGATCTCGGAGTGGCCCGCGCCCTGGTCCTCGACGTAGCAGAAGTCGTGGTGGCGGCGGTAGCCTTTCGACAGGATCAACTCGCGGAGGCGGCGCACGTCGGCGACGGTCTGCGCGCCCTCCTTCGTCCCCACGTCGAGGTAGATGCGGCCCGCGTGCTTGGGCGTTTCGCGGACGATGGGGAAGATCGCGCGGTCGGCGAACCACAGCGACGGGCTCATCACGCCCGCGTGGCCGAACACGTCAGGGCGCTTCAGGAATGCGTAGAGGCTGATCAGCCCGCCCATCGACGAGCCGGCCACGAGGGTGTCGAGCGGCCCCGGGCACGTGCGGAAGTCAGCATCGATGCGCGGCTTGACGGTCTCGGTGAGGAAGGCGACGTAGGTCTCGCCGCGCCCGCCGCGCTCCTGCTGGTCCTGGACGGGGCTGTACTCGTGGATGCGGTCGACGCCCGTGTTCGGCACGCCCACCACGATGGCCTCGCGGCCCGTAACGGCGAGCGCGTCCATCGTATTGTCGACCTGCCACTCGCCTGCAAACGCCGTCGCGTCGTCGAAGAGGTTCTGGCCGTCGTGCATGTAGACGACGGGGTAGCGGCGGTCCGGCTCGGTGTGGTAGGACGGGGGGAGGTAGACGAGGAGGTCGCGGTGGTTGCCCAGGCGGGGGCTGTGGATCTCGGGCAGCCGCCAGAGGTCGCCAACGACGGTGTGGTAGCCGTCGTCATCAGGGTAGGACTTCCAGCCGAGCGCGACGAGATCGGGGGTGGCGGTGGACACGGTTTGGGAGCGACTAGCGACTGGCGAATAGAAGAGGCTGGGTGACAAGCAGCGCGCGGCATCCTGCCACAACCCACAGCGAGCAACGCGAGCGTCCCACGAGTGAGCGCAGCGAACGAACTACAGCGAACACCGTGAGCGTCCCACAGGCCGTAGGCCGTCCCCAAGCGAACGCCGTGAGCGTCTAGCGTAGATCGTGCCAGACAGAGTATGTTGGAAGGCGCGAAGATAGCGCCACTCTCGTGCCATTTCGCCCACCTCCCACCGCGCACCTCACCACCCGCCGACCTCCACCCCATGCACCGCGAATACCACAGCTGGCACAGCCCCGCGCTCGGGCGCACCATGGAGACGCTCGTCTTCGGCCACGCCGGGGCGCGCGTCGTCGTCTTCCCGACCTCGCAGGGCCGTTTCTACGAGTGGCAAGACCGGGGCATGACCGACGCGCTCGGCGACCACCTCCGCAACGGCTGGATCCAGCTCTACTGCGTGGACAGCGTCGACGCCGACAGCTGGTACGCCCGCTGGAAGCACCCCGCCGACCGCGCGCACCACCAGGAGGCCTACGAGCGCTACCTCCTCCACGAGCTGCTGCCGTTCAGCTACCACAAAAACCCGAACGACTTCCTTATGGTGACAGGGGCTAGCTTCGGGGCCTTCCACGCCGTCGACTTCACGCTGCGCTACCCGCAACTCGTCGGGCGCGTGATCGGGATGAGCGGGCTCTACGACATCCGCATGTTCTCGGACGGCTACTACGGCGACGAGATCTACCGCCACAACCCGTCGCACTACGCGATGGACCTGCACGACCACGGCCACCTGGAGCAGCTTCGCCACACGGACATCATCCTCGCCACGGGCAGCGACGACTCGTTCCGCGAAAACAACGTGCACCTCTCCCGCGTCCTCTGGGAGAAGGGCGTCGGCAACGCGCTGCGCCTCTGGGACGGCTGGGCGCACGACTGGCCCTACTGGCACCAGATGATCCGCACCTACATCGGCGGGTCAGATTGACATCCCTCCATTTCAAGCCGTGGAGGTTTGGTGTCTCAGCATGTGTTGCGTGGTTCGTATTGCGTATCGGATCTCTCACTACCGGCCACTTTTTTCAAGGCACCCCTCTCACGATGCCGAACACGCTGGTTGACTTCCATCGCCAAGGTCTTGTCATGCTGAACTTGATTCAGCATCTCAGACATGGAACAGAGGACCGGAGTCGTCAGAGATCCCGGATCGCCATGTTCACCTACAGGGGCGGGATGACAGAGACGGTGCCTCCGGGCCAGAAAGAGCCGTTCTGGGCACTGTCAAGAAAAAGTGTACGGTGATGAGATCGGATCTAACCAAACACGCAACACGCAACACGTAACAGCGCAGCGCCGGAGCCGCCCTTCTGCCCCTTCCTTTCAGATTGCCCATCGCTAACAGCCCTGTCACTGACAGCCTAGCCCCATGCCTAAGAAAGTTGGACTGATCGTCGGCCGCGAGTGGTCGTTCCCACCTGCCTTTATCGAGGAGGTCAACAACCGCGACGCGGACGTGGTCGCCGAGTTCGTCAAGATCGGCGCGCCGCACATGGACGCGCCGCTGGAGTACGACGTCATTATCGACCGCATCTCGCACGAGGTGCCGTTCTACAGGACGGTGCTCAAGCAGGCCGTGCTCGCCGGGACGACCGTCATCAACAACCCGTTCATGTGGACGGCCGACGACAAGTTCTTCGGCGCGGCGCTGGCCACCAAGCTCGGCATCGCGCACCCGAAGACGGTCGTGCTGCCCAACAAGGAGTACGTCCCCGGCATCGTCCACGACGAGTCGCTGCGCAACCTCGAGTACCCGCTCAACTGGGATTCCATCCTCGACTACATCGGCCTGCCGTGCATCTTCAAGGACGCCCACGGCGGCGGCTGGAAGGAGGTCTATGTCTGCCGCTCAAAGGAGGAGCTGATCGGCCACTACAACAACGCCGGTCTGCTCACGATGGTGCTCCAGGAGTTCATCGAGTGGGAGCACTTCGTGCGCTGCATTTGTTTGGGTCAGGACACGATCCTGCCGATCAAGTACGACCCCCGTGAGCGGCGCTACCACGTCGAGCACGACCACATGAGCCCCGAACTCGGCGCGCGCGTCGTTGCGGACGCGACCAAGCTGTGCACGGCGCTCGGCTACGACATGAACTCGATGGAATTCGCCGTCCGCGACGGCATCCCGTACGCCATCGACTTCATGAACCCGGCGCCGGACATGGACATCAACTCGCTCACGCCGCACTACTTCGAGTGGGTGGTGCAGCACATGGCCGACCTCGCCATCGACCGCGCGCTCAACCCGCGCCCGCAGCTCCGCGAGCTCCGCTGGAACGAACTCATCGCCGCGCCCCTCGCCGATCCGACTCCGAAGAAAAGGGCCCCCGCGAAGAAGCGCGCGACGGCTAAAAAGACGACCGCCAAGAAAGCGCCTGCAAAGAAGACCACGACGCGCAAGACGCCCGCGAAGAAGTCGGAGTAGCCTCCAGTTCCCCTCCCCGACAGAGCCTGCCCCCGCGTAGGCGGGGGAGGGGCTAGGGGTAGTCGATCCACGCTAGCTCCATGCCCCACACACAGTTCGGTACCCCAGCCCGCTACGCGAATCGCCCAGAGTTGAAGGCGATCCGCCGCGATCTGCGCAACTACGCGACTCCTGCAGAGGTAGCGCTGTGGAAAATGCTTCAGCGCCGCCAACTCGAAGGCCGCAAGTTTCGTCGTCAGCACAGTGTCGGCAGCTACGTCCTCGACTTCTAC
>JBCCLD010000373.1:0-4604 GCA_039027055.1 Bacteroidota bacterium
CGGTGCGGCTGACGGGCGAGGGCGTCAACGAGACCACCCGCGTAGTCCTGTTGCGGTAGATGACTTTGGACTGCTTTACTGACGCGTATCCCGTTCTTGCGGCATGGGTCCGAGACGGCTGGGTTGAGATCGGCTACAATGACTTCAGCAGGTCGTTAGTCCGCGTACTCGACCAGGGAGGACTGGTCTGGGAGGGCGGTGAGGCCTGCTCGTCAGTCGACGAGGCGTTGCGGCTCGCCGAAGACGCCATCGAAGCCTGGTTGGACGAGCACGGCTGAGAGCCGTCCGCCTGCCGGTTCGTAGCTTCGAAGGTTCCGTGAACCAGCGCAGCTACGCCCCTCATGCTCGACCTCCTCATCGTCCTCGGCTTCGTCCTCTACGCCGTCGGCTCCGGGCTGGCTTCCCGCAAAAAGGCCTCCGAGGGGCTGGGCGAGTACTTCCTCGCAGGCAAGACGCTCGACGGGTGGCGCGCCGGCTTCTCGATGGCCGCCACGCAGTTCGCAGCCGACACGCCCCTGCTGGTGATGGGTCTCATCGCGACGGGCGGCGTGTTTTTGCTCTGGCGCTTGTGGATCTACGGGCTTGCGTTCCTGCTCATGGCGTTCGTGTTCGCCGTCGGCTGGCGGCGCGCTGGGGTGCTGACCGACGCCCAGCTCACCGAGGTGCGCTACAGCGGGCGTGGCGTGCTCACCTTGCGGGTGCTGAAGGCGCTCTACTACGGCACGCTCATCAACTGCGTCGTGATGGCGTTCGTGCTGGTTGCGGCCGTCCGCATCGCTGAGGTGTTCTTGCCTTGGCACGAGTGGGTGCCAGCCATCCAAGGCGTCTTCGTCGGCGTCGTGGAAGCGATGGGCCTCGTCGGCGTGCTCGGCACGTCGGCGCTGGGGTTGCCTCCGGAGGTCGCCGCGGCGAACAACTTCCTCTCGATCTTCCTCATCCTCGTCTTCACGACGCTCTACTCCACCACGGGGGGCTTGCGTGCCGTCGTTGCGACTGACGTAGTGCAATTCGGGCTCGCCATGGTCGGGACGTTGTTCTACGCGTGGGCCGTGGTCAGCGAGGTGGGTGGCCTCGGCGGCCTCACGGAGCGCGTCGCTGATCTCTACGGCGCGGCCAAGGCTAGCGAGTTGCTATCGTTCGGCCCACCCGATACGACGCTCGGGGTGCTCGGTCCGTTTTTGACGATCGTGGGGCTTCAGTGGTTCTTCCAGATGAACTCCGACGGCACGGGCTACCTCGCCCAGCGCTCGATGGCGTGCCGCTCGGACCGGGACGCGCGGTTGGCAGGGGTCGTGTTCGCGTGGTCACAAATCGTCGTGCGCAGCCTGATCTGGCTGGTCATCGGAGTCGGCCTGCTCGTGCTCTATCCCTTCGAGTTGACCGAAGTCGGGACCGACGGCTTCGTCGCTGGCCGCGAGATCCTCTTCGTCACCGGGGTGTCCGACCTCCTTCCGGATGGCATTCGTGGCCTGATGCTAGTGGGGCTGCTCGCGGCGCTCGCGTCGACGATAGACACGCACCTCAACTGGGGGTCGGGCTACTGGAGCAACGACATCTACGGTCGCCTGGTCGCTCAGGAGTGGCGCGGACGCGAAGCCTCGCCCCGTGAACTCGTGGTCGTCGCGCGGCTGTCGAACCTGCTGATCTTGTTCATCGCGCTGGCCATCATGACACAACTCAACGACATCCAGTCGGGATGGACGCTCTCGTTGCTGCTTGGCGCCGGGATGGGGTCGGTGTTGGTGCTGCGATGGCTGTGGGAGCGCATCAACCTCTGGAGTGAACTGGCTGCGATCGTAGCAAGCCTCGTGATGGCGCCCGTGCTGCTCTTTGTCTTCGACCTCTCCGACGCTCCCGACGAGGACGCTTTGCGCCTCGCCATCATGGCCGCCGTCTCCACGGCCGCAGCCATCGGCATCACGTTCGTCACGCCGCAGACCGACGAGGCCACCCGTGTGGCATTTTATCGCCGCGTCCGTCCGTTCGGCTTCTGGAAAGCCACGGCTGCCGCCGCCGGAGACGATCCGCAGCGTGCACCTCGTGCCCTGGGTCGCCGTCTCGCACTCACGGCCCTCACTGGTGCATCAATGTTTCTCGTGCTCGTTGGGATGGGTCGGCTCTTGATCCCGGCTCCCGGAAGCTCGGTGGTTCTCTCGGCGGCGTTCCTACTGCTGGGCCTGATGCTGGTGCCGGTGTGGGTCCGATGGGGCTTCGGCGGAGAGTCGCTCACGGAGGATGCCGCCTTGGTAGGCGAGACCGATGCGGAGCCGTCTTCGACCTGACGACGCGTCTTGACGTGGTCACTTTGTTGCCTACACCCGCCGATAGCCCGGAGTCGAAATCGATAGCCCGGAGTCGAAACCGACCCCGTGGTGTGGCGGGCGGAGGCCTGTGGGGTTTTCCCTCTCAACGCCGCTCGTGTCTTCCCCGGACATCGCGACGGCGAGATAGGTGTTCTTTGGGGCGCCCCTATTCGTTGCCCCAGCACACGCCGCCTGCACGGTTCCACCGGCCTCGTTTCATGAAGCTCTACGTCCTTGGCCTCAACCACGAACGAGCCTCGGTAGCCCAGCGTGAGGCCTTCGCGCTCACGACCGACGCATTGGTTCGCTTCTATGCGCGGTGGCGGCGTGCAACGGCAGCCTCGTGTGTTGTCGTATCGACGTGCAACCGCACGGACGTGGTCATCCACGGGACCGACCGCGATGTCGCGCTCGCTGAGGCCTTGCTCGCTGCAGAGGCTGCGACCTCCTGGCCCAACGCGGTCGCCTTCGTGTACGATGACGAGGGTGCCGTTCGCCATGTGCTCAGCGTCGCTGGGGGCCTGCGTTCGCTCGTCCTGGGGGACGCCCAGATTCTACACCAGGTGAAAGCGGCTTACCATGCAGCCGTAGAGGCCGACGCAGTGGATTCGGTGCTGCACCGGCTGTTCCACACCGCGTTTCAATCGGCGAAACGCGTACGCACTGAGACGGGGCTGGCTCGCGGTGCCGCATCGGTATCCAGCCTCGCGGTTTCCATCGCTCAGGCGCAAGCTCCGGGTCGATGCCTCAATGGCCAGCACGTAGTCCTGGTCGGTGCGGGCCAGATGGCGCTCGCCGCGCTCAACGCGTTGACCCGCTACCAACTGGCGAGCCTGACGATTACGAACCGGTCCGAGCAACGTGCCGCGGCATTGGCACGCCGCTACGGTGGGCAGGCACATCCTTGGAACGACCGACACGCAGTCATCGCTGCGGCCGACGTGGTCCTCGTTGCTACGGGTGCCCGCGAGCCGGTGGTGAGCGCCCAGGCGCTACCTCCGCGCTGCCCGACGCGCCCGGCTCTGCTGATTGACATCGCTGTGCCGCGCAACGTAGAACTGACGGTAGACGCGCGCCCAGGCTACGTCGTGCTCGACCTGGACGCGCTGAGCGAAGGCGTCGCGGCTACGGCCGCCGCTCGGCAGGCCGCGCTGCCCGATGCCCAAGCGATCGTGGAGGAGCATCTCGCCGAGTTCGTCACCTGGTTCTTCCATCAACACGCCCTCCAGCCGACCATCCAAACGATCCGCTCGACCTTCGAGGCCATCCGCCGCCAGGAAGTTGACCGACACGGACACCGGATTCCCGAGATGGCCCGCCCCGACGTGGAGCGGCTGACCCAGTCCATCATGCAGAAGCTCCTCGCCGTACCGATCGTGCGCTTGAAAGCCACCGACCCAGACTCGCTCGACTTCGTCCGAGGCATCCAAGCGCTCGCCACCATGTTTGCGCAACCGGGTACGCAACCGGCGAGCGAAGCATTCGGATCTCGGCCGGCTTCGAAACCGTCGGGCGGATGCCCGTTCGCACACGGAGGTGTGAACGGCACCCATCGACTGCCTGAGGAGACAGCGACACACACAACCCGAGACGCGTTTCCTGTCGAAACATCGACCGCGTGCTCGACCGAGCGGTGCGCTGGTTGCCGTTCGGCGACGAGCCATGCGAGGTCTTCCGCGTAGAAGCAGGACGGCCAAGCCGTCGAACTCGGGGAACGGGAGACGGGATGCCAGTCTGTGCCGAGGCGCGTCTCCCCCGCGAACGGGATCTTAGGCTGTGGCCGCACGCCTCGTGGCGCGGAAGTGCCGGACGGCGGCGATGATCAGCCCGACGCATAGCACGGCCGTTATCGCCTGTGCTGCAAAAGCGATGGGCAGTTCGATGCCGCCAGACAGCGCGGGTACAACGCGCCCGAGGCTCCCAAGCGCTCCCAACAGCGCAACGAGTGCAACCCCGTGCATGGCGTGCTTGGTCGCACCCGGCCGGGCCTGGGCAAGCGCTGCCAGCCCTCCGATAGCGATACCGAGGAACGCCGGTATCAGGGCGGTGACGCTGCCCGTGCCCGAGGCGAAGTAGGCGACGAGACCGGTCGCAATCAGAAGTCCGGCTACGAGAAAGGTGGTACGAAAGATGGACATGGATGAGATCGGTTGGATCGAGTAATACCAACTCTGCTTGCAGAGTTGGGTATGAACGTGTGGACGGTTGAACGTGTGGACGGTTGAATGAGATTACCCCGCTTTGACGGACACCCCCTTGTGGAAGGATTGAGCTTCGTAGTCGCTCGGGCTCAGATAGCCC
>JBCCLD010000374.1:0-4585 GCA_039027055.1 Bacteroidota bacterium
CCCCCAGCCCCTCCTATCCAGGAGGGGAGCTACGCAACTCCCGATGGCTCCCGTCCCTCGCCACCCCCCCCCTCCCTCTCACATCGTCGGCTGGCGCGAGTGGGTGGCGTTGCCGGACCTCGGGCTCCTCGGCGTCGAGGCGAAGGTGGACACCGGGGCCGAGTTTGCGGTGCTGCATGCGGTTGACCTAGAGCGCTTCCGCGATGGGGGCGGGCCGCACGTGCGCTTCGAGACACACCCGCTCCAAGGCGACCTGCGCACCGTCGTCGCGTGCGTAGCCGCGGTGGTAGGCGAGCGCGCGATCACGTCGTCGAACGGGCAGACCGAGACGCGCCTGGCCATCGAGACCACGCTTCGGCTCGGGCCGCAGATCGATGCGCCGTCGTGGCCGGTTCTGGTCACGCTCACCGACCGCCGCGTGATGCAGTTTCGCCTGCTGCTCGGCCGCGCGTCGCTCGGAGGCCGCGTGCTCGTGGACCCGGCGGCATCGTACCTCCAGGGCCGCATTCCAGACGCGCGCGTGCTCTACGGCTGAGGGGACAGGGCGAGCCGCGGAGACGAAGAGCCGGGGAGATCCAAGCGCAGGGGTTGACGCGCTACCGCCCTGCCCCCACCTTTTCGACTCTCGACTCTCGACTCTCGTCTCTCGACTCTCGACTCTCGACCCCTCGCCATGTCTGCCGCGCTCGACGACTTCCTCGTGCTCCTCGACCTCGAACCCATCGAGGTGAACATCTTCCGGGGGCAGAACCGCTTCCTCGGGTGGAACCGCGTCTTCGGCGGGCAGGTGCTCGCGCAGGCGCTCGTGGCCGCCAGCCGCACCGTGCCCGAGGACCGGCCGTGCCACTCGATGCACGCCTACTTCATCCTCCCGGGCGACGTGAAAGCGCCCATCGTGTATGAGGTGGACCGTATCCGCGACGGCGGCTCGTTCACGACACGGCGCGTGGTCGCCATCCAGCACGGGCGGCCCATCTTCAACATGTCGGCGTCGTTCCAGCGCGTGGAGGACGGCATCGCGCATCAGGACACGATGCCGGACGTACCCGGCCCCGAGGGCTTGCCGACGGAGCTGGAGCTGCTCAACGAGCGTGCCGAGCACCTGCCGACGGTCGTGCGCGACGTGTACCTCCAGCCGCGCCCGTTCGAGTTTCGCCCGGTGAACTACCACGAGCCGTTCGCGCCCGAAGCAAGCCCGCCCGTCCACGACATCTGGTTCCGCACGACGGGCACCGTCACCGACGATGACGGCCCCGAGGGACTGCTCGCCCAGCAGGCGGTCCTCGCCTACGTGTCCGACCACAACCTGCTCGGGTCGGCCATCCGCCCGCACGCGCTGACGTTCTTCGACCCCAACCTCCAGGCCGCCAGCCTCGACCACGCGCTCTGGTTCCACCGCCCCTTCCGCGCCGACGAGTGGCTCCTGTATCACGTCGAGAGCCCGTCGGCGGCGGGCGCACGCGGCTTGGCGATTGGGCAGATCTACACGCAGGACGGGCGGCTCGTGGCGTCGGTGGCACAGGAGGGACTGCTCCGGCAGAAGGCAGGTAAGAACGTGCGCGTGGGCGTGAAGTGATCGGGGGTGACAGCACAGGTGGCACCGTCGCGATCGACGTTGCACGTAGGGAACGGCGCGGCCTGCACCGGCGTCCGATAACCGTTATCCGGTACCACCTTGTCCACCTGCCATGCCTGATGCTGACTCTGCAGGCACCGCTGCGCCCATCGGTGGCGGCACCGCGCTCCCCGGCCTTGCGCTCTCCCTCGGCGACCTCGAAGCGCGCCTCGACGGCTTCGTGACGGAATACCTCGCGGGTAAGAGCAAGGAGACCATCGGCACCTACCGCCGCTCGCTCAACGAGTTCGAGCGCTACTTCGCCGTCCTCCAGCAGCGCCCCGTCATGGAGCGCTTCCGCTTCCGCACCGCCGACGTGGAGGGCTACAAGACCTACCTCATGAAGGAGCGCGGCCTCAGCCAGGTCAGCGTCTCCACCTACCTGACCGCGCTGAGGCGGCTCTGCCAGTACCTCGTCGAGCGTGGCGAGCTGAGCGAGAACCCGGCGAAGGCGGTCAAGGGCAACCGCCGCCCCTCGGACCACTCGCGCAAGGTGCTCACCGTCGAGCAGGTGCGCCACCTCCTCGACCACGTCGAGACGGACACCGCCATCGGCAAGCGCGACTATGCGATCATGATGCTGATGCTCTACGCGGGCCTCGCCGAGATCGAGATCGTCCGGTCGGACCTCGAAGACCTGGAGCAGACGCTCATGGGCTGGACGCTCCGCGTGCAGGGCAAGGGCCGCTCGGAGAAAGACCAGGAGGTCCCCATCGACCCGCCCGTGATGGACGCGATCCGCCTCTACCTCGACGCGCGTGGCCGCATCCGCCCGGCCGACCCGCTCTTCGTCAGCCACGGCCACCGCTCCGACGGCGAGCGGCTCAACACGCGCTCGATCCGCAGCCGCATCAACCAGCACCTCAAGGCCGCCGACCTCAAGAAGCCCGGCATCAGCCCGCACTCGCTCACGCACACCGCGGCGCTGATCTGGCTCAACGACGGCATGAGCGTCCACGAGGTCAAGCAGCGCATGCGCCACGGCACGCTGGACACGACGATGATCTACTTCAAGAAGCAGGGCCTCCTCACGCGGGAAGGGGACGAGGTATGAACGTGTGCAGGTGTGCACGTGTGAAGGAGAGGCAACGAGCTACGTCGGTACAAGCGATCCGCACGTCCATACGTTCACACCTTCATACGTCCGCACGATGACCATCCTCCTCGCCGGAGCGTCCGGCCTCGTCGGGCGGCACGCGCTCGACATGCTCCTCGGCACGCCCGAGTACACCCGGCTGATCATCCCGACGCGTCGCGACCTGGCAGGATCGGACCGGCTCGGGCTCCTCGTCCAGCACCCCAACGTCCGGCAGGTCGTTGTCGACTTCGCGAAGCTGGAGGACCACGCCGACGACCTCGGCGCGGACCACGTCCTCTGCGCGCTCGGCACGACGATCAAGCAAGCCGGGTCGCAAGCGCGCTTCCTGGAGATCGACCGCGACATACCAGTGGCGCTGGCGCAGGTGACGAAAGCGGCTGGCGCGACGCGCTTTGCCTACGTGAGTTCGCTCGGGGCTGACGAGGACGCACGCACGTTCTACCTCCGGTCGAAGGGCGAGACGGAGGCGCTGCTACGCAACGTCCTTGTCCGCGGGGAGGGCTTCGAGAGCGTGACGCTGCTGCGCCCGTCGCTCCTCCTCGGCGACCGCGAGGCGTTTCGGTTCGGCGAGCGGATCGGGCAGGGCCTCGGCGCGCTCGTCCGGCCGCTGCTGCCCGCGCGCATCAAGCCCGTCCACGCCGCGACCGTGGCCGCCGCCCTCATCCAGGCGGTGCGCCAGCACCACGTCGGTGCCCGTGTGGCCGAGGGCCGTGCGCTGCTCGACCTCGCTGAAGGATGGCGCCGCGAAGTGCGAGACTGAGGAGAAGCCAGAAGTACGAAGTGAGAAGGGTGAAGTAGGTCTCGGTCTGGTAGGCAACGCTAGCCTCGCGCGTGTTTCTGCGTAATGCAGGGCTCCTCGCTCGTCGTTACTCCCCCGTCCTGTGTCGTCTCCGCGCTATCGCGCTCCGCTCCTCGGACTGTTCCCCTCGATCCCGAGGAGGACAGCTTCGGCCACCGTCCAGGTGTGTCGAAGCGGGGGGAGCCAAGCTGCTCGAATGCCTCAAGACCACGTCCACACGTTCACACCCGCACACGTCCACACACCTACTCGGCGCGGAGCACGCGGGCGGGGTCGGCGGAGGCGGCGCGGTAGGTGCGCACGCCCACCGTCGCCAACGCCAGCGCCAGCGACGCCCCCAGCCCGAGCGCGAAGAGCCCGGGACCGAGGTCGATGCGGTAGGCGAAGTCTGCGAGCCAGGCCCGCAGCATGACGAACGCAAGGGGCGACGCGACCGCGAAGCCGAGGAGCACCAGCACCACAAACTCGCGCGCGAACCGCCCCACGATGTGGCCCGTGCTCGCGCCGAGCACCTTGCGCACGCCGACCTCCTTGGCGCGCCGCGCCGTCGTGTAGCTCACCAGCCCGAAGAGCCCGATGCAGCCGATCAGGATGGCGACGAGCGCGAACGCATTGATGATGCGCTGAAAGGCCTCCTCGCCCTGGTAGAACTCCGCGATGGTGTCGTCGAGGAACTCGTAGTTATAGACGAACGCCGGGAACGTGTCGCCCCAGGCGGCTTCGAGCACCTGCAGCGCCTCGGCGCGCTGGTTCATCTGGATGCGCGCCGCGCCAAAGTAGGCGTAGTCCGACGCCACCACGATCACCGTCGGGTCGATCTCGTTGCGGAGCGAGTTGGTGTTGAAGTCGCGGACGACCCCGGTCACCACGCCGTCCCAGTTCCACACGTCCAGCGGCGTGCCGAGCGCGTCGGCCGCATTCTCGTACCCCATGAGTTCAACGAGCGCTTCGTTGACGATGATGCTGCTGCTGTCGCCCCGGACGAAGTCGCGCCCGGCCACGAGGGGCATGCGGTAGGTCCGGAGGTAGTCCTCTTCGACGAGCTTGATCTGCGCGTTGTTTTCGATGCGCG
>JBCCLD010000375.1:0-4568 GCA_039027055.1 Bacteroidota bacterium
CTGCGCGATCACCTCTGGACGTGACGGGGTTGCCAGGTTGGTCAACCACCCCTGTCCCCTCCTATCCAGGAGGGGAACTGCGTTTGCGGCTTCCATGCCCGAGCAGCGATAGCGCAAAAGACCGGTTGTTCATGCACTAGGGGGTGCCCTACGCCATCTCGGCCTTGCGCTCCTGCAGCGCCTTCTTGCGCTTGTGCGGGTCGAGGTGGCGCTTGCGGACGCGGTAGACCTTCGGCGTGATCTCGATGAGTTCGTCGTCGCGAATGAACTCGATGGCTTCCTCCAGGCTCATCCGGCGCGGCGGATTGATCTTCTCGAAGTTGTCCGCCGACGCCGCGCGCATGTTGGTCAGCTTCTTCTCCTTCGTGATGTTAGCCTCCAGGTCCTGGTCGCGGCTGTTCTCGCCGATGATCATGCCATTGTAGACCTCGTCGCCGGGCCCGACGAAGAGCTGGCCGCGCTCCTGGAGGTTGATGATCGAGTAGCCGGTCGCCTTGCCGTTGCGGTCGGCCACGAGCGCGCCGGACGCGCGGTGGCTGATGGGTCCGACCCACGGGCGGTAGCCTGCGAAGAGGTGCGTCAGCAGGCCCGTGCCCTTCGTGTCGGTGAGGAACTCCGTGCGGTAGCCGATGAGGCCGCGCGCAGGGATCTCGAACGTGAGGCGGACGCGGCCCGTGCCGTGGTTGATCATCTTCGTCATCTGCCCCTTGCGCCGCCCGAGCTTCTCGATCACGACGCCCATGTGCTCCTCAGGCACGTCGATGGTGGCCTCCTCGTACGGCTCGTGCGTTTTGCCGTCCACCTCCTTCGTGATGACCTGCGGCATGCCGACGGCGAACTCGTAGCCCTCGCGGCGCATCTGCTCGATGAGGATCGCCATCTGCAGCTCGCCGCGCCCGAAGACGAGGAAGCGGTCGGGCGTCTCGGTCTCCTCGATCCGCATGGCGAGGTTGTTCTGGCCCTCGGTGAGGAGCCGGTCGCGGAGCTGGCGTGAGGTGACGTATTTCCCGTCGCGGCCCGAGAACGGGCTATCGTTGATGCGGAACTCCATCGAGAGCGTCGGCTCGTCGACGTGGAGCGGCTTGAGCGGGACCGGATTCTCGGCGTCCGAGAGCGACTCGCCCAGGCCGATGCCGCCTGCGCCCGCGACGTAGACGATGTCGCCCGGGCCGACGGCGTTGCGCTCGACGCGGCTGAGGCCGTCGTTGACGTAAAGCGCCGAGATGGTGGCCTTCGTCTGGGTGCCGTCGCGGTGGCAGAGCGCGATGGGCTGGCGCACCTTCGCCGTGCCCTGGACGACGCGGCCGATGGCGAGCGCGCCGACGTAGGGGTCGGGCTTGACGTCGCAGACGAGCACCTGGAGTGTGCCGTCGGGGTCGCCGACGGGCGGCGGGACGGTCGCCACGATGGCGTCGAAGATGGGGCGCAGGTCGGTCAGCTCGCCGTCGGGGTCGAGCGTGCACTGGCCGTCCTTGGCGACGGCGTAGAGGACGGGGAATTCGAGCTGCTCGTCGTTGGCGTCGAGGTCGATGAAGAGGTCGAACACCTCGTTGAGCACCTCCTGCGGGCGCGCGTCCTGGCGGTCGATCTTGTTGATGACCACGATGGGGTCGAGGCCGAGCGCGAGCGCCTTCGAGAGCACGAAGCGCGTCTGCGGCAGCGGCCCCTCGGCGGCGTCCACGAGCAGCATCACGCCATCGACCATGCGGAGCGTGCGCTCGACCTCCCCGCCGAAGTCGGCGTGGCCGGGCGTGTCGACGATGTTGATGGTGATGTCGTCATTCGACCCTTCGGCGCGGTAGGTCACGGCGGTGTTCTTCGCCATGATCGTGATGCCCTTCTCGCGCTCGAGGTCCATCGAGTCCATGACCCGCTCGGCAACCTCTTGGTTGTCGCGGAAGGTGCCGCTCTGCCAGAGGAGCGCGTCCACGAGCGTGGTCTTGCCGTGATCGACGTGCGCGACGATGGCGATGTTGCGGAGGTGCGTGTGCTGCATGGGTCTGGGGTCGTAGGTCACAGGTCGGATCTCGGGACAGCGGGTGACAACCAGGCGCGCGGCAGGGTGATTCGCACGCCGTGCGGATTTGGGACGAAGAGGCACGCAGGGTAGGGAGGTGTACACGCACAGCCGTACCAACGCTGGTGCGTTATTCTTCGATGCTATCCGCTTTGCCTGCCCTTATGCCATGCGTTTCCTCTTCCTCGCCCTGCTCGTCCCGTTCGGGGCCGCTCCCCTAGCAGCGCAGTTCGTCAGCGTACACGGTGGCTCGGCGCAGCACTTCTCCTATGGTGCTTCGGGGGGGGGTCGCCGAGCTTGAGGTCGGTCTCCCTCTCCTGAGCCTGGGCCCTGAGGACGCGTTTGAGTTCAGCATGGGCGCCTACGGGGGGCAGGCGCTGTATCCCGGCTACGCCACCGCGTCATCCTGTGCCGGGTGCCTACGCACGAGCCTCCGGCATGCCTACGTGGGGGCGCGGCTGGGCGTCCAGTTCGAACGCATACTGCTGCCGGTCCGCTTCACGGCAGGAGTCGCACGCTACTACGAACGCGCGCGGCGCGAAGAAATCCCGGTACCCCCGTTCGGTAACAGCGCGGCCCCGGCGCCCTCCGAGAGCACGGAGGCCTATGGGGCCCTCGACCTCGGCGCTCGGCTGCTCATACCGGTTACCGCAGCCTGGTCGCTGGAAACGGGGGCTTCGTCCTCGCTGCCGTTTGCCGAGAGCCGGTCGTTCGGACCGATTACGCTCACGCTCGGCGTGCGCTGGCAGCGCTAGTGCATGATCAACTGGTCTTTTGCGATATCGCTGCTCGGGCATGGACGCCGCAAACGCAGTTCCCCTCCTGGATAAAGCCTGCCCTCGCGAACGCGGGAGAGACAGGGGTGGTTGACCGAATCAGCTACCCTGTCACGTCCAAAGCCGAAAGCGCAGAAGACGCCTTGAGTGTGCACTAGGCTGTCTGTTGGGGGAGAGCGAGCGGGTAGTCGGCCTCGACGTCGCCCTCGGCCATGCGGCGGAGGCGGCGCTTGAGGAGGCGCTTCTTGAGCGGCGAGAGGTAGTCCACGAACAGCACGCCGTCGAGGTGGTCGTACTCGTGCTGCACGACGCGCGCGAGCATGCCCGTCGCGAGAACCTCGTGCTCGTCGAGGTGGCGGTCGAGGTAGCGCACGCGGACGGCGTCGGGGCGGGTCACTTCCTCGCGGAGGTCCGGGATGGAGAGGCAGCCCTCCTCAAACTCGCTTGTCGCGTCCGGCTCGACGGGCTCGACCTCGGGGTTGATGAATGCCTGCGGCCCGAGCGCCCATGTGGGCAGGTCAGCGGGTTCCGAGAGACCGAGGTCCTCCATCAGGTCGTCGGCGAGGTGGCTCAGGTCCACCACGAAGAGCCGCTCCGTGCGCCCCACCTGCGGGGCCGCCAGCCCGATGCCGCTCGCCCCGTGCATCGTCTCGATCATGTCGTCGATGAGCTGCTGCAGTTCCGGCGAGTCAGCCTCGACGGGCACGGTTTCCTGGCGCAGGACGGGCTGGCCGAGCGTGTAGATGGGAAGCACCATGGGGCGAAGGGAGAAGTACGAGGTGAGAAGTTAGAAGTTGAGAAACCAAAGCGGCATACGGGGACCACTTCTCACTTCTGCCCTCCTACTTCATCAAGGTAGTCTTGGAGGAGGACAGCGGCAGCGGCAGCGTTGAGGCGGGCCTTGTCGCGGCGGCCTTTCTTCGAGGCTCCGGCAGCGAGGAGCGCGTGTTGGGCGCGGCGCGAGGTGGTTCGCTCGTCGTAGGGCTCCACGCGCACGCCGGGGAGCGCGTTCCGGAGGCGATTGAGGTAGGGCCGCACCTTCTCGACCATTGCGCCCTCGGTGCCGTCGGGCAGCAGCGGCCAGCCGACGAGGACGAGCGTGAGCGCGTCCGCCCCGGTGCCCTGCGCCAGGCGTTGGAGCGCGTCCACTGCGCCCTTGGCATCGAACGTGCCCACCGGCCGTGCGAACAGCCCGAGCGGGTCCGTCACGGCGAGCCCGACGCGCTTGGTGCCATAGTCGACCGCGGCGATACGAGGCATGAAGAGTCGGGGTTCTTGGTTACGCGGTCGCCGCTACACGGTGACGGCTACACCGACGCCTCGGCGGCTGGCTCTGCCGTCGTGGTGTGCGTGCGCTTCATCACGATGGGCATGCGGCGGCCGAGGCCGAACGCCTTCGTGGTGACGCGGAGGCCCGGCGCGGCCTGGCGGCGCTTGTACTCGTTGCGGTCCACCATGCGCAGGATGCGCCCGACGAGCGTGGCGGCGTAGCCGGTCTGCGCGACGATGGTGTCGAGCGGCAGGTGCTCCTCGATGTAGAGCCGCAGGATGTGGTCGAGGACGTCGTAGGGCGGCAGGCTGTCGGAGTCCTGCTGGCCGGGCTTGAGCTCGGCGGACGGCGGCTTCGTGATCGTGTTCTCGGGGATGACCACGCGGCCCGCGCGGGTGTTGAGGTGCCGCGCGAGGGCGTAGACCTCCTGCTTGAACACGTCCGAGAGCACGGCCAGGCCGCCCGACATGTCGCCGTAGAGCGTCGCGTAGCCGACGGCCATCTC
>JBCCLD010000376.1:0-4558 GCA_039027055.1 Bacteroidota bacterium
CCTCGACCAACGGCCAGAACTGGACGCAGCGCGGCAGCACGACCGTGCAGATGGGCGCGAACGCGTTCGTCGGCCTGGCCTCAGCCGCGACCGACGTGGACCGCGTGGGCGTGGTGAGCATCGGCACGTTCGAGCAAGTCCAGGTCTCCGGCTCGACGCAGGTGTCGGGCGACCTGCCGTGGGTCGAGAACTTCGGCCAGAGCAACGGCACGACCCGCGACGACGGCACGACGGCCTGGACGGCCGCGCTCGAAGGCGGCGACATCAGCGCGACCGGCCGCATCGAGGTTAGCGGCGGACGCCTGCTCATCAGCGACCCCGACGGGACCAACGGCGGAGCCGAGGGCGTCGGCGTGTGGCGCTCCGAGGTCATCGACATCAACGGCTACAGCCGCGTCAACCTCTCCGCGCGCATCGACGGCGCCGGCGGCCTCGACCCCGACGACTACCTCCAGCTGTCCTACCGCCTCGACGGCGGCGCGGAGACGACATGGGTGCGCCGCACCAACGAGTTCCGCGACGGCCCTGCTGAGACGGTCACCCTCGGTGGCCTCAGTGGGACGACGCTCCAGCTTGTCATCCGGGGCTACAACACCGTCACGTCGGAGTTCTACTACGTGGACAACATCGAGATCACCGGCACGACGGCCGCGCAGGACGCAGACGCCCCGCAGGCGCGGGTCGGCGAAGCCTTCGCGTTGGAGAGTATCTACCCGAATCCGTTCAACCCGACGACCACGGTGCGCTTCGGCATCGCCGAGGCGGGGATGTACAACGTGGAGGTGTTCAACCTGCTGGGGCAGCGCGTCTACGCCGACCGCTTCCGCGAAGAGTCCTCGACGGTGCGCGAGGTGGCGGTGGACCTGAGTGGGCACGCTAGCGGCACCTACGTTGTGCGCATTCTCCATGAAGCCACAGGCCTCTCGGTGCGCGAGAAGGTGGTGCTCCTCAGGTAGGTTTCCCCACCCGTAGGCACGCAGCGCCAGAAGCAACAGAGCGACGGGCGCGGTCTTCGTAGACTGCGCCCGTCGCCCGTTCTCCTGCCCGTCGCCCGATGGCCTCCGTCCGCACGCTCACCCGCCCGCAGAAGCTCTATGTCATCTGCGCGGCCGTCTTCCTGACCGCGCTCGTGATCGCCGAGGCGACGGCGGGCAAGCTCTTCACGGCGTTCTACCTGCCGAGCCCCTTCACGCTCTTCGGGACGCCGTTCGACCGCGTGGTGATGACGGCGGGCGTGATCGCCTTCCCGGTCACGTTCATCGTCACGGACCTCGTCAACGAGTACTACGGCAAGCCCGGCATCCGCTTCCTGACGCTCCTCGGCGTGGCGATGGTGTGCTTCGAGTTCGTGCTGCTGAAGATTGCGCTCGCCGTGCCGACGGACCCCGTCTCGGCCGTGCCCGGCGAGGCCTTCGACGCGGTCTTCGGCACGACGACCTGGGTCATCATCGGCAGCCTCGTGGCCTACCTCGTGGGTCAGTTCACCGACCTCACGCTCTTCCACTGGCTGCGCGGCCTCACGAACGGCCGGCACCTCTGGCTGCGCGCGACGGGCTCCACGCTCGGCTCGCAGTTCCTCGACACGTTCCTCGTGCTCTTCGTCGCGTTCTACGTGCCCGGCATGATGACCATCCAGACGGTGCTCGCCGTCACGCTCTTCAACTACGCCTACAAGGTGCTCATCGCCGTCGGCATCACGCCCGTGATCTACGCCGCGCACTGGGCCATGGACCGCTACCTCGGGGACGATGTCGCTGCCCAACTCCTCCATGAGGCGGAGGTAGCAGCCTGATCGCAGGTGCTCATACCTACACGGGAGTCCCGGAATCGGCTTGATTCACCGAGCCTAGTGCAGCACCTTCACGACCCTCACGCCAGCGCATTCTCATCGCCGGAGTCGCGGATGAAGAGACACGAGGCGCCGAGGGTGGTGACCATGCCGCGCATCACGTCGAAGTCAGGGTCGGGCATGAGGCCGAGGAGGTTGAGGTCGGCGTGGGGCGCGGACTGGACGAAGTCTTTGAACGCGCCCGTGCCTACGACCGGCGTGGCGTCAGGCAGGCGGGCTAGGTCGATGAGCCGGTTGAGGAAGTGGCGCGCGCGCTCGGCCTCCGCTTCGTCCACGACGGTGATGAGCCGGATGAGGCCGTTCCAGTTGCGCTTGAGCTTGTAGGCGAGCAGCAGCGAGAGGTCGAGGTTGCCGATGTCCATCGAGAGGCGCCAGTCGGGCGAGCGGTCGTGGATCCACACGTTGACGTGCTGCCGCTGGCCGAGCCCTGCGCGCAGGTGCGGCGCGTAGAGCACCGTCCCGACGCGCTGCCGCCGGGCCTCGACGGTGAGGCGGGCATAGGCCTGCTCGCGGGCGGCGTGGTCGGGGAGGGCGAGGTCCGGGAGGCGCAGGAAGAGGATGTTGGGCCGGAAGAACGTCCCGCGCAGCGCCTGGAGGCTCGCCGACACGCCCACGGAGAAGTCGTGCGTCTCCAGCGTCGTCCATGTCGCGTAGACGCCCTGGCGGCGGAAGGCCGCGCTGAGCGTCGGGAGCCGTTCGAGGTCGGGCTCGGCGATGGCAGCGTCGGTCGTGTCGGCCGTGCCCGTGGAGAGCCCGAGCAGCTTGACGGAGCCCTTCGGGAAGACGAGCGAGCGGAGCAGCTCGAACGAGCCGCGCAGCGCGCTGAGGTCCTGCACGGGGACCAATGCATTCGGCTTCCACGCGCGCTCCTGCCGCGTTGGGAGGTCACCGACCCGCTTCGCCGCCCACTCCGCGACGGCCACGAAGAGCCCGCTGCGCACGTCGCCGTAGGGCGCCTCCAGGTGGCGGCGTAGCAGGAACGCGTAGACGCCAACCACCACCACCACCGCCGCGAGCGCGAACGTCGGGTTCACCACGAACATCGCCAGCAGGCAGCCCGCCAGGCCGAAGAGCGGCACCGCCTGCGGAATGCGTAGCTGCGGCCGAAAGCTCACCAGCCCGAGCTGCCCTTCCACGAACACCACGAAGTTGATCATGCTGTAGGTGATGAGGAAGAACATCGTGATGAGCGGCGCGATCACGTTGAGGTCGCGCAGCAGCAGCGCCGCCAGCACGATAGCGGCCGTGATAACGAGCGCGTTGCGTGGTTCGCCCCTCGCCGTGCGCGTCGCCAGCCAGTCCCCGCGTGGAAGGACGGCGTGGTCGCCGAGCGCCTGCAGGATGCGCGGCGCGCCCACGAGCGAGGCCAGCGCCGAGGAGAACGTCGCGCCGAGGAGGCCCGCCAGCACCGCCGGGCCCCAGTAGGCGCGGTCGATCATGATGGTGTAGTTGCTCAGCAGTTCCTCCGGCGTGGCCGAGCGCGCGAGCCAGTAGGCGAGCAGGGCATAGATCGCGAGCGAGACGGCGATGGCCGCCATCGTGCCGCGCGGGATGCCGCGGCGCGGGTCGCGGAGGTCGCCCGACATGTTCGCGCCCGCCATGATGCCTGTCGCGGCGGGGAAGAAGACGGCGAAGACGATCCAGAACGTCGTCCCGCTGAAGCCGTCCTCCGGCGCGCCCGCGTACGGCCCGACGAGGCCCACGTCGGCGAGGTCGTACTGCATCGAGCCGTTCAACGCCGCCAGCGCGACCGACACCAGCGAGCCCGCGATCACGGCCATAATCACGTACTGCACGCGGAACGCGAACGACGCGCTCACGACCGCAATGCCGAAGAGCACGCCGAACGTGCCGAGGTCGACGAGGATCGCCGGGTGGTCGGGGAAGACGTAGGCCCAGCCCTCGCGGAAGCCGAAGACGTACATCGCCACGGCGAGCGCCTGCGACAGGTAGAGCGGGATCCCCACGCTGCCGCCGACCTCCAGGCCCAGCGACTGCGAGATGATCGAATAGGCTCCGCCCGCGCCGATGCGGATGTTCGTCGTGATGGACGACATCGAGAGCCCCGTCGCGATCGTGATGCCGAACGAGAGCAGGAGGATGCCCAGCGTCCCCAGCACGCCTGCGTTGCCGACCACCCAGCCGGTGCGGAGGTACATGATCACGCCGAGGATGGTCAGCAGCGTGGGCGTGAACACCCCGGCGAAGGTGCCAAACTTGCGCGCGCCTGGCACGTGCCCGGTCTCTTCGGGAGCGATGGTGCTAAGGTCCTGGGTGTGAGGAGAGGACATGGGGCTTCGTGCGGGCGTGCGACAGTATAGGCCGCCGCCTCCAAAGTCGCGCGATTCCTGATCCCCGTTGGGGGGCGGTGGCGAGGCGGATCCACCGAGGCTTCGCAGCGTGCGCGGGACCCCGCGGCGAGGTCGGCGTATATTCCCGCCTGCCCTGGTGACGTGGCCGAGGGGTTAGGCATGGGTCTGCAAAACCCAGTACGGCGGTTCGAATCCGCCCGTCACCTCGAAACGCCGATGCGCCCCGCTGTCCTCCCGACGGTGGGGCGTTTTTTGTACGATCAGAGCGTCATCATCGTCTCCATCGCTGGCAAGGGCGCGCGTATCTTCGCGGAATCCGCCACCCCCACGCCTTGCGGGCCGAGCCGCCGCATGTACCTCCGCACCCTCCAGCTTCACGGCTTCAAGTCGTTCGCCG
>JBCCLD010000377.1:0-4500 GCA_039027055.1 Bacteroidota bacterium
AAGGCGAAGCTATACAAGCAGTTTAAGTTAGCCGTAAAGGAGGGTAGGGCAATAGATGCTAACTACTACGAAACCGACATGACAACCCTTGACCGAGTCACACGAGCAATGATGCCGTCGATAGGCGCTCGGACAACGGCGGCCGACCGCCGCTCCTGGGCGTTGTCGAGCCGCAGGTCGAGCTCGGCGCGGCGGGCGTCGAGCGCATTCGTCTTGCCGTCCACGTCGAGGCGGGCCGACTGCACCTCCTGCCGGGCGGCTTCCTGCTCGGCGGCGGCGGCGATGGAGTCGGCACGCGTTTTCTGGAGGGTGAGCTGCTCGCTTTCGAACGCGCGCAGTGAGGTGAGCCCGTCGGCGTAGAGCGCTTCGGCGCGCCGGAAACGCTCGCGGGCGGTGGCCGTCTCCAGCGAGGCGTTCTCCAAGCGCGCGCGCGCAGCGCGCAGCTGCTGCTCGGCCTGGGACTGCGTCTGGCGCGCGCGCTCCGTCTCCAGCTGCAGCACCCGCAGCTCGCTCGTCCGCGACGCCGCGATGCGCTCCACGAAGCGGTCGTCCAGGAACGACGAGCTGATGTCTTCGAGCACCGCGATGGTGTCCCCCGCGGCGACGGCGTCGCCCTCGTCCACGTACCACTGCTGGATGCGCGCGGAGAGCTGCGCCTCGACGGGCTGCGGGCGCGCGTCGGGTGAGAACGCGGTGACGGCCCCAGAGCCCGACACGGTCTGCTGCCACGGCGTCACCGCCAGGGCGACGCCCAGCAGCGCCAGGGTGACGAACGACCCGAGCATCACCCACAGCGCCATCTTCGGGGTCTCGGCGGCCTGCAGCGCGCTCGAATGCAAGCCATAGGGCGACTCGTGCGGGGGGATGAATCCCGCCAGCCGCTCCGCCGGAGACCGAGCGTCGCGCCAGCTCCAGAGCGGGCGGCTGGTACCGTCAGACGAGGTGGATGAGGACGACATGAGAACGCGGCGTCAGGATGGGGCGGTCAAGCGGGCTGGCTGGTACGGAGCGACGCGACGAGCTGCGGGAAGTGCTCGCAGAGGTAGGCGTCGGGCTCGTGCGCGAGCGCGTGGGGCTTCCCGGCCCACACGACCGAGCCGCGGTCGAGCACGATCACGTGGTCGGCGCGCTCGACCGTCTCGGGGTCGTCGTCGGTGACGGTGATGAGCGTCCAGGCCTTGTGGGTGTAGATGCGGTCCATGAGCTTCTGCTTGACCGGCTCCTCGATGCCGTTGAACGCCTCGTCGAGGATGAGCACGCGCGGCTCGCCGATGAGGGCGCGGGCGATCATGATGCGGCGCACGAAGCCCTGGGCGAACTCCAGCCCGGCCGAGGTGACCGCCGTGTTGAGGCCGTCGCGCAGCCCCAGCACGTTGTCCTCCAGGTCGGCCATGTAGAGCGCCTGCTGCATCTCGGGGTAGGTGAAGGGGCGGCCCATCGTGATGTTGTCCTGGAGTGTGCCCTTGAACAGCTCGTCGGTGGAGAGCGCCATGCCGATGTCGCGGCGGTAGGCCTTCAGGTCGAGGCGGCGGATGTCGTGCCCGTCGAACGTGATGCGGCCGCTCTCGGGCTTGTGGAGGCGGACGAGCGTGCGCGAGAGCGTCGACTTCCCGGCCCCGCCGACGCCGACGATGCTCACGTGCGTGCCGGCCTCGACGCGGAACGAGACGTCCTTGAGCGCGGGGCGGCTGCCGTAGCCGACGGTGACGCCGCGCAGTTCGAGCGTGGCGGGGCCTGGCCCTGGAGGCATCGGCTCGCCGCCGACCGCTTCGAGCGGCTTGTCCGTGATGTGCAGGATCTTGCTGATCGCCGTGAGCAGGTCGTACGCCTGGTCGAAGATCTTGACGAGGTTGAACCCGGCCCCCGTGAGCGAGACGATGACGAGTTCGGCGGCCACGAACTGCCCGAGCGTGATGTCGCCGCGCGTGACGAGGTAGCCGCCGATGCCGAGCGCGATGCCGACCACGAGCGCGCGGAAGATGGCGGCGCTGGCGAGCTGCCGCCCGAAGATGCGGAAGTGGTCGCCGCGCGTGCGGACGTAGCGCGCCGCGAGGCGGTCGGTGCGGGCGTGGACGTAGGAGGTGGCCCCGTTGAGCTTGAAGCTCTGGTGGCAGCGCGAGAGGTCTTCGAGCCAGTGCGCCATGGCGTACTTCGTGCTCGACTCCCGGAAGCTCGTGTCGAGCGCGTTGCGCCCGAGGCCCCAGATCAGGATCGGCGTGAAGAGGACGGCCAGCAGCCCGATCACTAGGAAGAACGGGCTGTAGAGGCCGAGGAGCACCAGGCTCACGAGCGCCACGAGCGAGTACGACAGCCCGTCGATCAGGATCTTGGCGAGGCTCTTCTGCATCGTGATCACGTCGAAGAAGCGGTTCATCAGCGCGGGGCCGTACTCGCCCTCCAGCGCCGAGCGCTTCATCATCGGGATGCGGTAGGCGATCTCCAGGCCCGTCGCGGCGAAGAGGCGGCGCTGCAGCACATCGACCGTGTAGTACTGCAGCATCGTGAAGATGCCGTAGAGCAGCAGCCCCAGCGAGATCGCGACGCAGAAGATGACGATCTGGTTCGTGAACGTCCCCATCGACACCGCGTCGATGATGCCCTGCGAGGCGAGCGGGATCGTGAGCGAGAAGAGCGCCACCATCACGGCGTACATCGTGACGGTGACGATGTCGCTGCGCTCGTCGCTCAGGAGGCGCAGCAGGCTCTCGAAGGTCTCCCGGGCGTTGTCGAGCCGGTCGTGCGGGTCGACGTCGGCGGCGTGGTCGCTGTAGAGCGGCGGCGCGTGCGTGCCGTCGTCGAGGAAGCGGGGGGCCTGGCCCTGCAGGTGGAGCACCTGGATCTCGCCGGGGTAGGCGCGGGCCAGCGGGTCCACGTTGTGGCGCTCCTGCGCGCCCCGCCCGAGGTTCTGCACGGTGATGCTACGCGCGAACGTGTTCACCTCCAGCACGAGACCGATGTCGCCCTCGGGGAGCAGCACGAGGTCGTCCACCAAGCCCCGGTTGAGCAGCTCGTCAGGCGCGATGTCTTGGTGGACCACCACGAGTCCTTGCGCGCGGGCAAACTCGGCGAGGAGTTCGAAGAGCGCGAACGACGAGATCGGCCGCGACTGGAGGAACGTGCGCAGCCGCTCGGGGGCGATCACGCGGTCGGCGCGGCGCTGGAGGATGCCGAACGCCTCGATGGCCTGCTCGCGCAAGCCGCGCTGGTCCCGCGCGCGACCGTTGGCGCTCCCGTCCGCGTGGGTCCCGTTCGAGGAAGCCCCGTTCGACGCGGCTCCGTTCGACGCGGCTCCGTTCGACGCGCTGGAGGCGTCGCCGTTGTGCGGGGACTCGGACATGGAAATGGGCGATGGGGGCCGTTCAGCAGCGGTGGCGCACAGCGCCGATCTACTGGGGAGGCGTGCCGAGGAAGTCGGCATGGGGCCCAGGAGGTGACGGCCTGCGCACAGGCCGCGATTGGGCAGAGATGGGAGGTGGATGGCGGCTCCGTTCACCAGCTGAGCGCTATCGGGACGGGCCACGCTCAGTAGGACGGGCGAGACGCCGGGATGATCCGAGGCGTGCGCACGCGCTACCAATCCGTGGTGCTCCAGGTGCCGTCCTGCCACGCGAGGAGACACCCGTGCTCGTCCTCCCAGACGGGGTAGAAGACGAAGCGTGCCAGGCGGCCGTCGGCGCTAAGCATGGCCTCGCGGAAGCCGGCTTGTCCATAGGCGGCAGCGGGTGTCTTGAGGTCGAACGGGTCGTCCATCGGGTGCTTGACGACGCCGTAGTCAGTGACGCCGGCGCAGAGCCGGTAGTGCTCGAAGAGCAGCGCCTCGATGCGGGTGCGCGCTTCCGGGCCAAGCGCGACAAGCCGGTTGAGCAGCGCTACGTGACCGTCGCTGACCCCCGACGCCGGGAAGTCGGCGGTAGGAGTGTGGTCTGCGGCGTGGTCGTCCAGGACAATCTGCGCGAGGCCGTCGCCCAGCACGGGCAGGACGACGTGGACCGTCGTGGGGTCGTACGCCACGACGGGCTCCGTGAGGAGCGCCTCGACCTCGGCGCGGGTGTAACTCGCTTGTTGCTGCGCAGGCGTGGGCACCTGCGGCAGTGGCGGCGGGACGGCGGGCTTGAGCGGCATCGTCTGCCGGAACGAGGCGACGAGGCCCTCCACGAGCGGGTCGTACGTCTCCCAATCCACAAAGGCGCAGCGGAAGGCGAGCACGTAGATGTGCCCCTGCGCGAGCACCCCCACCCAGCGCTGGTAGCGCAGGATCTCCTGCTTGCCGTCCCAGCCCCGGTCCAGCACGCGGTACGCGACGTCGATGGCGGGCTTGCCGTCGATGGTGCGCTCGGAGCGGTGGAGGCGGGTGCAGTCGTCCCGGTAGACCGTCGCGTAGATGTCAGTGAGCGCGTCGATCAGGTCCCCCTCGAAGCGCACGCGCCAGTCGTCGGAGGTGCCGCGCAGCTGGTGGCTGTTGCGGTGGACGACGTGCACGCCTGGCTCGACATCGACCAC
>JBCCLD010000378.1:0-4497 GCA_039027055.1 Bacteroidota bacterium
CGACCTCGGGGCGCAGAGCGCGCTCGGCGGCGGCGGGCGCTACGACGGCCTCGCCGAAGCCGTCGGCAGCAGCCAGACCGTCCCCGCCGTCGGCTTCGCGTCCGGCTTCGAGCGTCTCTTCCTCGCCCTCGACGCGCAGGGCATCGCGCTTCCCGACCCCACACCGCTGACGGCGTTCCTCGTAGCCCTCGGCGACGAGGCGCAAGCGTGGGCGTTCAAGACCGCCCAGGTGCTCCGCAGCCAGGGCGTCCGCACGGCGCTCGACCTCAAGGGCCGCTCGATGAAGGCGCAGATGAAGGAGGCCAACCGCCAGGCCGCCCGCTACGCCGTGATCGTCGGCAAGGACGAACTCGACCAGGGCGTCGTCCAACTCCGCGATCTTGCCGCCAGCGACCAGCGCGAAGTCGCCGCCGCCGACCTCGCCGCCGTGCTCGCCGCCGCGCAAGGCGAAGGATGAATGCAGAAGGATGAATGCAGAAGGATGAATGCAGAAGGATGAATGCAGAAGGATGAAGGAAAAAGAGGGAAAGGGTAAGACTGCACCCCAACGCAATACTCGTCTCTGCTGAAGCGTGTTGGGTGGTGCGCTACCTTCTCGCTGACCGCTTCCGGTTCTGCTGTGATCCGGTAGTTCGGTGAATGCGGAGAGGCTCGACGTGCCTCCCTTTCTGCCTTCTCCCTTCATCTTTTTGCCTTCCCCATGTATCCCCGCATCAGCGACCTCACGCAGGACCTCTTCGGGTTCGAGCTTCCGATCTCCCTCTACTCGTTCGGGCTGATGGTCGCCGTGGCGATCCTCGTAGCGACTGAACTGACGCGGCGCGAGGTGGACCGGCTCTACGCTGTCGGGCGGCTCCCTGCGACGACGATCTCCGAGAAGAACAAGAAGGGCCGCACGGTCACCCGCGAGGTGACCCCCGCCACGTTGGTCTGGATCCTGATGATCATGGCCGCGGTGTTCGGCATCGCCGGGTCGAAGCTGTTCCACATCATCGATTACTGGGACACCTTCGTGCTGGACCCCGTCGGGATGCTCTTTAGCTCGTCGGGGCTGACGTTCTACGGCGGGCTCATCTGCGCGACGCTCGGCATGGGCTACTACCTCCGCCGCAAGGGGCAGCCGTTCTTCCAGTGGGCCGACGCGGCAGCGCCAGGCCTCATCCTCGCCTACGGCATCGGGCGCATCGGCTGCTACCTCGCCGGCGACGGCGACTGGGGCACGTGCTCGCGCCTCGAAGACAAGCCCGGCTGGATCCCCGACTGGCTCTGGAGCGAGACGTTTCCCAACAACTACCTCGGCGTGGACGTGAAGGCGTTCGTCGAGGAACGCGGCGCGACTTGCGTCGAGGGCGCGGACGGCGTCTATCCGACGATGCTCTACGAGTTTGCGATGTGCGCGGTGCTGTTCGGCGTGCTCTGGGTGCTCCGCACGCACCCGTTCAAGGCAGGCTGGCTCTTCTCGCTCTACCTCGTCTTCAACGGGGCCGAGCGCTTCCTGATCGAGTTCATCCGCATCAACCCGGTCAACGCGGGGATCTTCTCGCAGTCGCAGCTCATCGCGATGGCGCTGTTTGTGCTCGGTGTGATCGGCCTGTTCGTGTTCACCCGCCGCCGCGACCCCGCCAAGCTCGACCCCGCTCCCGTCACGGCCGGTTGACCTGGTGGTTGCAAGATGTTGGGCCGCTAGGAATTGCGGGGAGGTGCGCCTAGATTAGGCGACGTGCCTGTTCGCTCTTCGCTCGGTCCCATGCCTACGCTCCGGCTGCTCTCCGCCCTCGTCGCGCTCAGTCTCTTTGGCTCGGTCAGCCAGGCCCAACCGATTGTCTGGGACGACCCCGTCGGGCCACGATCCGGCAGCGTCTACCTTGTCGAGTGGGTGGATGCTCCCGGTTCCAGCGAGGGCACGCTCGTCGGTGCCTACGAGTGGGGCGTGTTCGCCGGATCGCAGCTCATTCCGGCAGAGCTCTACGAAGTCCAGACGTTTGTGTCGAACGGCGCGACGGTCTATGGAGTGACCCCGGCTATCTGTGCTTGCGAGTGTGAGTGCCCCAGCAACGCATTCTCACGATCATTCGATGAGGGAGTGACGTGGGAACTCATCGAGGACAACGGTGGACCCTACTTCGCACTGCGAGAGATCGCGGCTGGGGCACCGCAGGCGTGGTTTGGGTTAGACAATACCAAGCTCTTGCAACGCTCCGCCGACGATGGGCGCACGTGGGCGCCCGTCGAGACGCTCGTGCTCGGCGAAGGCGAGCGCCCCTACACCCTGGCGGCCAACCAAGACGGAGCCGTAGCGGTCATGGCGACGATCAACGACGGCGAGGTCACCATCGTCTACCGCTCGGCGGACAACGGTGCTACGTGGCAGCGCTACGCATCCACACCGCCTGCCGTCCCCGTCATGGTCCGATTCGGCGGGGACGTGCTCTACGGCGTCGGACAAATCGAGGGGCGTGAGGAATCCGTGGTGCTCCGCAACGAGCCCGGGAGCGCCGATTGGACCGCCAAGCCGATGCCGGTCTTCCAGCCGTATTACTACCCTGGTGGCTACCTGGGCGCGCGGATGCCGTACGAGCCAGAGGACGGCCTGCTTTGGACCGAGGCCGGGCTGTTTCGTGAAACAGAGGAGGGGTGGACACGCGAAGTACGGCCGGGCGTTGATCTTGGCCCTATTCCGGTCGCCGATGTGGCCGTGCGTCGTCAGGCAGGCGCGTTCGTCGAGGGGTATGCAGCCACCGCCGATGGGGTCCTTGCCTGGAATGCCGATGGGGTGCGAGCCTACCCGGTGGCCCCGTTCACAAACGTGAGCCGTCTCGGTGCAGGAGCACGCCGCGCGCTCGCCTGGGTAACGGGCGGCATCGTAGATGATCAGCAGCGGTCTACGCTCTTCGAGTACGCGCGCAAGGATGGAGGAGCTACGTGGACGCGCCTGACCGAAGGACCTGGGTTCGGTCAGGCTATCGAAGTGGCACCCGACGGAACGGCCTACGCCACGACAAGCGGTGTCGCCTACCGGCTTGACAGAGAAGGCGTTGTCCAACTCGATCCGCCGGGTTCGATCACAAACCTGAAAGCCACGCCGGAGGGCCACCTCTTCGTCGCTGCTGGAGATGGCGTGTACGTTTCCGAAGACCGGGGCGAGACGTACACCCTCGTCGGTTTTGAAGAGGAACGGGTGCGCGACCTTGCCCTCGCGGCAGACGGACGCCGCTACGTCGTCACGAGTGTAGCCCCGCAACTCTATCGTCAGGCTGACGACGGCACCTGGACCGCGGTGCTCGCCGAGCCGGTGTACGCGGTTGCGGCGTCGGAGTCGGCCCTCTTCGCCGCCAATGACGAGGTCGTCCGCCGCTCCCGCGACGGCGGGGACACGTGGGAGACCGTGCTGGACTACGCGCCGCCGTACCAGTCGTCGTACATCATTCTGAGCGCACGTGGCACGCTCGTCGGTGTGGGTGCGCGGGGTCAGTTCTACGTGTCGCGTGACCAGGGAGACACCTGGGAGGTGCCTGAGCGGCCATGGGCCGCGGTGGTGGGCAACATGGGCGAGTCCGCCATCGCCTTCGACGACGAGGGCATGGCCTTCATTGGGACCCGAGGCGCAGGCGTGTACCGCTCTGCTGAGCCGCTCGTCGTGGCGCGGGAGGACGACCGCGCCGTCCCGCGTGCGGTGCACCTCGATCCCGTCTATCCGAATCCGCTGGTCGACCGCGCCACGGTGTCGTTTTCGCTCGCCGAGGCGGGGCCAGTTGCGGTGCAGGTCTACGACGCCCTCGGGCGGCACGTCGCCGTGCTGGCCGACGGAGCCCGGTCGGTAGGTGACCATACCGTCGCGTGGACGCCGAGCAGCGGGCTCGCGAGCGGCGTCTACCTCGTGCGCCTCGTCACGCCGAGCGGCACCGCGACGCAGCGCATCGCCGTGGTGGGGCGCTAGTCAGCGCCGTCACCTGGCTTCGCGGATGACCTCGTCAAACAGCGTGACCATGTTGCTGGCGAGCGCGCGGCGGTCGAAGTGCGTGCGGGCGTAGGCTTCGCCGCGCTGCCCCGCGTCGAGGAGGGCGGCGTGGCCGTCGAGCAGCGCTTCGAGGCGTGCGGCGAACGCGACGGGATCGGCAAGGGGGACGTGCCAGCCGCAGCGCTCCGTCTCCACGAGGCGCTTCGTCCAGCCTGCGTTCGTGACGATGACGGGCGTCCCGGCCGCGAGGCTGTCGAAGAGCTTCGCGGGCGCGTTCGTGCCGAGCACGGGCAGGTCGAGGAAGGGGACGAGCGTGAGGTCGGCGAGCTTGAAGTAGGCGAGCGCGCGGTGCCGGGCCTCGGGCGGCAGCAGCCGGAGGTTCGACTGCCCTGCGGCCTGCTGCCGGATCGCCTCCGCGTGGAAGCCACTGCCCATGAAGCAGAACACGAGGTCGTCGCGGTGGGCGAGGTGGGCGAGCGCGGCGAGCGTCTCGGGGATGGCGTTGGCGCGGCCCAGCGTGCCCGCGTAGAGGACGACGC
>JBCCLD010000379.1:0-4482 GCA_039027055.1 Bacteroidota bacterium
GCGGCGGCCGAGCGTGTCGTAGACCGCGAGGTCGAGGTCGGCACCGGCCGTCACACGCAACGGCACGTGGAGGCGTGCTCCGGACCGGACGGGGTTTGGATACGCGGCGTCGAGCATGCCCGTGGAGGGACGCGTCGCCCCCTCGCCTGCGGTGTCCACGGGCGTAGCAAACTGCATCGGCTTGAGCCGGATCGCCCCGGTGCTGTAGGCGCTGAGGAAGAGCGGCCACTGGTCGTCCTGGTGCACGATGGGGGCGCCCGCCTCGCTCACAAAGTCGCTTTGGCCTGGCGGGAGCAAGTTCTCGGCGCGGTCGGCGTTCAGCGCAGCGCCGAACTGGATGACCTGCTGGTAGGTGCCGGGGTACTCTGGGTACGTGCCGTTCGTGGCGATGAAGCGGTAGACACCGCGCAGGCCGTCGAACGAGAGCGGGAGGCGGTGCTGCACATCGGCGTCGAGGAACGCCACACCGTCGTAGGTGCGCACGAAGCCGTTGGAGGGCGTCGACGTCCAGGGGAGGTGGTCGCCGTGGTCCCAATCCACGCGAGGCTTGTTGTTCCAGTTGACGAGCGTGCCCTGGGCCGGATCCACCACCTGAGGCTGGTCCTCGAACCGGACGAGACCAGCCCATTCCTCGGTGCCATCGCCCAGCGCGGGGAGGCGTGGGTCAACGGTCGGCGCGCGGTCCGGGTACGCCCCCGCGTGCCAGTAGGCGATCTGCCCGGCGCGGTTGGCGTAGACCACGTTGAACGACATCGGCATGCGCTCGACGGCCGCCTCGAAGGCGCGGAGGTTCTCGGCGCGGACCATGCCGTAGAACGCCGTGAGCGCCTCAACTTCACGCTCCCAGAAGGTCATCCGCCACGCCGCCGCATACGTCCCGTCTTTGTCTTCCACGACGCCGTAGACCGGCCCGTGCACCGTGCGCACGACGTCGACGCGCACGGAGGCGGCCCCCGCCACGGCGATGTCGCTGGCGAGGCGCTCGAACGGGCGCAGCGCGCTGTCGAAGCGGTACCGGTTGCCCTGCACAGGGACGAGGAAGGTGTCGGTGTTGTCGGTGTTGCCCGTGGTGAGCGTCCAGGCGTGGTCGGCCGCACGGCCGATGATGACGCCGGGGATCCCAGGCAAGGTCATACCGGTGGCGTGGTAGCCCGGCGCGTTGAGCTCCATCTCGACGGCGGGGTTGGGCGCGTCCTCGCTCGGCGCGCCCATCTGTGGGGCCCCGAGCAGCATCGCGCTGCCGTCGGCGGTCGCCGCCCCGTTGGCGGCCACGGCGAACGATCCAAACTTGGGAGCCAGTCCGGCCCGGGCGCGGACTCGGTCGAGCGCACTCCGACCCAGGTGGAGGCGCTGCAGGGCCGCCGCCGCGTCGAGGTCAGCCCAGCGAGACGTCACCACGCTCCGCGCGGTCGTGACCAGGGCCGGCGGTGCCAGGATCGTGGTCGGAGCGGTCGGGTCGTTGATCGGGCGGTTGGCGGCAAACCACGCAGGGCCGAACTCGTCCAACTCGGCCTGCCGGGCAAGCTCGTCGCCGCCGAGTTGGCCAAACTGGCGCATCACGTACTGCGTGACGGCGAGCACCTTGTCCGCGTCCCAGGGCTTCGTGTCGGCGAAGCCCTCGGGGCGATAGACGGCAGGGTTTGCCATCGTCGAGTCGATGTAGGCGTTGATGCCGTCGCGGTAGGCCGTGACCATCGTTCGGATCGAAGGCGACAACGCCTCGAACTGCGCGGCGCGCTCGGCGGGGGTGTAGAACATCTCGCGCACCCAGCGGTCGGCGTCGACGTAGTCACCAACGCCGTTGCCGTCGGCGTCGTCACCCGGCCCGTATGCCGCGGCGTAGGTGCCGGTCGCCACGTACATCAGGTCGGTCATCTGCACAAGGCGATCCTGCGCCACGGCGAAGCCCTGCCCGAAGAAGACACCAGCCTCGGAGCGGGCGGTGACGCTCGGCACGCCGAAGTCGTCCCGGTCGATGGTGAGGGCCGTGCCGTCGGGCGCGCGGAGTTCGAGCGAGCCTGACTGCGCCAACAGCGGCGCGAAGACGGTCAGGGCCAGGAAGAGCACGGTGCAGATGAACAACCGTACGAAGAAAGGAAACAGCGGGAAGGGGTGGTGGGACACGGTGAGTAGGCGTGAGAGAGCAGTAGCTTGAGGGAGCCTCTATCCTCCGCCAACGTGCGTTCCGCCCCGACCTCCGCCATGATTGCCCGCCTCAAAGCACTCGCCGATGCAACATTCGAGCAGACTGTACGCCTGCGCCGGACCTTGCATCTCCGTCCTGAACTCGCCTTCGACGAGCACGAGACAGCCCGGCTCGTCGCGCAGGAGCTCACCGACATGGGCCTCACCGTCACGCCAGGCGTGGCGAAAACCGGCGTCGTCGCCACGCTCACGGGTGCGCAGCCCGGCCCTACGCTCGCGCTGCGCGCCGACATGGACGCGCTGCCGATCCAGGAGGCGACCAGCCTCGCCTTCGCCTCGCAGGTGCCCGGCGTGATGCACGCCTGCGGGCACGACGCCCACACGGCCTCCCTGCTCGGGGCCGCGCGCCTACTCAGCGAGATTCGCGACGAGCTGCCCGGTACCGTGCGCTTCCTCTTCCAGCCGAGCGAGGAGAAGCTCCCCGGTGGTGCCAAGGTCATGGTTGAGGCAGGTGCGCTCGGCACCATGACGCAGCACAAGGGCCCCGTGCCGACGCGCATCCTCGGCCAACACGTCGCACCCGATCTGCCCGTGGGCACCATCGGCGTCCGCGCGGGCGACTACATGGCGAGCGCTGACGAGATCTACCTCACCATTACCGCCGAGGGCGGCCACGCCGCCGCCCCGCACCGCCTCAGCGCCGACGTGGTGCTCGTGCAAGCACATATCCTCACGGCGCTGCAGTCGGTCATCAGCCGCCACTGCCCGCCCGACAGCCCGAGCGTGCTCTCGTTCGGCAAGGTAATCGCCGACGGCGCGACGAACGTGCTCCCGGAGATCGTCCACATCGCGGGCACGTTCCGCGCGATGGACGAGGCCTGGCGCTTCCGCGCGCACGAACTGATCGAGCGGGTCGCGACACACACGGCACAGGCACTCGGCGCCACGTGCGCGGTCGAGATCCTCGTCGGCTACCCGGCCCTCTCCAACGACCCGGCGCTCACGGCGACGCTCCGCGAGGCCGCCGTGGACTACGTCGGCGAGGAGCAGGTCGTCGACCTCGACCGCTGGTTCGCCTCGGAGGACTTCGCGTGGTACCTGCAGCACATCCCCGGCTCGTTCTACCGCCTCGGCACGCGCAACGAGGCGCGCGGCATCACGCACGGCCTCCACACCCCGCGCTTCGACATCGACGAGGAGGCGCTACGCCTCGGCCCCGGCTTCATGGCCTACGCTGCGTGGCACGCCCTCGCCACAACCTAGCGTCATTAGTTCGGTGGGTCGGTGATTCGGTGCGTCCGTGGTTCAGAATCCGCCCGGCCTAAACCGCTAGGCTCGGCATCACCGGAAGGCGTTCCCAACACGCGACACGGCCTGCGTCACATCGTCGTCACAACCACTCGCTATTCTTCGACCTCCCTCTACTTCTCCGCTTCCCCGTCTCTCCGTCTCCTGTCCTCATGCACGACCTCCCGCCCTTCCCCGGCTTTCGCGACGAAGGCCTCCAGTTCCTCCGCGACCTCGCCGCGCACAACGACCGCGACTGGTTCAAGCCCCGCAAGCAGGCCTTCACCGACGAGTGCCAGTGGCCGCTCCGCTGCCTCGTGGCCGACTGCACGCGCCGGGCGGCGGAACGCAGCCTCCCGCTCGGCGGCGACGCCAAGAAATCGCTCTTCCGCATCTACCGCGACACGCGCTTCTCGAAGAACAAGGACCCGTACAAGACGCATGTCTCGGCCGTGCTCTCTCGCTCAGGCAGCAAGAAGGACGAGGGCGGTGTCTACATCCACGTGCAGCCAGGCGCAAGCTTCCTGGCGGCGGGCTACTGGGCCCCCGAGCGCGACCTGCTCCGCACCTGGCGCGACCGCCTCGCGCACGACCCGGCGTCGTTCCTTACGGTCGTTGAGCGCATCGAAGACGCCGGGCTGACGCTCCAGACGCGCGAGTCGCTCAAGCGCATGCCACGCGGCTACAACGACTACGCAGACTCGGACGTGGCCGCGTACCTCAAGTGGAAGGGCGCCATCGTGACGCACGATATCGCGGACGCGGAGGTGCAGACGCCTGCCTTCACCAGCACGGTGCTCGACTTCGCGACGGCCTCGCTGCCGCTGCTGGAGTTCGGCTGGGACCTGCTCGCGGAGCTGCATCCTGCTCCCGAAGTCTAGGGCGTGTGGACAATCGGTCTGATCGGTACTCACGGCCTCCGTTCGGCCTCCGCCCACCTCTACAGAAGGGGGGTTCCACTCGTCACTCGATCCTACGGGATCGCGCTCCTCGTGCGCCTTTCGGAGACGCAAACGGCGTCTCGTGAGCACCTGACCCGATCAATGTCCA
>JBCCLD010000380.1:0-4464 GCA_039027055.1 Bacteroidota bacterium
CGAGCGAGAGGCGAGATTCGTTGAGCATCGCGGGACGCGGAGAGGCACCCAGGGACGAACGGCGAGCAACGGCGCGATCTTGAACCGGGCCTTTGCCCTACGATACGCGCCGCCGGATAGAGCACGCACCGTCCACGACCCTTACCAACGCCTCCGATGCCGACCCTCCGCAAACTCGTCGCCACCACGCTCACGCCTCAGTTCCGCGAGGCCGCCGCGCTCGTCGAAGAACCCCTTCCCACGCCCGGGCCCGGCGAGGTGCTGATCCGCAACATCGTCGCGGGCATCAACGCGAGCGACGTCAACGTGGCGGCGGGCCGCTATACGCCCGGCGCGGAGCCGCCCGTAGACCTGGGCTTCGAAGCCGCAGGCGAGGTCGTCGCGGTCGGCGAGGGCGTCGAGCACCTCGCGGTGGGCGACTTCGCGGCGACCTCGCTGCTCGGCGGCGGGTTCCGCACGCACCAAGTCGTGAAGGCGAAGCTGGCGATCCCCGTCCCGGCCGCGACGCCCGAGGTGCTCTCGATCCTGGTGAGTGGCCTCACGGCGAGCATCGCGCTGGAGACGCAGGGCGACCTGAAGGCAGGCGAGACGGTCCTCGTCACCGCGGCGGCGGGGGGCACGGGGCAGTACGCCGTCCAACTCGCCAAGCGCGCCGGCTGCCGCGTCCTCGGCACGTGCAGCACCGACGCCAAGGCCGACCTCCTACGTTCGCTCGGCTGCGACCGGCCGATCCCCTACAAAACCGAGAACCTGAAGGCCGTCCTCAAAAAAGAAGCGCCGAAGGGCCTCGACGTGGTCTACGAGAGCGTCGGCGGGCGCATGTTCGACACGGCGCTGCGGGCGCTCGCCGTGCACGGGCGGCTGATCGCGATCGGCTTCATCGGCGAGTACGTGGACGGCCCCGAGCGCGTGACCGACGTGCGCGTCTACCACCGCCTGCTCGCCAAGTCGGCGTCGGTGCGCGGCTTCTTCCTCCCGCACTTCCCGCGCCTCTTCCGCCCGCACATGGAGCGGCTCTTCGGGCTCGTCCAGTCGGGCGAATTCCAGGTCGCCATCGACCCCGTGCGCTTCGACGGGTTGGAGGCCGTGCCGGACGCGGTCGAGCACCTGCACAGCGGCCAGAGTCAGGGCAAGGTAGTCGTATGGCTGTGACTTCCCGCTACCGGCCAAGCGTGCACGGTGCGTCGGCGACAACGTAGGGCCAGTTCTCGGCGTCGAATGCGAGCGGGCGGGTGGCGGCCTTCGGTCGTCCGTCGTCCTCGCCATCATAGAAGTGGAACGAGAGGCACAGCGTGTCGTCGTCTGGCTGGAACAGCCCCGTGTGGCCAGGCCCGATGAAGCGCGTCTGCCCGCGTAGCCCAGCAAGCACAGATGTGCCCGGGAAGATCTCAGTGTTGGGGCAGTCGCGGTTTTCGTAGCGGTCCATAAAGCTGCGGCCTCGGTCGTCCAGGTAGGGGCCGAACACCGAACGAGAGCGACCGACAACAATCTCGTAGGTGCTGTCGAGGCCGCTGCAACACCCGCCGAGGTTGAGGAAGAGGTAGTAGAAGCCGTCGCGGTGGAAGCTGTACGCGCCCTCGCCGAACGTGGCGATGGGGTGGATGGACGGATGCCCGCCTTCGGGGTAGTAGCCCGGCGTGTCCGCATCGAAGCCCACGATGCGGCCCGTCGCTGCGTCTAAGTCGGCTATGGCAATGACGTGCTGCTGCGCGGGGTCCCACGAGCCGAAGGTGAGGTAGCGCTGGCCTTCAGTGCCGTCCCAGACCTGCGCATCGACGGCGCGCGGACCGCCTCGTGCCCACGTGGTGTCATCCGAGTAGTAGACCGGTACGGGGTCCATCGCCCAGGTCTGGGTAGGGTAGGTGCCTGCCGCCGTGGCACGGTAGAGCGCGGCGAACATCGCGGGCTCCTCGCCCTGGGCAGCGGCCCACGCTCGACCAGGCGGGTTGTAGAGGTGGAAGTAGACCGTGCTCGCGTCGTAGAGTGTCGGTGCGACAGCCGCCAACTCGGTGTGCTCGATTTGCGTGGCGGCGTCGTAGCCATACGCCTCCATCCAGGCGACGTGCCACGCCATGTCGGCGCGCGGTGTAAGCGTCGGCCAGTGCTCCACGAGCGCCCACGCTGGCTCCGGCTCGTTCGTGTCGAGGATGAACTGGCGAAGCCGCCCGCCGAAGTCCGGGTTGGAGGAGGCGAAGAGGCTGTAGACGCCCGGCGCGATCGCGCGAATGTGAGACGGGTCGTGGGCGGAGGCGTCCACGAGCGGGATCGCCTGCGCTGTGCCGGGCGGCGGTGTGAGCGGCTCAGGTGGCTCGACGGCCTGGTCGCAGCCGAGCGCCAGGCATAGGGTCAGAAGCAGCAGAAACGAAGCGGACGGGTTCATGACGATCCGAGTTGACGAGCACAATATGATGTTCAGGACACGTCCACACGCTGTGCCAGTTTCCGCAGAGACACGCCGGTCTGCACCCATTCCGGGCTGAACGAGACGACAGGCAGCCGCTCATCCTCCATCGAGGCGACGGGCGCGAGAATCGCTGCGCCACGATAGACGCCGGCAAGCACCTGCACCGCGGCGATAGCCAGGGCAGTGCGTTCGTCTGGCTGCGAGCGCGTAGCGGGAGGTGTTGGGAACGTCTCAGAGGCTGAGGGCTGCAAGCCCCAAACGCTCGCCCGTACGTCCGCGCGACGCTCACCCCCTGCGCCTGTGTCCGACCTCTCGTTTCAACGCCGCGTCGCCTACGCCATAGGTGGCTTGGGCACCATCGCGGCATCGGCCTCCACCTGCTTTGCCGCCGACGCCGGAGCGGGCGTCCTGTTCGGCGCGACGCTGGTCGGGAAGGCGCTCGACCTCGGTAGCGGAAAGGTCATCGACAAGGCGTTTGAGGGCTTCGGGAGCACGGACGACTACCGGACGGTCCTGCTCAACCACGACCTCCAGCGTGTGCTCGGTGCGTCGGTGGCGAACGTGCTCTACGGGGTGGCAGCGGACTTGCCCTGGGCGCAGAAGCGGGCGCTCCGAGCCGCGGCAGAGGAGGCGAAGACGCGCGTCGAAGCGGCGTGGAAGCGGGCGGAGGCGGCCGCTAAGCAGTCAGGCAACGACCCTGCGGAAGCCGAGCCGGAAAACGTCGAGGGCTTCTTCAACGAGCAGGTGTTCCTCGACCTCTTTGGGGGCACGCCTCCCAAGCCCGACGAGATCGCCACGCTGGAAAGCTGGCGCGTCTACCTCGACTGGCTCATCGGCAAGCTGGACCTCGGGACGCAGCAGGACATCACCCGCAACACCCGCGCTCGCGCCGCCGAGGCGCTGCACGCAGGGTTTGCGCAGGCTGTCACAGATACCGTCACGCACGACACCAAGCTCGGGCGCAAGGCGTTTGCCAAGCTCAATCTGCTCCTCCTCGGCGAGACGCTCCGGCGCACCAAGCGCCAGCCGAACCAGCCGGAGTCCGGCGACGCGGAAGCCTACACGCAGGCGCTCACCGATACGCAGGCGCACCTCGCGGCCCTCGACGGCGTGCTGGACGACCTCGCCACCGATCAGCGTGAAACGCTCGGCGAGGTTCTCCTGCGCTTCGACGACCTCGACGACCACCTCCGCGCACAAACGGCGACGCTACTTGCTCGCTTCGACGCGCTCGACGCGGTGGTGCGTGAGGAGGGCGACACGACGCGCGACGCGGTGCAGGACGACGGAGCGCAGACCCGGGCAGCGGTACGCGAGGACGGCAAACAAACGCGTGACCTCCTGCGCGACGCTCTCGCCGCGATCCCGTCGGCTCCTGCGGCGAAGGCGGTCCCCGACGTGGTCGATGTGTTTCTGGGCCGCCAGGCCGCCGTGGATACGCTCCGCACCCTCCTCGCCGAGCATCGCGTGGTGAACCTGACGGGCATGGGCGGCATCGGCAAGACTGAGGTGGCGCGAGCGCTCGGCCAGGCGATGCAGCACGACGGGGAAGTGTGGTACACCGACCTCAACACCGCCACGGACCGCACCGAGTTGGAATCGAAGGTGGTCGGCGATTGGAACCTCACGGCAGCCCCGACCACGGAGCGGCTAGCTGCGCAACTCGACACGGACCGGCTCTACGTCCTCGACGACGTGGAGCAGGCGCTCGACGACCCAAAGGAAGGCGAGGGCACCACGACCGCAACGTGGCTCCACACGCTCACGCAGCATGCGAAGGCGGCCCGCTTCCTCCTCACGAGCCGCCGCGTCCTGGACGTGGGCCATGCGTGGGAACTGAGCGAACTGGACACCACACAGGCCACGGACCTCTTCGACACGCTCGCAGAAGAGGCGCAGCCCGGCGTGACGGCGAAGTCGGACTATCCCACCCTCCGCGACAGCTTGCTGCCCGACCTCGAAGGCATCCCGCTGGCCCTCACGCTGGTGGCTGCGCAGTTGGATGCGTGCTCTATGGCCGACCTCGTACAGGACTGGCAGGCCGAGCGCCTGGCCGTGGC
>JBCCLD010000381.1:0-4456 GCA_039027055.1 Bacteroidota bacterium
CAGGAAGCCCTGCAGGTTGGCGAAGCCGACCGCCGGGACGTTGAACGGGCCGTCGTCCACGCAGTCGGGGGCGTCGCCGCCGGGGAAGTAGTCGGCCTGGCGGTCGTTGCGGTAGCACACCGAGACGTCGTACTGGTTGATAAACGGAGCCTCGCCGCCCGCGCCGGCGAAGAGCACGTCGGGGCGGTTGGCGTCCGGGACGCCCTGTACGATCTCGACGCCTTTGAGACGGACGTAGCCGCCCACGTAGTTGGTGTAGTTATTCCAGTTGATCTGCGTCTCGGCACCGGCCGGTGCGCCTGGGACGGCGGTGTGGAGGTCGCCGAGGCTCACGCCGAGCGGCGCGATGCGGGGGTCGCCGAGCGGGATCTGGTCGTCGTCGGTAAGCTGGATGGCGTTGCCGTCGACCGGGTTGATCTGCATCGAGTAGCCGCCGGTGCCCAGGAACGGAGCCACGACGCCGCAGATGGTCACGATGTCACCGACGAAGAACTGCGCCGAGAGGCCCGAGCCGGTGTTGTCGACGATCTGGGCCCCGAAGCCGAGCGGGCCGTCCGTGAAGGCGGTGACGTCGCGCACGAAGTAGTGCACGCGGTTCGGGATGCCGGCGTCGTTGGTGCTGGCGAGGCCCGAGAGCTTGGGGTCGCTCAGGACGACGGCCGTGAACTCGATCGTCTCGTTGACGAGGTCGTTCGCGAGCAGCTCCTGGATGCGGGTGGCGGTGAGGCTAGCGCCGCCCGCGTTGAGCTCGGCGAGGTTGCCGTCGGAGAGAGCGTTGACATCGCGGAGGGTAACGCGCTGGAAGTCGGTGCCTTCGGTACCCGAGCAGACCTGTTGGGCCGAAGCCGTAGGCACGCTAAGCACGAACGCGAGCGCAAGCGTAGCAAGAAGTCGCATGGTTGAGGTGTGAGTGTTGCAGTGTTGCGGTGTGGCCGTGTGGCCGTGAGGGGAGTCGCGGGCGGCACTGCATCACCGCCGCACAGCCCCACGGCCGCACTATCGGATAATTACAAACTTGCCCGTCTGGACGTCGCCGGAGTCTTCGTCCCGGACGGTGAAGAAGTAGAGGCCCGAGGCGAGACGGAGGTTGTTTTCGGAGAGGACGTCCCAGGCATGCTCGCCACCTGCGACGACGCGGTTGTCGGCGCTGAAGGCGTCGTACCACCGGATGTCGCCCCGGTAGGTCGCCGCGTCGTGGTCGAGCTCGGCGACGATCTCGCCGGCGAGCGTGTAGATGCGGATGGAGCAGCGTGGGGGCAGGTTGTAGAAGTAGAGCTTGCGGAGCGTCGCCTGGCCGCCGTCCCAGGCCGCTTCGAGGCGGAACGGGTTGGGGTAGACGCCCACCGCGCCGCCGTTGGGGAGGCCCTCCGCGCCACGGTCGGTGACGGGGGCCGTGCCCGGGAAGGCACGCACCGCGCCGAGCGTCCGGCTCGATTCCAGCGGGTCCAGCCCCACGTCCGGGTCGCCCTGGTCGAAGGCGGTCACAGCGAAGGCGTATTGCCAGCCATTGAGCAGCCCGTCGGCCTCGAAGCGGTACGTGTAGACGTTGTCGTCGCCGGGGAAGGTGAGGGGCGAGGAGAGGCGCACGTCGGCGAAGCCGTTGTTGAAGCCGACGCGGTTGTCGGCGGCGTCGTACTGCGCGATCAGCCCGGCCTCGCCGAGGATGTTGCCGGCCTCGTCGTCACCGGGGTCGGAGCGGTAGATGCGGTACCCCTCGAAGTCGGCGCGGCCGCTCACCGGGTCGATGGCGTTCTCGGCGAAGTCGTCCCAGTAGAGGATCACCTTGCCGGACTCGACCTCCACGCGGACGTTGGGGCCAGGCGGCGGCTCGGGGATGAGGTAGCGGTCGAGCGTGTCGTTGCCGTTGAGGTCCTCGCCGGCGTCGAGGCGGCCGTTGTAGTTGGCGTCCTCGCCGGCGTAGGTCCGCTGGGCGAAGAAGGCGTTGGTGCGCAGCAGGCGGCGCGTCTCGTCGGTGTCGGTGCGGCGGCCGGTGAGGTCCTGGAAGCGGTCGGGCTTGAGCGCGGCCACCCACGCGAACGTGGCCGTGATGGTCTCGCCCGGCGCCAGGCGCGGGAACGGGCCGATGCTGTAGAGGCCGATCCAGTTGCCCTCCGACACGAGGCCGTCCGCGCCGAGGCGCGCCTCCAGCGTGCCCTGGCCCTCCTGGCCGGGGATGGGCTGGTCGAGGGGAAGCGGTACGGCCATCCGGAAGTAGCGCTCGTCGTCGGTGCCGGGGCGGTTGAGGACGTCGTTGGCGTCGTTGAACTTCCAGTAGCGGTTGTGGACGAGCGGCGTCGAGAGGCCCTCGGCCTCATACTCGTCGGCAACGAACGGGTGGAAGAAGCGCTCTGCGCCGGAGGCATCGGTCCAGTCGGCTCCCAGGAAGCTGATCGAGCCGTACGTGTTGAGGCTCTCCTCGTCGCCGCCGAGGTTGTAGGCGTAGGAGAGGAAGAGCGTATCGCTTGGGGCGTAGGAGATCGAGCCGTCCTCGCCGAGGGTCGGGAAGCCGAGCACGCCGCGGCCGTTCTTGTTGAAGAAGTCGCCGCCGCCCTCCTGCGTGGTGAACACGTTGCGGACGACCATGTCCTCCCAGATGCCGACGTAGACCGAGTCGAGCGGCTCGCTGGAGACGTTTTCGATCTCGAACTCCATCACCACAAAGGCCTCCGCGAAGGGAAAGCTGTAGGCGTAGGAGCGCTGCGTCACGGCGAGTCCGAGGCGGCCCTGCGGGTCGGGCGCGGGCGTGGAGGTGCCCGGCAGCACGGCGAAGGTGTCGGCGTAGGCCGTGATGAAGTCCTGCTGGCTGACCGCGAGTGGCGAGAACGACGGCGAGCTGATGAGCGTGGAGCGCTCCTGGAAGGGCTCCGACTGGACGAACTCGAAGCCGCCGGCGCCCGGAGAGTAGCCGCCGGTAGTGGTGATGGAGCCGGTGCGCACCGAGACGGTCCCGTCGCTCCGCACCGCGCCGACCCACAGCCCGGCCTCGAAGAGGTGCTCCACGCCTGAGTCAAGCGGGTACTCGAACGACGGGTTGCCCGACGGGCTGTTGCGCACGTTGTTGCGGCCGACGTAGCCGGCATTGGTCACCGTCAGCCCCACGTTGCCGATGTCCACGACGCGTTCTTCGAACGGCTGTGCAGCCGCACGGTCGGTGGTGCCCGCGAGGACGAGCAGGAGAGAAAGAACCGGAAGCAGGACCTGAGCCAGGCAGGCTCTAGGCATAGCGGTGGCGGCCATGCAGACCTAAAGAGATGGCGGAGAGAGGTGCAAAAATGTACGCCGCCCGCTGGAATTGGCAAAGCCAGTAGGCAGGAGCTTTACGCTAGCTTAACCCCGTAATACAGCCCGGGAGAATCCCCCAACTGTCCGAACGCTCGCGCCTTAGCGGGTCCTAGCGGTCTCGCTGCTTCGCTGCGTCTTCAAGCGGGGCGTGCCCGCACCTGGGGCCTGCGTGCCGCTACGGGCGCGGGCGAACCGGCAGGTCGTCGAGCGCGCCGACCCACTCTGCGAAGGCGGTCATGGCGTTGAACACCTGGATGTCGAGGTGCGGCGCACCGCGTGCGCGGGTCCGGACAGACGTATGGACGGCTGCGCCCCCGAAGACGAGGTGGTAGGGGTGAGCGCCGTCGTAGAGGCGGCCCAGCACATCGGCGATGACGTGGGCCTCGGGCGTGCCGGTGGGTGGCATCATCGAGATGCAGACGAGGTGTGCACGGTGCTGCCGCTGCTGGCGGGCGAACTCTTCGGTGGGGACGTTCAGCCCGAGATAGACGACGTGCCAGCCCTGGTCCTCCAGCAGCAGGCGGACCATCAGGGCGCCGAGCTCGTGGGCCTCGCTCCGGGCACACCCGACCACAGCAACCGGCCGCGCTGGGACTCCGGCGTGAGGGCGTTGGGCGTCGGGGCGCCCCGCCTGCACGTCGAGGTGCATCGTCACGAGTGCATCGCGGACGAGGTGCGTTCGGAAGTGCTCGTCACCGATAGAGAGGCGCCCCTTGGCGTAGGCCTGCCCGATGCGTCGCATGGTTGGGGCGAGCACGCGGTCGAGGAGGGTCGGGAGCGCGAAGCTGCGGGCGCCCAGGAAGGCGAAGAGGTCGGTGACGAGGGCGGTACGCCCGTGGCCGAGCAGGTCGTAGAGCACCGTAGAGAGCGGGCGAAAGTCGCCGCGGCGGGCCTGGCGGTAGCCGTCCCACACATGCTCGGCGGCAGGCCCGAACGGGCGCAGCGCGAAGTTGAGGGCGCGCACGTCCGCGAACGCGCTCAGATCGGGAACGTGGAGGCGCCGATGGCCCCCTGGAGTGAACACGCAGAGGAGGTCGCCGTCGGCGCACCAGCGCTTGACGGACGACTCGTGGACGCCCAGCAGCAGGGCGGCATCGCGGGTGGTGAGGAGTGACACCGTGCTTGTGAGGGGCAACCCTGTACGCGTGTCCAGGTCGGAATCGATCAAACAGCC
>JBCCLD010000382.1:0-4426 GCA_039027055.1 Bacteroidota bacterium
CCTGGCCACATCTCCGCGATCACCAGGTTGGCCGTTCCGAAGACAAACGTGAGCAGGATAAAGAGTCCCACCTGGCTCACCGATTTCCCAACGTCCTCGGCTAGCGTGGCGCGGGCGTCACCGGAGGCCGCCGCGACCTTCCGCGCCTGCCCCGCCAGCCGCAGCGCCAGCCCAAACCACGCCGCCGCCGTGGCGATGTGCGCGATGACGACGAGGTACTTGACGATGTGCATGGGAAGGTAGAAGTGAGAAGGTTGAGGTTGGAGGTGAGAAGGAGGCAGTGGAGTCTCTCACCCACCGTGTCATCCTGGGCGGGCAGCGCGATCCGAAGAGCGTGCCCTCGCGAAGGCGGGGGATCAATGTCTACCCGGATGGTACGTCCTCGACTTGGGGGCTGCCCCGTAGATCCTTCGGCTCACTACGTTCCCTCAGGATGACACAGCTCAGAAGCGGCGCCCTTTGTGATCGAAGAGATTCGTGCCAAAGAAGCGCGTCATGGGATCCTGGCTGCTCATCCCCGGAGTGCCTCCAGCTTCGCGTTGAGGACGCTGTCCCATCGAGAGCGGACGGCAGCGCGCTCGTCGGCGTTCTGGTAGGTCGGAGCCTCGTCGCGCAGTTTCTCGATAAGGTTGGCCGCGCTCTGGCCCGCCGTGTTCGATTTCGTGGGGCCGTAGGCGTAGAGGAAGTAGCCTGCGATTTCGTCCAGGAGGTCACGCAGGAGGTCGGCGCTCTGCTCGGGGAGGCGCTCGTCGGCCGGGTCGGCCTGGGGATACGAGAGGACTGCCTCCAGCAGGTTCGGTGTGCCGTCGAGGCCGGGGACGGCCTTCGCGCCGTCGTAGAACGCATGACGCGCGATGGCCTGAGGCTGGGTCAGCGGGGCCTGCTGGCGGTCGCGGGCACGCACGGCGTCGGCCTTCTCCAGTGCCTGGTCCACGATAGCAGGGTTGAAGAGGAGCGCGCCGTGTAGCGCAGGGAGGAGGCCCTTGACGGGGTCCCCGTGGATGCGGACGAGCTGCGGCCCGGCGGTGCCTGAGAACTCCCACACCTCACGCCCGTCTTCGCGGACGACCTTGAACAGCCCGTGCGCGAGCCCCCGCAGCAGCGCCGCGTCGATGCGCTGCATGTCCTGGGCGTGGAACGCCTCGTTGAGGTCGGGGAGGTAGGCCGGGAGGTGCCAGCGCTTGTCGAGGTGCGGCGTTACGGAGCGGACGGCCGCCTGGCCGGTGAGCTTGCGGATGCGCTCCTGGTAGGCGCGGAAGTAGGCCCCGGCGGCGCGGCCCTCGTCGCGGTTGCCTGCGGAGAACTTCGGGAAGTCCTGCGCCGTGAGGCCGTAGAGCGACTGGTAGCGCACCACCTCGCGGCGGGAGAACGCGGGGTCTTCCACGCGCCCTTCGCCGAGCCAGGCTTCCTGCTGGTCCTCGTGCAAGGATTCGAGCGACTCCGGGTGGAGGCCCCAGAATTTGATGCGCGCCGTGCCGGGGGCCTCAGGGACAAATGGCCGCGCCAGATTGTCGAGCCGCTTCATCATATCGCCCATGTAGGCGTCCTCGGTCGTCGCCTCGCCCGCGTCCTTCATCGATTGGGCTTCCCGTCGCAGCGCCTCCATCACGTTGAGGTCGAGGCGGTCCACCTTGCCGAGTTGGGTCCGGCACCACGCCACGACGTCCTGCCGAAACTGCGCCTCCGTCGTCGCGGCAGCCTGCACCTCGATGCGCTCGCCCAGCCGGGCGGCGACGAAGCGGCGGTACTGGCCGAGGTAGATCTCACGGGCGATTTCGGTCGGCAGCATCGTGCCGACGAACTGCAGCCGGATGTCTTCCCAGAGCGCCTCCTTGGCGGCCTGCGTGGCGAGGACGAAGCGCTTGGTCGGGTCGGCGACGCGCTCGTGCTCGGCGGCGCGCTGGTTGCGCTCGCGCAGGAGCGCGTTGCGCGTCTCGCGGAGGTTCTGGAAGTAGCGCTCCCATTCCGAGAGCATCGCCTGGAGCGCCCGCAGCGTCTCGCGCAGCACCAACTCCGTGAGCCGGTCCCTGTAGTAGCGCTGCAGCGACCGTTTTTGCCGCGTCGCCTTGTCGCGGTACTCCTCCACGAAGTCCTTGAAGCGGTTGTCCAGGAGCCGCCGCAGCACGCCCTGGTCGAGCGCCGAGCGCACGCGGTCCTCCGGCGTCTCGATCACGTCTTCGGTTTCGGGGTCGTCGTACGAGTCGCGGTAGCGGTCGAGGCCGGCCTTGCGCTGCTCGTTCTCGGGGCCGAGCGTGCGGAGGCGGTCTTCGAGGAGCAGCGTCGTCTCGTAGAGCACGGTGCGCACCGACACCGGGTGCAGCGCCTCGGGGGTGCGCAGCATCCACGTGTTGAGGCGGTAGGCCTGCCCGCCCGCGCCGCTCGGCTCGTCGTAGTCGCGCAGCAGGATCTGGTTGGTGAGGAAGACCTTGTTCTCGTCGATGGCCTTCTTGACGCGCTCGCCGAGCGCCCACAGCGCCTCTTCGACATCCTGTACGTGGTCGGCCGCAAGGGCGCGCTCCGTCAACTCCTCGTCGATGAGTTCGGCTTGCGCGGCGAGCTGTGCGACTTCGGCGTCTTCATTGATGCGCTTCTCGATCTCGTCGTCGATGGCCTGCAGGAACGAAGCCGCGAGGGGCGTCGTCGGGCGGCCCTGCTTGTCCTGGAGGCGCGTCTGCGCGAACGCTTGCCGGAAGAACGGCTGCGGGTTCTCGTCGGAGGCGTACGACGCCAGCAACTGCGGGTAGCGCTCCTCGATCTTGGGCCGCGTGCGCGCCACACCCGCCTGGAGGTCGCGCTCGTACTGCCGCAGCTCCTGCTCGAAGTCGTCGTCGAGCTTGAGCCATTCGTCGGAGAGGTTGTCCGTGCTCCAGCGGAGGGCACAGTACTGGACGAGGTCGTCGTACGGGTACGTCAGCGTCGCCACGCCCGCGCCGCCGTAGCGCGCCCGGCCCTCGGACTCGATCAGGCTCAGGATGCGGTTATCCTCCACCGAGAAGGCGTCCGCCGCGATGGGGGTGAAAAGCTGCACGTAGAGCGTCTTGACGCACTGGTCGATGTAATTGCCAAAGCCGCCGAGGTTTTCGCCCGCCGTGTTCTCGTAGTCGTAGAGAAAGCTGAAGCGGTAGGGGAGGTGCTCGTCGGTGAGCGCGAGGCTCGGCCGGCCCATGAGGTCCGTTTGGCCGGGGCGGTATTCGAGCTCAATCGTGACGCCCTCGTTCTTGATGATGGCGTCGAGCTCCTTCATCGACGCGTAGGTGTTCGCGCGGACGTTCTCCCACTCGGTCGCGTCGAGCGTGTTGGAGAGCACGAGCGTGTCGGGGAGGATGAAGGCCCCGCGCACGAGTACGTTCTTCTTGCCGAAGCGGCGATCGAGGAGTTCGCGGAGGTAGAGCGCCGTCTGGAGGAAGATGCCCGCGCCCGTGCCGCCTGCGAGCGTACAGCAGATCATCACGCGCACGGCCGAGATCGAGTCGTCGCCGGTGGCGCGGAAGACCTCGCCGATCTGGCTTTGGAGCGCCGTCAGCTTGCCGTTCTCCATCGCGGCGCGGTAGGCGAGGCGCGACACCTGGCGCACCTGCCCCGCGCCGTCGGTGAGCAGCTTGCGGCGGAGTTCGCGGTCCTCATCCTGGAACCAGTCCCGGACATGCTCTTCGGCATGGTAGAGGTACTGCCCGACCGTCCAGTTGGTGCTCGTTTGCGTCACGCGGCCCTTGAGGTGGCGCAGCTGCTTGATGTCGTTGACGTTCGTGTCGAACGCGTGGACGGCGATGCGCGACCGGCGCTCCGGCGGAATCATGCCGTAGACACGGTCGACGATGCTCGATCCGACGCCGCCGAGACCGATGAGGAGCGTGGGGACTTCGTGCATGGCCGGAAGAGAAAGTCAGCAGGGGAGTCGTGCGAAAGGGAACCGTGCAACCTACGGGAAGCGGGGCCTTTCGTGACAGGCGGCGGTGAATCGGCGACCAGCTACTACGGCTCCATCGGTTCGTTCAACTGAGCGACGAGGGCCGCAAACGCATCGCAAGACGCGGGGTCGTTCGCCGCGAAGCACCAAAAGCGCTCCAGGTCGATTTCCTCGCGGGTGACGAAGAGCTGCATCGTGCCTTGCGACTTGTGCTCCGCGATGAGCCAGTTGACGATGATGCGGTGGTCGAGCCGCGCATCGGCGCTCAGCGGCGTTCTGCGGTCAAACACCGCAACCGGGACCTCAGGCTCGACGGCGGTGATGGGGTAGCTCGGGAGGCCGCCGTACGTCTGCGGCATCGTCTCTGGCGCGGTGCTGTTGCCGGGGAACGCACCGAGCACGGTAGGACGATCTGGAACATCATGCGATACGGCATCTACATCGACACCAGCTTACGCGAGACCGAAGACATCGAGGTCTATGAAAACCAGATTTGGGGTTGCAATACTGGCATTACCC
>JBCCLD010000383.1:0-4418 GCA_039027055.1 Bacteroidota bacterium
CAACAACCCAAACCGCTCGTTCGGCTTGCTCTCCTACAATAGCGATTTCGTGATTCGGGCCTTCTTCGGATTCCCAGGAGCGAGTGCGTTCGAAGACGGCCTCTACGCCGTTCGCGCCTCCTTGCCTCCATCCAATAGCGGGACCTTCTTCCCCAATGGCGATGGGCACACGTTCCTCCTCAGTCCCGAGTTCTATTCGACGCGCGTAGGCGGTACGTCGGTCGCGGACTGGACGGCATCGTTCGTCGCGGGAGCCCCAACCGACCTCCCCGCAACCCGCCCGTCTGTTGCTGAGCCGCTGGCGGCTGTAGAGTAGCACCTGCGACCGTTACGCGGGACTTCGCGCCCATTTGTTGGCCAGAAGCCCTATTGCGATCGCCTCTCTGTTCGGCTCTCTGTGTGGAAACGTGCCATACAGAGAGCCGATCTCCGTCTCTAGCAACCGCGCCGAGGCGAGGTCCTGAACCTGAGGGTGGTCGCCCTTGAGACGCCTATGCGCCTGAGAACGTATCGGAAGGGCTTCCGGTTTTAGTTGCGTAACACACAGTCAGCGCGTTTCTTAGGTACGCTCCTGGCCGTTCCGCGGCTTCCCCATTCTCTTTCTCCCTCCTTTTATGCTCCTCCGTGCATTTCAGGCGAGCCTGTGTGTGCTCGCTTTGACGGTCCTGGCGGCCTGTGATACGTCCATCGACGCGCCCGTCGCTGAACTAGCCCCCACGGCTGCCGGCGTCTTCGACGACGCCCCCTATGTCCCCACGGCGTACGCGCGCAGCAGCGAATGGACCTGGCTCGATGCGCCGAGGTCGATGTGCCGCGACGGCTCGTCTTCGGGCGTCGGCGTCCGCGCTGTACCAGGCTCCACCAAGCTACTCTTCCTCATGCAAGGGGGCGGTGCCTGCCTCGACCCTGGCTCGTGTGAGACGAACCCGTCGAAGTTCGACGAGACCGACTTCAACAGCTTATTCGCCTTCATCGGTAATGCCGGCGTGTTCGACCGTAGCCGTGCCGATAATCCGTTCGCGGACTGGAACATGGTGTTCATTCCCTATTGCACGGGCGATGTCCATTCGGGGAGCAACCCAAATGGCTTTGTACCCGGCGTGGAAGGCGTGCAGCGCTTCGTCGGCTACGACAACCTCCAGACCTACCTCGGTCGCCTTGGCGAGCGTCTAGATCGGGCCGACCAGATCGTGCTCTCAGGCGTAAGCGCCGGCGGCTTCGGCACCGTCGGCACCTACGAACTCTTTGCCGAAGCCTTCGCGCCGCGCCCCGTTGACGTCCTCAATGACTCCGGCCCGCTCCTCCGCGATGACGCGGCCTACTCGCCAGAACTGCAGCTCTTCCAGCGCTTCCTCTGGAACCTAGAGCCCTCGATCCCCGACGGCTGCACCGACTGCAACCAGCCCAACGGTGACGGCATCGACAAGGTGCTGACCTACTACGCGAACACGTACCCCGACGCCAACTTCGGGCTGCTGTCATACGAGCAGGACTCGGTGATTCGCTTCTTCAATGGCTCCGTGCTGCCGACTTGCACACCGGAAAACCCGCTCGGCTGCCTGATCCCTGGCCAGACGTTTGAGGACGCGCTCTACGACTTGCGCGAGATCCTGCCCGAGAACGTGGGTACCTACTACGTTCCGGGCGAAGCCCACACCTTCCTCTTGGGCGAGCAGTTCTACACAACGAGCGTAGACGGCCTCCCGCTTACGCGCGCCGTCCAGCGGTTCCTCGAAGGCAAGACGCTCGGCGTCCCGCCTACCCCGTAGCCATTTCGCACTCTGCTGCACTGCACGCCGCCTCAACCACGGTTGGGGCGGCGTCTTGCGTGTATGCACGCAGCCGTCTGAAGCTAGCTCGAGCGAAAGCATACGCGTTCCGTGTGGTGCTCTTTCCCGGTCCCCACGAACCCACCCCACTGCCATACCGTTGGCACCCAGCTCCGCTAGCTTCAGACGTTTCGGCCTGCCTCACCAAGCCTGTCGCCCTCGATGGCCAACATCACCCGCATCGACACGCCGTTCCGCCTCGACGCACCGTTCAAGCCGACCGGCGACCAGCCGCGGGCCATTGGCGAACTCACGGAAGGCCTACTCCGTGGCGACCCCTACCAGACACTCTTGGGGGCCACTGGCACAGGCAAAACCTTCGCCATCGCCAACGTCGTCAAAAACATCGGCAAGCCGACGCTGGTGCTCTCGCACAACAAGACGCTCGCAGCACAGCTCTACGCCGAGTTCAAGGAGTTCTTCCCGAACAACGCCGTCGAGTACTTCATCTCGTACTACGACTACTACCAGCCCGAGGCCTACATCGTCTCGTCCGACACGTACATCGAGAAGGACATGGCGATCAACGAGCAGATCGACCGGCTGCGGCTCTCGGCGACGAGTTCGCTCGTCTCGGGGCGCGACGACGTGATCGTGGTGGCGTCGGTGTCGTGCATCTACGGACTCGGCAACCCGGAGGAATACAAGAAGCAGATCGTCCAGATCAAGCAAGGGACGGAGATCGAGCGCAATGAGTTGTTGCGGCGCTTCATCCACGTCTTCTACGAGCGCAACGACATCGAATTCGCGCCCGGGGCCTTCCGCGTGCGCGGCGACACGGTGGACCTCTTCCCCGCCTACTACGAGGACCAGGCCTACCGCTTTAGCTTCTGGGGCGACGAGATCGAGCGTATCGTGCGCATCGACCCGCTCACCGGAGCCGAACTCGCCGAGCCCGAGGAGATCGTGACGATCTACCCCGCCAAGCACTTCGTCACGCCCGAGGACCAGATCGACCGCGCGATAAAGTCGATCGAAGAGGAGCTCCGCTGGCGGCTTGAAGTGCTCCGCGTCGAGGACAAGCTCGTCGAGGCGCAGCGGCTGGAGCAGCGCACGCTCTTCGACCTGGAGATGATCAAGGAAGTCGGCTACTGCTCAGGGATTGAGAACTACAGCCGCCACATGGACGGCCGTGCGCCCGGCACCCGCCCGAGCTGCCTCCTGGATTATTTCCCCGAGGACTTCCTCCTCGTCATCGACGAGAGCCACGCCACGGTGCCGCAGGTCCGGGGGATGTACAACGGCGACCGCGCCCGCAAGCTCAATCTCGTCGAGCACGGCTTCCGGCTGCCCTCCGCACTCGACAACCGACCGCTGACCTACGAGGAGTTTGAGCGCTATCACCCCAACGTCATCTTCGTCAGCGCGACGCCTGCCGACTACGAGATTGAGCAGTCCGACGGGGTGATCGTGGAACAGATCATCCGCCCGACTGGCATCCTCGACCCCGGCGTGGAGGTACGGCCCGTAGAGGGTCAGATCGACGATCTACTCGAGGAAATCCGCCAGCGCGTCCGTCGCCAGGAGCGCGTCCTCGTGACCACGCTCACGAAGCGCATGAGCGAGGACCTCACCGAGTACCTCGATGCCTTCGGGATTCGCGTCCAGTGGCTCCATTCTGAGATCGACGCCCTACGGCGTGTTGACATCCTACGCGACCTGCGCCTCGGCGCGTTCGATGTGCTGGTGGGCGTGAACCTCCTACGCGAAGGCCTCGACCTCCCTGAGGTAAGCCTCGTAGCCATCCTCGATGCCGACAAAGAGGGGTTTCTCCGGTCTGAGCGCTCCTTAATCCAGACAGCAGGACGCGCAGCGCGCAACTCGGGCGGCCAGGTCATCATGTACGCGAACCGCGTTACTGACTCGATGCAACGGATGATGGACGAGACGGAACGCCGCCGCGAACTCCAACAGGCTTACAATCAGGAGCACGGCATCACGCCAAGGACTGTCACGAAGTCGGCCGACCAGATCAAGCGCGGGACCGCCATCGCCGACCACAAGGCCGAGGAGGAAGGCCCATCGAGCTTCTACAGCGGCCCAGAACAGCTACCGAAGGTAGCCGACCCCGTGATGCAGTACCTCACCGACGACCAGAAGCAGGACCTGGTCGCGCAACTCTCGCGCGAGATGGATGAGGCCTCCGAGCGCCTTGAGTTCGAGCGCGCTGCTGAACTGCGTGACGAGATCGCGGCGCTCGAGAAGTCGCTCAAAGGTGCGGCCTAGCGGATTACTGTGAATCGCTTCGTTATGACTTCCCCGCCACCATTTGCTCGAGCGACATAAGCCCCGGCAGGCAGCCCCGTATCTACATGGAGCGAGTGCCTGCCCGCCGCGAGCGCCCCGTTGTGCACCGTGGTGACGAGGCGTCCGAGCTGGTCCACAACGTCGATGCGGACGTGCTGCGCTATCGGTACCGTCAACGAGAGCACGGCGTTGAGGCGTGCAGGGTTGGGCGCAATGGAGAGCGCGAGTTGAGCTGTAGTCGGCTGCCCCTCAGCGGAGACTGTGACGGGACGTGTGGAGCGCACCAAGGCACCGTCGTCAACGATGTAGAGGTAGTCTTGCTCGTCGATGGCGAGAACGAAG
>JBCCLD010000384.1:0-4403 GCA_039027055.1 Bacteroidota bacterium
CGACCCTGGGATCGGGGGGGAGTACTTCTGGAACCATCGTCCTGCAAAGCCGGGAGACCAAGTCCGGGTAGTGCTAATTTTGACGTGACAGGATGTCCAGGTTGTACCCCCACATCCACCACTTCAGATGCAGATGCAGCATCGAGAGCGTCTTGCTGAACGACTGGCTCCGACGCACCATCCGACTGAAGCGATGGCGCAGCACCCCATTGAACCGCTCCACATGGCTCGTCTCGCCCGTCCCCTTGCCCACCATCTCGTGGTCCACTAAGCAGTTGGAGCTGCGCCATAGGTCGCTGTAGCTCTGGCTCTTCTGATAGCGCCACGGCAGCTTGCGCCAGAGAGCCTTGCATGAGGCCGTCGCGGATACCCGATCCGCGCTTCCATCACCGAGGTGATAGCTCACCACCTGCCGTGTCTCCCGGTCGAGCGCCACCCAGACCCGTACTTGGTTCTTCTTGCGTCCCACGAAGGTGAACACCTCATCTAGCTCCAAAATAGGCGGCTGCGCTGCGCCCTGCGGGGCACCCTGCGCTGCGCCCTGCGGGGCACCGGTACTCTCAGGCGCTTCGGGGTTGCTCTGCTGCAGAATGCTTGTCTTGAAGGGCGGCAGCGCTCTGGCCTTTTTTTTTGAGCAGGTTCATCACCGTCACGTTGCTGATGCCGAAGATGCGCCCGGTGGCGCGGTAGCTGTTGCGTTCGCGATAGGTACGTTCGAGCGCGTCGAGGTCAATATGGGCCGTGGTGCGCTTGAAGACGAGCACGCGGCAGGTGCCGCAGTCCTTGCACTTGTACTGAGGGGAGCCGGAGCGATTGTGCCCGTTCTTGACGATGTTGGGGCTGTGGCACTTGGCGCAGGTGTGGGTGTGCTGGATCATGGCGGGGGCGTAGCTGTGGCTGAGAGGTTGGCAATCTACTCTATCACGTTGTAATTAGCACTACCCTCCTCCAACCGGAACAGCGGGGCCTTGCCGGGGCGGTAGCACGGCAGTCCCTTCCGCCGCACGTATTCCATGACGGTGTCGGCCCCGACGCCCCCGAGCACGCGCCCAGCCTCGGTGGCGGTGAGCAGCCCCTTCTGTACGAAGAGCGACCGCCGCAGCTCTTTGGCCTCGGCGGCGTGCAACTCGGTGACGGCGGCGACGGCTTCGGCGACAGCCTCCTGGACGAGCCGCCGGACTTCGTGGTCTTCGAGAACGATGAGGCGCGAACGCATCGACATGGCGCGAGCAGTCAGGAGGGAATAATCAGGAGGAGGGGGCGGAGCGACGCCCGTAGGCGCTGAGGCGGAAGAGGGTGGTGCCGTCGGGCTGGCGGTGAGGCTCGAACTCGGACGTGCGGTGCAGCCCGCCGTTGGACTCGCACCAGCGTAGCATCTCGGCGTAGGTGAGCAGCGGGGCCTCGGGGCGGGCCTCGTTGGCGTAGCCCCGCCGGAGCGCGGCGACGAGCCACCCGGGTCCCGATGGCGGGGAGGGGCCGCGCCGGCGTTCGTCGTAGAGCTGCACAGCGCGCTGGACGGCCGTTGTCCCGTAGCCCCGGGCGAGGTCGGCGGCGACGCGCGGCTCGACACCCCGGCGCTGGAGCAGGACAGCGGCGTCTTGCACTTCGCCTTCGTGTCGCACATTGCCCTCGTGCGCCTGGAGCCTGCCGGAGGCCGATGGAGGGGTTGGGTCGGGACCTCGACCAGCATCCCCATCCGCGTTGCGCAACGCAGCAGCCGCATCGCCGACGATGAGACGCAACGGCTGGGCCTCGGTCGCTTCGCCGGATGCGTGCTGCTCGTTCGTTCGTGATCTGGATGCTTCGTGGTGCTCAGTACTACGTTGGGGCACCGTGGCCGTCGGTCGGGCATCCCGACGGTCACGCTCGCCGACCGTCACGTTTTCGGCAGGTCGGTCGCCCGACAGGTCCGTGGCGACCTCGTCGGTGTCTGGAGTGGAGGCGGGTACGCGGGCCTTGGGGTTGAGCGAGGCTTCTTCGTAGATCGTCCAGCGCTTGCCGCGCAGGCAGCCGTCTTCACCCCGGAGCGTCTCTAGAGCGGCCAATCCGGCCTGTTCGAGTTCGCGCAAGGCGGTCTGGACGGCACGGCGACCGTCGTGCTCGCTCTGGCTTTGCAGGTGCCCGATGCGGAACTCCCAGTCGTCGGGGTAGCTGAGGCAGAGCGCCCACAGCCCCCGCGCCTTGAGGCTGAGCGCACGGGTGCGGAGCGTGGCGGTGGAGAGGACGGTGAACCGCTCCCGCTGGCGCTTGACGCGGACAACGCTCATGGGCACACCCCGGCACGATGCCGCGGAGGCCAACAGAAGAGGACGGTGAAGGGCATAGGAGCGAGGTGAACGAGGCGTTGCGTTTGTGCGCAAAGCTACGCACTGTTGCGTCGTTGCGCAATGGTTTCGTATACTCGGAATAGCGCACACACACTCATCTACCTGTACTCCTCCTCGTTTTCCTCCCTTCATGTCGATGTCTGCTGAACGCCCCCCGCTCGACCTGCGTCGGTTTGCGACGGCCGTGGGGGCCGCTCTTGCCCGCCACGACCGCTCCCAGGCAGACCTCGCACGGGCAGCGGATGTGGCTCCGTCGTCGGTGTCGCGCTACCTCGCGGGCACGCTGACGCCTTCGCGCGACGTGGCCCAGCGCATCCTCGACGAACTCGGTCTCGATTGGGACGACGTAGCCTACGCGTCGGCACCGCCGCGTACCTCGGAGGCGACGAGCGCGGCCGATGTAGTGCTGGTCCCGCGCGATGGCTATGCGTCGGGCGCTCGGTCGCTGGAGGAGGGCTATGTGAACGGCTCCCTCCCGGCGGCCTATGACTATGAGGACTCGTTCGACCCGTACCCCCGAGCTGAGATGGCGCGGATGACGGGGATGAACCCCGACCTCTTCCGCTCGTGCAGCATCATCGGCGACTCGCTCGTCCCGGAGATCCCGCCCAACAGTCGGGTGGTCTACATCCCGATGGAGGGGTACGCGGGCGACGGCCTCTACATCCTCCTCATCGACGACGCGCACCTCGTCAAGCGGGTGCAGCAGTTCGCCGACGGCACGCTCCGCCTGATCCCGTTCAACCCGGCGTACGAGCCGGAGACGCTCACGCCGGTGCGTGAGGCCGACACCGACCACACCTACCGCAGCACGACCACAGGCGGTACGTCGGTGATCCGCTTTGTGGGCAAGGTGGTTTACTACCCGAAGGCGGCATAGCTACCGCCGTACGAGAGCAAGGCTCATATTTGCTCAGGTTGCCACGAGTACTACCGTTTGACTCCCATGGCTGCAAAATTCGAGCTCTTCAAAGGAAGGGACGGACAGTACTACTTCCGCCTGAAGGCTGTCAACGGCGAGACGATCGCGGTCTCGGAGGGATACACGACGAAGGCGAGCGCGAAGAACGGCATCGCGTCGGTGAAGAAGAACGCCCCGATTGCGGAGACTGTCGAGTTGGACTGACGACGACGGTGGCAAACCCCAGGGTGCGGCCAATCGATGCGCTGTAGCTCCGCGCGCCGCGGCGTACGCGTAGGCCAGCGGCACCCGCCGCGCGCATCGGTGTCACAACGATGCGAGAAAGATCTCTGTGTCCGCCGCCAGCACGAGGCGTGCTCTAGTTTGGAAACGAAAAAGCGTGTTGCCGAGGCCTCAGCGCCAAGCTGAATGAAGGAAGTCGCGCTGCGCAACTCCCTTGCCAGAGTTGAGCGTAGGTGCACATCGCTCGCGCTGTACTCTTGGCGATTATCCAATAGACCTATAGCTTCTGAGGTGCTCTCGCCCTGCATGCTTATGCGCGTCTACATCGCCAACACAGATTTCGACTGGTATCGCCACCTCACTACTCTTGCTACTCAACCCGATGGGCTCGACGAGGTCAACTTCTGGAGACCCTCCGGCAAACAGGTAGTCAGCTACCTCAACTTCGGCAACCCGTTCGTCTTCAAGCTGAAGAAGGTGCACGGCCATGCCGTTGTAGGCTTTGGCTTCTGGGTAGCCTTTGCACGTCTCCCTATTGAGGAAGCGTGGGCGACATTCGGCGGAAAGAACGGTGCCTCCACGCGCGAGGCGATGTGGCAGCGTGTGGTACAGTACGTCCGCGATCTACCCCGCTCTCCTTATCGACCTAATCGGCCCATCGGTTGTGATCTCCTGGCGAGCCCAGTGTTCTTCCCGAAGGAACTGTGGGTCCAAGGTCCCAGGGACTGGTCAGACAATACGGTAACGGGCAAGGGGTACGACATCGCGCAGGGAGAGGGACGTCGCATCTGGCGAACCTGCCTTGACCATGCTGCCCGTCTCAGCCCTGAGCTCCCGCTTGTGGGTGACCCCAGGCGTGTCGCGCAGAAGTCCCTTTTTACCCCCACCGACCCGCCTGCGCGCTACGGCGCTGCACAGACCATCCGTCCGCG
>JBCCLD010000385.1:0-4378 GCA_039027055.1 Bacteroidota bacterium
CATCGTGGACATGAGCGGTCGCACGCTCACCGGCCAAACCGTGGAGGCGTTCTGGATCTCGATCAGTCACTGCCCGGCGCTGCTGTCTGTCGGGCTCAACTGCGCGCTCGGCTCGGCGCAGATGCGCCCCTTCATCGAGGAGCTGAGCAGCGTCGCCGACGTACCCGTCAGTCTCTATGCCAACGCCGGGCTCCCGAACGAGATGGGCGGCTACGACGAGACGCCCGAATACATGGCCGAGGTCGCCGCCGAGTACGCCGACGCGGGCTTCCTCAACATCCTCGGCGGCTGTTGTGGCACCACGCCGCCGCACATCGCCGCGATGGGCGCGGCCGTCGCCACCAAGCCGCCGCGCGTCCCGCCGACGCTCCCGCCCTACACCCGCCTCGCGGGCCTCGAACCGCTCGTGCTGCGCGAAGAGACCAACTTCGTCAACATCGGCGAGCGCACCAACGTCACCGGCTCCCGCCGCTTCGCGCGCCTCATCAAGGAGGGCGACTACGAGACCGCGCTCTCGGTCGCGCGCCAGCAGGTCGAGAACGGCGCGCAGATGATCGACGTGAACATGGACGAGGGCATGCTCGACTCCGTGGACGCGATGCGCACGTTCCTCAACCTCGCGATGGCCGAGCCCGACATCAGCCGCGTGCCGGTCGTCGTCGACTCCTCGAAGTGGGAGGTCATCGAGGCCGGGCTGCAGTGCGTGCAGGGCAAGTGCGTCGTCAACTCGATCTCGATGAAGGAGGGCGAGGAGGAGTTCCTGCGCCACGCGCGCCTCGCGCGGCAGTACGGCGCCGCCGTGATCGTGATGGCCTTCGACGAGGAGGGCCAGGCCGACACCTACGAGCGCCGCATCGAGATCTGCGAGCGCGCCTACCGGCTGCTCGTGGACGAGGTCGGCTTCCCGCCGCAGGACATCATCTTCGACCCGAACGTCTTCGCCGTCGCGACGGGCATCGAGGGGCACAACCGCTACGGCATCGACTTCATCAACGCCACGCGTTGGATCAAGGACCACCTCCCCGAAGCGAAGATCTCGGGCGGCGTCTCGAACCTCTCGTTCTCGTTCCGCGGCAACAACGCCGTCCGCGAGGCGATGCACGCGGCGTTCCTCTACGAAGCGATTCGTGCGGGGATGGACATGGGCATCGTCAACGCGGGCCAGTTGGAGGTCTACGAGGAGGTCGAGCCCGACCTGCTCGCGCGCATCGAGGACGTGCTCTTCGACCGCCGCGAGGACGCGACGGAACGCCTCGTCGATTTTGCCGAGACGGTCAAGTCGGAGGGTAAGGTCAACGTCAAGGACGAGAAGTGGCGCGACGCGCCGGTTTCGAAGCGCCTCGAACACGCGCTCGTGAAGGGCCTCGTGGAATACATCGACACAGACGTTGAGGAGGCCCGCCAGGCGGCGAGTCGTCCGCTCGACGTGATCGAGGGGCCGCTCATGGACGGCATGAACGTCGTCGGCGACCTCTTCGGGCAGGGCAAGATGTTCCTCCCGCAGGTCGTGAAGTCGGCGCGCGTCATGAAAAAAGCCGTCGCCCACCTCACGCCCTACATCGAGGCCGAGAAGGAGGCCTCGGGCGCGAGCCAGGCCCGCGCGAAGGTGCTCATGGCGACCGTCAAGGGCGACGTCCACGACATCGGCAAGAACATCGTCGGGGTCGTCCTCGGCTGCAACAACTTCGAGGTGATCGACCTCGGCGTGATGGTCCCCGCCCAGAAGATCCTCGACGCCGCGAAGGAGCACGACGTAGACGTGATCGGCCTCTCAGGCCTCATCACGCCGTCGCTTGACGAGATGGTCTACGTCGCGAAGGAGATGGAGCGCCAGGGCTTCGACAAACCGCTCCTCATCGGCGGGGCGACGACCTCGAAGGTGCACACGGCGGTCAAGATCGCGCCGCAGTACCACGGCCCCATCGTGCACGTCCTCGACGCGAGCCGCAGCGTGCCCGTCGTGAACCAACTCGTGACGCCGTCGCAGACTGACGCCTTCGTGGCCGACAACGCCGCGCAGCTGGAGGCGACGCGCCAGCAGCACGCCGCCCGCCAGCGCAAGACGACGCTGCTCTCGCTCGAAGAAGCCCAGGCCAACCGCCAGGAGATCGACTGGGACGCCACCGAGATCGTTGCGCCCAACGAGCCGGGCGTGCACGTCGTCCGCGATATCGACCTCGCAGTCCTGCGCGACTACATCGACTGGACGCCGTTCTTCATCTCGTGGGAGATGAAGGGCAAGTACCCGCAGATCCTCGACGACAAGGTCCGCGGCGACGCGGCGCGCAAGCTCTTCGCCGACGCGAATGACCTCCTCGACCGCATCATCGACGAAAAGCTGCTCACTGCGCACGGCGTGTTCGGCCTCTGGCCCGCGGGCGCCGACGGCGACGACGTGGAGCTCTATGCCAGCGAGGACCGCACCGACGTGGTCGCGCGCTTCCACACGCTGCGCCAGCAGACCGCCAAGTCGCCCGGCAAGCCCAACCGCGCCCTCTCCGACCTCGTGGCACCCATCACGTCGGGCCGGGGCGACTACCTCGGCGCGTTCGCCGTCACCGCGGGCATCGGCATGGAGAAGTTGGTGGCTGAGTTCGAGGCCGACCTCGACGACTACAACGCCATCCTCGCCAAGGCGCTCGGCGACCGCCTCGCGGAGGCCTCCGCCGAGTGGCTGCACCTCCACGTGCGCCGCACGGCGTGGGGCTACGCGCCCGACGAGGCGCTCGACAACGTGTCGCTCATCCGCGAGAAGTACGACGGCATCCGCCCCGCGCCCGGCTACCCCGCGCAGCCCGACCACACCGAGAAGGTCAAGCTCTTCGAGATCCTCGACGCGTTTGGGAACGCCGACATGGGCCTTACGGAGCACCTCGCGATGACGCCCGCCGCGAGCGTGTGCGGCCTCTACTTCGCCCACCCCGACGCCGCCTACTTCAACCTCGGCGTGCTCGGCCCCGACCAGATCGCCGACTACGCCCGCCGCAAAGGCATGCCCGTCGCCGAAGTCGAGCGCTGGCTCGCGCCGAACCTCGCCTACGAGCCGAGTGCGCCGATGATTTCAGGTGACGGCGTAGCCGAGGGCATCGCGGTGGTGCAGAACGCATCGTAGGTCGATCCGTACACCCCGCATGGATACAACCGCCGCTTCTCCCAAAGACCGCGGCCTCTCCGCCATTCGCGCCCTTCCCGACGACGCCACGTTCGAGGACGCGATGGAGACGCTCTACGACCTCATCCGCATCCAGGAGGGCGTGAGCCGGATCGATACTGATGTGTTTGTGCCGCAGGAGGAGGCCCGTCGTCGCTTCGAGGAGAAATGGCGCGCGTAACGTGGTCCTCGAAAGCGCTCGACGAGTTGGATGCGATCTGCGACTTCATCGCAGCAACCTCGCCGCGCCGGGGGCGCAAGCTGTGGGAGGACCTATTCAGCGCCACGGACCGGTTGGAAGTGTTTCCCCGCTATGGACGCGTCGTGCCCGAGATCGGAGACGAGGCATTGCGAGAGATCGTCTATCGCGGCTACCGCGTCCTGTATCACGTCACGGAGGATGAAGCGCACCGTGTTCCACTCGGCTAAGCCGCTCGGACCATGAAGCTGCAACGCTTGGACTTGCTCGAAAAGGAGAGTGCGGGGTGACAGAGAAGCGGACGTGACGAGTGGGAGGGCGCGCTATTTTGTATGCGTTGCTCTCACCACTGTGCCGCGTCACGGCGCCTCGCCATGCCTGCGCCCCTCACGCCACTCCAGCAAGACCTCGTCGCGGAGTTCGGCAACATCTACGAGGGGTACGGCCTCAACCGGCTCAAAGGGCTCATCCTTGGGCTCCTGATGACGCAGGACGCGCCCGTGTCGCTCGACGACATGAAAGACCTCCTCGGGCGCTCGAAGGGCGCGCTCTCGGGCGCGGTGCGCGAACTCGTCCCCATCGGGCTGATCCGCAAGGTGGACGGTCCCAACACCCGCCGCGACTACTACGTGCTCGACGGCGAGGTCTTCCTGAACAACTTCAAGTTCAACATGGCCACCGTGCGCAAGAACCGGCGCACGGCCGAGCAGTTTGCCAAGGAAATGGAGAGCGAGGACGCCGAGACCTACGCGAGCACGCTGGCCCGGCTGGAGCAGATGGAGGCGTTCTACCGGCTCATGGAGGCGTTCTACGAGGACTTTGCCGAGCGCTGGCAGACCGTCCGCGCTGCGGAGACGAGCGGCGTGTAGCGGGGGCTCAGTGGGTCGGTGCCTCGGTGATTTAGTGCGTCGGTGGCGCAGTGAATCGGTGGCGCAGTGCGTCGGTGGCGCAGTGCGTCGGTGGCGTAGTGATACCAACTCCGCTTGCAGAGTTGGGTATGAACGTGTGGACGGTTGACCGTGTGGACG
>JBCCLD010000386.1:0-4363 GCA_039027055.1 Bacteroidota bacterium
ACCCCCGACACCGTAGAAATACGTGTACTCGAGGGCACCTGCGGCATCGTAACGGAGGAAGGACTCCGACGAGGTCGGCACCGTCGTCCCGCTCGACCCGGTGCCCACGTAGGTTCGGTATGGCAGACCGATAGGGCGATAAGAGGTGCTCTGTCGAAACGCGTGGGGACCAACCTCGATCGTGACGTCGCGGAGAAGGCCGACACGGTCGTAGTTGTAATCAAACGTAGCGACCGCCTGTGCCGCGTTGGGCGTGTCAGTCCGCTTCACATCGATGCGCCCTTCGGCGTCGTAGGCGTAAGCCTCGGTGTAGCGCGCGCCGCCGGTCTCATGAACGCCTCGGCTAAAGTAGGTTGAGGCAACGAGATTGCCACGGGGGTTCGTGCGCTGGAATGTATCGGGGACGTAGTGCGGCCAACTGGTGATTCCGCCGTTCGTGTCATAGACATGTCGACGGACGACCCACTCTCCGCCCAATTCCCAGTCATCGTACGCTCCAGAAAAGGGGGCACACGGGTTCGTGACGCCGAGCTGGTCCCACGAACACCGCGTCTGCCCGAGGATCTCTGCCTGGAGCCTCCCGAGCGCGTCGTAGTGATATGCCTGCGCGTATGTCCGCCAGTATCCCCCGGACGTCTGGCTGCTCCGGCTGGCGAGGTCTGAATCCTGGCGGTAACGGAGTTGACCCATCTCGTCGTATTTCATCCGTGTCGTCCCCGCATCGGGTGAGGTCGTCGCGAGGAGATGGCCGCGGGTATTGTAGTCGTAGGTGGTGACATGTTGCTGACGCTCAGAGTCAGACTCCGTGCTCCGGGGGCGAAAGAAGAGCGGGTGCCGGACTTCGACGAGACGGTCAGCCGCATCGTAGAGCATCTCGGTGAGCGTCTCCACATCTTCGGCGGTATTCTGGCTATCCAAGATGCCCGCGCGAACAAACCGCTCGCGCCCAAGACCGTCGGTGTACGTCCGCGTCACTCGACCATCGGCGTCCTCTGACTCGACGTAGGCCATCGCAGGTGCAGGCCCCTCAGGTCGGGCGCACCACCGGCGATCGCCAGAGCCCTGGCACCCAGAGTTCGGCAACAATACATCTGGACGCTCGACACCGTAGCGGTAGGTGATTCCATGGCCGTCCCAGCCCGGCTCGCGGACGAATGTGGGGCGCCCGATCGGGCTCGACTCATAGGTCGTCTGCGTGTAGGCCCTCTGCGCGTCTAGACCACTTATTTCGTATCGATCCCAGTACGAGCTCGAAAGGGGTGCAAAGTCCCCAGGCGTCTTCACAACCCCACCACGCCAGTTGCTATGGTTCGCACTCGACCGGTAGCCTCCAGCGTGGATCCGGGTTGGTCGCCAGGTCCTGAAGAGCCTTCCTGCATCATCGTACTCCGTGAGCGTGACGTTGTCGTAGTAGCTGCTCTCATACTGGGTGGTCGCGACCTCGCGGCCGAGCCCGTCGAACCATGTCGTCGTGCCCTGTCCAACGCTCCCGTGGAGGATGGTGCTGACGCGGTTGGGCCGGTCTGGGTCGTAGTCTCCTGAGACGGACTCTGCCGCGGAGAACGCGTATTCGTGCTCGGTGACGAGCTCACCGGCGTCGTTTCGCGTCCCGACCAGGCGCCCCAGACCGTCGAAATCGTAGGTGATGCGGTTTCCGTTCGGATCGCTCAAAGCGACGAGGCGACCCGCGCTGTCGTACTCGAACGACTCCTCGAGGGCCAACGAGTCAAAATCATCGCCCGAGTTCGCCCCTCCGATTCCGTAGCCGTGGCGGCGGAGGCCCGTGAGTCGGGGGCCAGCGCACGCATTCGAGCCCTGGCGACAGAAGGGGTCGCCCGGATCCTCGCTGTAGTAGGCCTCCGTCGTGAGACCATTCGAATTTCGGGTGCGGACCATCCGCCCGTGCGCATCGAACGCGTCGGGGAGATCGGCGGTCCCGGTAAAGACCTCGTCGCCGCCGCACCCATCAGCCCAGTCCTGCGCGAAATAGTGAGTTTGACCACCGATTGACTCCCCAGAGTAATCGACCCTAGCGCACGCGACGAGAGTATCTGAGAGGGCGCTGTCACGGCCGTACACGAGCGTTCGGTGGACTTGCGCGAGCATGTTCAGGTTGCGCATCTCTGTACGCTGGACCTCGTACGCATACTCCGTCTCGGTCCGACGGTACGCACCATCGCTGGACTCGACCGTCTCCGCCTTTAGCAGCAGCGTCGTTGGGTCGTACTCGTACGTCGTTGTCGTGGTCACGCTTTGCGCTCCGGCGGGAATCGCCAGCGCGGCGAGGACGACGAGGAGTAGAGCAAGGCGTTCTAGTAGTGCTCTGATTGACATCAGCAGGGGGAGCTATAATCGACCGTGAGCGTGCTCCACCCCGCGGCGGGGCGGCGTCCGCCGTTCTGGCCGGCTCGAGCAGGCTCAGAGTATGTGGCCTCAACGCGCTCGATTTGGAACCCCTCCACTGGGGAGAGGCGGTCGGCGGCACTGCGGGACTTCGGTCCCCAGACGCGATATCCTTCGCCTTCCTCCTCGACCGCGAGGCGCTCTGGTCTGAGCCCAGCGCCGGCGAGAAGAGCCCGAGGCCTCCGGGTGGGTTGCGCAAGAACGAGGTGGAAGGAGACTGCCGCTCCGTCGCAGAAAGAAACCGTGAGGACGTCGGAGGGGGACCCTAGGAGAAACGTGCGCTCAGATCGATTGGCTCTGTCTTCGTCTAAGACATCTTCCGGCGGACCGAGCACTGCCTCAACCGTTGTGATGCTCGCACCTGAGAGAGCGGGTAGGTCGAGAGTGGATGGGGTAGGTGCTGCGAGGAGGAGCAGGACAACGAGGAGGAGTGGAAGGGGCATACCTAGGTAGGGATCTTTATCGTGACAGGGCCTTCAGGGACCAATGCGTCTTCGCGAGTAACCGTCGCGACTGGCATAGTGACGTTAACAACCCCTGCGTGCATCCCAGTTGGAACCTCGTCGAACCGCGCGACACTGCGGCTTCTGGGCTCCGAACCATAGAAGCCGGGTCGGAGGACTGTAAGCTCTCCGTCGTGACACCAATGGCTACACCCGCGTCCAATGTTGGCCACACACCATCCGCCTGAATCAACTGCAAAGCGGGCAGGTAACTGCACGACCCAGACGCCACACGCCCACACTCCGACCCGCCTGCATAGATCAATATTCCAGGGGCCAATGTAGGTGTTTTTGACTAAGCGGTAGCCGACTGACCATTTCCGTGCCACTATACCCACTAAAGGCGATACAGCGCAACCCTTCCTCCAAATATGCTGAGGACTGCGGACACCGTTTCCCGTTTGCGCCTGGCTACGGTCTTCGAGGACGTGGTCCTCTGCGTCTTGCCTCGCAATATCTGCCTTGGGCCGGAAGCAGCCGTTCGAGGCCTCTCGGGACTCTCGGCCGTGCCGATACTTAGCGGCCAGGGGTGACCATGAAGTCCCATCATCCCCTCACAAGCGTGACTCGGAAGCTCGCCGATGCTCAGAAGATGTTGACTTCTTCGCTGCCCGACGCGCGAGTCGCCGGTCGGAGAAGTACCGGACTTTCCTGGCGAGCACCGGGTCCTCCCCGCGCGAGAGGATGAGCTGGCGTTCGTCCCCCAGACGCCTCAGTTCGTCTGCCGTCATGAGGTCGCGGCCCTGCTCTGAGGCCGAGCGGCCGGCCGAGTAGCTCGACCGGTGACCCCGGTTGCGCCCGGCGGTCTGCGACCGCCCGAAGACGGTCGTCCGACCGCACATCCGTGAGAGGTACTCGGCCGTCGTCTGGTCCGTCACGCCGAAGGCCTGCACGACGTCGGCGTTCGCCACGAACGTCTCCCAGTCACGGGGGTAGAGCGCCTTGAGCTGCGTGAGGTCCTGGAGGAAGGTCCAGACCCGGAGGCCGTAGCCGGCCATGAGCGAGACGGCCCGGCGGACGGGGGCCATCGGTCCCAGTTGCGCGAACTCGTCGAGGAGGAAGAGCACGCGGCGCCCCCGAGGCGGACGCCGTGCGAGCTCAGTCACCGCGCTGGCAATCACGAGGCGGAGCCAGCGGGCGAACGTGTCGAGGCGGTCGGGCGGCACGATGAGGTAGAGCGTGACCGGACCGGCCCCGAGGTCGGACAAGGCGAGCGGCGCCTCGGAGAGGCCGCCGGACGGCCCCCCGAGTACGCGCTCCATCCGCGGCGAGTCGAGGAAGTGCGTGTGGCGCTGGGCCGATGAGACGACGCTGGAGGCTTTGGAGGCCGAAGACCGCGTGGTGTTTCGGTATACCGCCAATCCAAACGGTGCGGCCCATGACATTGCCGGTATCCTCTCAGAAAACCGCCGTGTTCTTGGCATGATGCCCCATCCCGAGCGCGCGCGCGAGGCGCT
>JBCCLD010000387.1:0-4337 GCA_039027055.1 Bacteroidota bacterium
CATTCTGAGCGAGCGCAGCGAGTCGAAGCATCTCCGGGCCAGCACCCAAGCCTCTCCTTGACGGAGAGATACGACCAAGATCCCTCGACTCCATCCGCTACGCGCATTCCGCTCGGGATGACAAGAAGGCCACATTCTGTGAATACCTACCCCTGTCAGCGCCTACGCGGGGATGACTCCGAAGTGGGTTTGCACTCTCATTTTCTGTAAACGGTATGAGGGCCAACTCGCCCCATTCGCTTCACTATTTACTCCTCTCTCTTTACCACAGCCGCTGCCTTCACCGCTCCGTCCCCCGACGCCGGGCCGAGCGTCACGTCGGGCGCACGCGCCGGCTCGCGGTTCCAGACTTCCCAGGGGGCATCGCCCTGACGTTGGATCTCTTCGAGCATCTGTTTCTCCTTGAAGGTGTCCATGCAGGCCCAGAAGCCGTCGTAGACATAGCTGGAGAGCTGGCTCGCCTCGATCATCCGGCGGAAGGGGGCCTCGACAAGTTCGTCACCCGGCTCCATGTAGTCGAACAGGTCGTGGCGGAGCACAAAGAAGCCGCCGTTGATGCGCAGGCCGACGTCAGATACGTGCCGGATGGCGGAGACGGTGCCATCTGGGTCGGTAGCGACAACGTGACTCGTGTAGTTGGGCTGCACGCCAAGGAAACACGCCGCTTTGTTGTGCGCCCGGGCGAAGTCAATCATCGACGGCAGGGGCACGTCGGACAGGCCGTCCGCATAGTTGGCGAGGAAGTATTCTTCGCCGTCGAGGTAGGATTGTACGGCCATGAGCCGCTCTCCGACACATGCGTCGAGGCCGGTGTCGACGAACGTGATCGTCCAATCATGGATGTCGCGCTGCAGGAGATCGACCTGGCGTCCCCCCTTCGAGAGCACAAAATCGTTGGAGACGCACTCGTCGTAGTTCAGGAAGTACTCCTTGATTTTGTCGCCTTGGTGGCCGAGGCAGAGGATGAAGTCCGTATGGCCGTAGTGGGCGTAGTACTTCATGATGTGCCAGAGAATGGGGCGGTACCCCACACGTACCATCGGCTTGGGCAAGCCGCCACTGTACTCGCGGATGCGCATGCCTTGGCCGCCACAGAAGAGGACAACTTTCATGATCGAGGAGGGACTCGGGAGGGGGGATCTGAAAGCGGGTGCGGCAAGGATCGCACCTGCGGGGCCCAGTCTGCAACCGACGCTGCAAATGATCTAGGCCCGTTTCCGAAACACGGGTTGAACGGGACGGCCGATGAGCCAGGTGTCGACGCCGTCTTCGAGCCCGCGGGCATAGACGGCGAGCGCCTCGGAGAACGCGGCAACGGTGCGGTCGAGCGCCTCGTCGTCGTGGGCGAAGGAGAGGACGAGCGACGGAGCCAGGACGCCGCGCAGCAGCAGCTCTTGCAACAGTAGTGTGCGGAACCGCTGCGAGGGTGCACCGTCGCGGTCCCGTGTGGCGAAGACGAGGTTAGAGGGGCGGCCTAAAATCTCGACATACTCCTGCACGCCTGCCACGGTGATCGCTGCGCTGAGGCGAGCGCGCAGCTTCTCCCCTTGCCGGTTCATAAAGCCACACACGTCGTGCTCCCGGTACGCCTCCATCGTGGCGATAGCGGCGGCGAGGCCGTGCGTCTCTGCGCCGTGTGTTGCCGAGAGGAGGAAGACTCGGTCTTGGTCGGTGCGCAAGCCTCCCAGTTCCATGATATCACGGCGACCGGTGAGGGCACTTACCGAGAACCCATTGGCGAGGGCTTTGCCGAAGCACGCCAAGTCGGGTGTGATCCCATAGAGCGTTTGCGCGCCGCCCTGGTGCCAGCGGAAGCCCGTAATCATCTCGTCGAGGATGAAGAGCGCGCCGCGCTGGTGGCAGAGCCACTGGACCCGATGGAGGAATCCATCGCTGGGGTCCGCGCCGCGCGACGCTTCCATGATGACGCACGCAACCTCTCCGTCGTGCTCGTCGAAGAGGGCCAGCACACTGTCGAAGTCGTCGTAGTCAAACGCGAGGGTGTCGGCGGTGGCGCTCGCCGGGATGCCCGCGTCCATTGGCGTGGTGCCGATGAACCAGTCGTTGTAGCTGATGAACGGGTTCTGGCGGCATACAGCAACCCTGGTGCGGCCTGTAACGGCACGTGCAAGCTTGATGGCCGCGGTGGTCACACTCGACCCGTCTTTGGCAAACTTGACCATCTCCGCGCCCGGGATCAGGTTTAGGAGCGACTCAGCCGCTTCGACCTCGATGGCCGCGGGCCGTGTGAAGTTGGTGCCGTTCATCGCACGCGCAGCTGCCTGGACGACGGGTGTGTAGCCATGGCCGAGGGTGACAGCGCGGAGGCCCATTCCGTACTCCACATAGGCGTGGCCGTCGGCGTCCCAGACCGTGCAGCCGTGCCCCCGGACCACACGTATCGGTGCCCAAGCGGGTAGCTGGTCGTCACCCTTGGCATAGGTATGGGCGCCGCCAGGGATGAGTGCATGGGACCGTTTTGCCAACGCGATGCTCTTTGCAAAGCGTGCCTCCAAGCCGGCCCGGTCGAGGCCGAGTGCGGGACGCACATCGGTCGGGTTCGTCATGGTACGGGGTCCAGGCAAGCGGGCAGTCATGGCAGGCGGGTGCATGTTCTCGAAGGTATCGGCGCGCCCCCCCTAGCCTTTAGAAACGCCTCGTGCGTTCGGAACGCAGACGTTCCACAAGGCCGTGCTCTTCCAGCAGGTCGGCTGCCTCGCGGATCGCAGCGAAGGGCAACCCCGAGCGCTCGGCCACCGCAATTAAGTCAAAGCGTGCCGTCTCGTCAGGGGCGGCCATGTTTAGCGTCCACAGCATCGCCATCTGTTGGGTTGGGGCATTGGGATGGCCACCAAGCGCCCGGTAGAGGCCTCGGCGTCCGAGTTGGGGTTCGCCGTGGGGCACCCGCGCACGGAGGTGTCGGTTGGCTTCGAGCACGTCAATCACGTCCACTAGCCGCGCGACGGCGTCCTGAAGTTGTGCTTCGGAAATCAGCGTGAGGTCGTCAGCCGACGTGTGGTATTCGGGATACTCTCCATAGGGTGTACGAGTGAAGCACCCAATCGGCAGATCGAAGCCGGTGCTGCCGTACTGGCGCTCGTCGTAGCCGTAGGGTGTAAACGGCCGGACGTCGGGCCTCTCCCCTGCATCTCGGAGCGCCACGCCGACCGCCCGATCCACCTCCGCTGGTGCATCGTTGAACGTGCCAGGCCGGCTCTGCTTGTAGGTGAAGCCACCAGCGTCGCCGAGATTGGCTAGGATGAGCCCATGGCGGATGGTGGGCACGACCTCTTCGTTTTCGGCCAGCCAGGTAATGGCACCGACGGTACCAGGGGCCCATACGAACCGATAGGTATAGCGTCGCGCACCTCGTTTCGCAAGCTGCTCAGCTACCGCGGCTGCCACAACGACGCCAGACAGGTTGTCATTGGCGAGCATGGGATGGCACACGTGCGCCGAAATCAGTACCGTCTCGTCAGATGCTCCAGGGAGTACCACCTCACCGTAGGTCAATGCTCCAGGCCCGCGCGTCGCGTCAATGCAGACTTCGTAGATGGCATCCTCACCACGACGATCCAGGTCTAGGAAGGTGCGATGGCGCAGGCAGAAGCCCCACGTATCCGCGTAGTAGGCGGTGCGATACGGAATACGATCTGGCTGATCGGGTATCGTGTGGAGATGGGACTTGAGCGCCGGCCAGGCCATCCGTCTGCGCACGGGCACGCTGTATCCCATAAGGTGCAACCCATGAACGTCCGCGTCTACAAGCCGTCGTCCCTGTTCGTCAGCAATCCAGGCCGCACGCCAGTTCCACTCATCGGGCACTGTCCAATCAAGCACGGGCGTACCCGTTGTGACCTCATGCTGTACCAACGACGGCAGCCGCTCGGTAAGCACCGCCAGGGTCGCACGCACGCCGTTGCCGGTGAGGCTACGGCGGAGCGGAAAGAGCCGGGCGGCCAGATCGTGAAGCACAGGGCAGGTCGTGAAGATGGAGATCGTAGAGCAACGTAGCAAAGGCGGTGCCTAGGAGCCTCTAAAACGCACGAGCCCCGCGTCCGAGGGCTCGGACACGGGGCCGTAGGATGCGTGGATCTGGTGTCAAGCAGGCTCGGCGAGCTTGTCGAGGAACTGCTTGCGGAATTTGGCCACCTTTGGTGCGATGACGGCCGCGCAGTAGGGCTGCCTAGGGTTTTGCTCGAAGTAGTCCTGGTGGTAGTCTTCCGCCTCGTAAAAGGTGGGGGCGGGCTGGACCTGGGTCACAATTGGGTTCTCAAAAATACCGGCGGCTTCGATCTCTGCGATCACAGCGTGAGCGGTCTCAGCTTGTGCATCCG
>JBCCLD010000388.1:0-4298 GCA_039027055.1 Bacteroidota bacterium
CGCGCCCCGTCGGTGCCGATGCGCCACACGTCGTAGCGCGTCGGGACGCCGGCCTCGGCTTCGGTGAGGGTCAGGCCGACCTGCTGTGTGGTGGCGAAGTCGAACGCGGGCGCGGCGGTGATGCCGCCAAGCGGGCTGTCGATGGTGGTGGGGTCGAGGGGGCTGCCGGTGTCGAGACCCGGATCGACGGTGTCGCAGGCGGCGAAGGTGAGGGCAGCGGTCAGGACGAAGGTCCAGGCGCGGAGGGTGTAGGAGAACGTGAGACGAGGCATCGTAGGAGGCGTGTGGTAGTGCCCGGTGGTGGACCGAGCGTGTGGTTGGTGTGCCCGTTCCACTTCCGAATACCGTTCCAGCCGGGGCCAACCCTGCGAATCCAGACTGGTTTTGTTGATTCAGACGACTTGACCGCTGCCATTGGCACGTCGCGTTGGCATGCGTCCCGATTGAACGCATCGGTCCGTTTCGCCCCAGCGTGTCCAGATCTGCTACAGTCTCAACGTTGCGCGCGGGAAGCCCAATCGCGTGTTCGATAATCGGACACGCCACGACCCGGAGACCGCACTCTCTGTCGCGGCGTCTGCCAGACCTTGGCACGGACGTGTCGGGAGGAGCTGGCGGAGGCGGCCTCTCCTCTTCTCCGGTCGACACCGCTGCTATGACGTGCAGGCAGACTCCGGCACGCTTGACCTGAGTGACCCGTGCCCTCGGTTTAGGTCCGCTCCGCCACCTCGCGCGTGCCGATGGGCGCGGCGATGATGGCGTCGGGCAGCCCGAACGCATCCACGAGGCCGACGGCGTGGGGCCGCAGCTCGCCCAGAAGCGCGTTGACCTCCGCGCGGACCGCCTTCGCCTTGCTGCCGTCCATGTAGCCCTGTTCCAGGAACCAACCGCGGTCCTCTTCGAGGTCGTGCAGCGCGTAGAGCGTGCAGAGCTTGCCCAGGAGCGCCTTCAGCGTCGGATCGTCGGCGGCTTCGACGGCCTCGTGGAAGGCATCGAGCGTCTCGCGCTTGGCGTAGGCCCACGCGGCGGTGAGCAGGTGGTCTTGCACCTCTACAAAGGCGTCGAACGCGTCCATGCCTTCGTCGATGCGGCGCCTGATGCGGCCGGCCGCGCCTACCTGGAGGTCGCGCTCGCGCTGGCGGAAGGCGTCGAGGTGGAACGCCGCGTCGCGGAGGTGGGCCGGGTCCTTCTTGACGGTCAGCAGCGGGTTGAGGTGGCTGATCTGCTCCACGCGGTCGGCGAGCGCGTGGCGCACCTTGCCGAGCGTCGAGAGGTTCTTGAACTCGTTCGCGTAGTCCGAGAGCAGCCCCTTGGCCACTTGGAGCATGAGGACCGTGTTGTCGCCCTCGAACGTAGTGAAGATGTCTGAGTCGCGCTTGTGGGCGGCGAGGCGGTTTTCCCAGAGGTAGCCCTGGCCGCCGCAGGACTCGCGGGCCACCTGGAGCGTCTCGGTGCAGTTCCAGGTGGCGAATGCCTTGAGCGCGTTGGCGCGCGCCTCGATCTCCTGGAGGTCGTCGCCGGGCCGGGCCGCTGCGAAGTCGTCGCGCAGCTTGGCCAGGGCGAAGTGGAGGGCATAGACCTTGGCGAGCAGTGGGAAGAGGCGCCGCTGGTGCGAGAGGTAGTCGAGGATGGGCACCTCGGCGCGGTTCTTCGGGCCGAACTGCCGCCGCCGCGCGCCGTAGCGCAGCGCGATGGTGAGCCCCACCTTCGCCGCGCTGTTGCCGCCTGAGCCGACGGCGATGCGTCCGCCCACGAGCGTGGAGAGCATGGTGAAGAAGCGGCGGCCCTCGCTCGGGATCGGGCTGTCGTAGGTGCCGTCCTCCGAGACACTCGCGAAGCGGTCCAGGAGGTTCTCGCGCGGGATGCGGACCTGGTCGAACCACAGCCGCCCGTTGTCGACGCCGTTGAGGCCCATCTTCTCGCCGCCGTCCTGGATGCGCACGCGGGGCATCGGGCAGCCGTCGGCGCTGCGGATCGGGACGAGGAACGCGTGCACGCCGTACGACTCCATCTCCGTGTCACCGTTGGCGTCGGTATGCGGGATCTGGAGTTGGGCGAAGACGGTCGCCATCCGGCCGTGGTTGGCGGCGTTGCCGATCCACTCCTTGCGCGCGAGGTTGCGCGGCGTGTTGATGACGAACTCGCCCGTCGCGCCGTCGAAGGTCGCCGTCGTCTCCATGTCGCGGACGTTGGAGCCGTGGCCCAGCTCGCTCATGGCGAAGCAGCCTGGCAGTTCCATAGAGCCAATCTTGGGGAGGTACGCTCGACGGTGCCGCGCCGTGCCGAGTTGGTTGACCGAGCCGCCCCACAGGCCGAACTGCACGCCGTACTTGACCACGAGGCCCAGGTCGTGCGCCGCGATCGTCTCGAACGCGACGATGAACTTGGCGATGCTGTTCTCGCCACCTGCGTACGCGGGGAAGGCGAGCGCGCCGAAGCCCTGCGCGGCGAGGTGCTTGCACCAGCGCAGCGCCCGCTCGCGCGCCGCCGCCGTGTCGAGGACCGGCATCGGGTCAAACAGCGGGTCCGCGAGCACCGTCTTGACGCGCTCGCGGAGGTCGACGTACGTGCCGTCGAGGAGCGCTTGGAGCGCGGCGACGTCGAACTGCGGCTCGGGGATCGCGGCCAGCGGCGTGGCGTCGGGGCGCTCGGCGAGCAGCTCCGTGAGCGCCTCCTCGGCGGCAGGCCCGAGCACGCCCTCGAGGTCGTGCAGCGCGCCGATCACCTCCGTCGCCGCGCCGTCGCCGGCGGAGACGCCCGCCACCTCGGCCATGCCCAGCCCGAGCTTGGCCAGCGACCCGAGCCGGTCGTCCGGGATGTGTCGGGCGGCCGTGCGGATGGCGCGCATCCAGCGGCGGTACTGCGTCGCCGTGGGCGGGCTGAGCGGGTCGAGCCAGGCGACGAGCTGTTGCTTGTCGGCGGCGGCGAGCCACGTCTGCGCCCCGATGCGCTGGCGGATCTCGGCGACCTCAGACGGCGTGAGCACGCCGTCGGCCCAGGCGAGGTAGAGCAGCGGCAGCAGCGCGACGGTCTGTTCGGAGGCCGAGCCGAGGGCATCGGGCGGGATGGGTGCGAGGGGAGCAGCCATGGCGGGGGAGCGAGGCAAGGTGTGTGAAGAGACGATGGACGCTGCTGCTACGTTACGAACGCCCGAGGGTTTGCGCGACGTACGCTTCGCAGGCGCGGTCTGCGGAGGGCCTGACGAGGTCGAAGCGGCCTTATTCTGCCTAGCGTGGTCTCCATGCTGCCCGGCCTGGTCACCGTATGCGATGGATACCGATCTCTTCGGGCCGCTCGCTGGGCCGCGCCCTGTTGTCCTCAGCCCATCCCCTCGACCGCATGCGCCTCCTTCTCGCTCTTCTCTGCCTGGCGGCCGCACTCGCCCCGACAGCCTTCGCCCAACCCGGTCCCCTCTCAGGTGACTGGGACGGCGCCATCTCTATTGGCACCGTGACGCTCGACATCACCGTCACGTTTGCTGAGAACGCCACCGCCACCATCGACATTCCGCAGCAGGGCGCTATGGGGCTGCCGCTCCAGAACGTGGCTATCGACCTCCCAACTGTGCGCTTCGAACTACCGTCTGGCCTCGGCCTCGCGATCTTCGACGGCACGCGCGACGAGGACACGATCGCCGGGACCTTCACGCAAGGCACGGCAGCGGGCAGCTTTTCGATCACCTGGCAGGACCCGACCGGTACCCGAGACGCGTCCACGGAGGTAGGGCCTCTCCCGCCCGGCGTCTCCGCTGAAGACGTGTCCCTCTCGACCCCAAGCGGGACCCTCCACGGGACGCTGACCTGGCCCACCGAAGGCGGATCCGTACCGGCCGCGCTCATCGTCTCCGGCTCCGGTCCCACCGACCGCGACGGCAACAGCACGATGTTTCCCGGCAAGAACAACAGCCTGCGCATGCTCGCCGAGGCGCTCGCTGCAGAAGGCTACGCCGTGCTGCGGGTCGACAAGCGCGGGGTAGGTGCCAGCGCGGGCATCGATGAGCCCGAGTTGCGCGTCCAGGTTTATGTGGACGACCTCGTCGCCTGGGCCCAATGGCTCCGGGGCGACCTTCGCACGACGAACGTGCTGACGGTGGTCGGCCACAGCGAAGGCGCCCTGATTGGGGCGCTCGCTGCCAACGCGGTCGGAGCCGAGGCCTTCGTGGCGCTCGCGGGATTGGGCCGCCCCATACAGGACGTGCTTCGACGCCAACTCGCTCCGCAGCTCACACCCGACCTCCTGGAGCAGACCGATGTCATCCTCGCGTCCCTCGTAGCCGGCACCCCCACCAACGACGTGCC
>JBCCLD010000389.1:0-4273 GCA_039027055.1 Bacteroidota bacterium
CGACTCCATCGTCCACAGCCTCATCTACGACGAGGAGCGGGACCGCGTCACCGGCGTGCGCGTCATCGACCGGGTCACGAAGGAGGCCATCGAGTTCCGCGCCAACCTCGTCTTCCTCAACGCGAGCGCGTTCGGCTCGACGGCGATCCTGATGAACACCAAGACGCCGCGCTTCCCCGACGGCCTCGGCAACCAGTCCGGGCTGCTCGGCAAGGGCATCATGGACCACCACTTCAAGTGCGGCGCCGTCGGCGACATCGAGGGCTTCGACGACCGCTACACCTACGGCAACCGCCCCAACGGGATGTACATCCCGCGCTTCACCAACCTCCCCTGGGACCCGTCCTCGCGGCGCGACTTCGTGCGCGGCTACGGCTACCAGGGCGGCGCAGGTCGGCGCATCGGCTGGGGCCGAGGCGCAGGCATGCCGGGCGTCGGCGTGGGGTTCAAGGCCGAACTGCGCAAGCCCGGGGCCTGGCAGATGGTCATGTTCCCCTTCGGCGAGATGCTCGCCTACGACGACAACTACATGGAACTCACCGACGAGGTCGACCAGTGGGGCCTCCCGATCCCGCGCATCGTCGGCGGGCTGAAAGAGAACGAGTGGAAGATGCGCGAGGGGATGGTGCAGGACGGGATCGAGATGCTCGAAGCCGCCGGCGCCAAGAACATCACCACCTTCAACCAGCCCTACCGCCTCGCCGAGGGCATCCACGAGATGGGCACCGCGCGCATGAGCGACAGCCCCGCCACCGGCTGCGTGGACCAGTGGAACCGCGTCCACGAGATCCCCAACCTCTACGTCACCGACGGGGCCTTCATGACCTCGGCGGGCTGCCAGAACCCGTCGCTCACCTACATGGCCTTCACCGCCCGCGCCGTCGACCACGCCGTCGAGTCCATCAAGCGCGGCGAGCTCAGAGTTTAGAAGTGGGAAGTAGGAAGTCAGAAGTGGGTCGCTGGCTCTGACTTCCAGCTTGAGCACGGCACCTCGTCTCAGCGAACACTTCCTACTTCTAACCTCAACCTTCTCACTTCCGCTATGCGTCGTCGCGAATTTGTCCGCACCTCTGCTGCTGCCGCGACGGGTGCGGCGCTCAGCCCGATGATCCTGCCGCGCCACGTGCTCGGCGGCCCCGGCCACCGCGCGCCGAGCGACCGGCTCCGCCTCGCCGCCATCGGCGCGGGCGGCATGGGCGCGCAGAACATGAGCCGCCTCACGACGGAGCACATCGTCGCGCTGGCCGACGTCGACTTCGGCTACGTGGACGGCGGCATCGAGCGGCGGCTCGCCAACCGCGACGGCTCGCGCAACGAGACGTGGCACACGCTCCAGGCGGCCTACGCCGAGGCGAACCGCTACGCCGACTTCCGCGAACTGCTCGACGCGGAGTCCGACCTCGACGGCGTCGTCATCTCGACGCCGGACCACGTCCACGCGCTCGCGGCGCTCCTGGCGATGGAGCGCGGGCTGCACGTCTACGCGCAGAAGCCGCTCTGCTACTCGGTGGAGGAGTGCCGCCGCCTCGCGCACGCCGCCGAGGCGACGGGCGTCGTGACGCAGATGGGCAACCAGGGCCACTCCGGCGACGACGGCCGGCGGCTCGTCGAACTCGTGCGCAGCGGCCTCCTCGGCGAGATCCGCGAGATCCAGTGCTGGACCGACCGTCCCGCCGGGTGGTGGGGGCAGGGCATCGGCCGCCCCGCGCCGCAGGACCCGCCCGACGGCGTGGCGTGGGACCTCTTCCTCGGCCCCGCTCCCGAGCAGCCCTTCTTCGAGGGCACGCACCCCTTCGGCTGGCGCGGCTGGGTCGACTTCGGCGTCGGCGCGCTCGGCGACATGGGCGCGCACATCCTCGACTTTCCCGTGTGGGCGCTCGGCCTCGGGCAGCCTCGCCAGATCCAGACGCGGCGCTCCCCGTGGGGCGGCGAGCGCGGCCAGCCGCCCGTGACCTACCCCGTCGCCTCGATGACGACCTACGTCTTCGACCACCCCGATGGCGGTGACCTGACGTTCACGTGGTACGACGGTGGCCTCCGCCCGCCCACGCCCGCCGGGGCCCCCGACGGCTTCGCGCTCAACCCCGACGGCGGCGGCATCGTCGGCGGCGAGCGCGGCAAGCTGGTCTACGGCACCTACGGCCGCACCCCGCGCCTGCTGGCCGCCGACGGCAACCACGGCGCGCTCCAAGCCGAGGCCAACGCGGTACCCGTCTCGCTGCCGCGCATTGAGGGCGGCATAGGCGCACACGAGCAGAACTGGGTGCGCGCGATCCACGGCGAGGAGCCGGTGTCATGCCCCTTCAGCTACGCCGCGCCGCTCACCGAGACGATGCTCCTCGGCGTCGCCGCGATGTACGAGGAGAAGCCGGTCCTCTACGACGCCGACGCCATGCGCATCACCAACGCGCCCGCCGCCAACGCCCAACTCCGCCGCCCCTACCGAAGCGGCTGGGAGTTGCCTGCGAAGGAGGTGTTCGAGCAAGGGTAGCGAATAGGGACTAGCGACTGGCGAATAGGGGGGAGGCCGAACGCGGCGAATTCGTTTGGGTGCGCCTGGGAAGCCGGTTTGCTTCTTCGACCCACGACCCACGACCCACGACCCACGACCCACGACCCACGACCCACGACGACCCGTATGCAGCGACGCGACTTTGTCCGGACAGGCCTCGCGGCGGGAGCCGGGCTCGCGCTCGGTCCCGACGCAGAGGCGGTGCCCATGGAGGCGACGGCGTCTGAGCCACCGACGATGCCGTTTAAGCACTCCGTCTGCCGCTGGTGCTACGGCGACCTCTCCGTTGACGACCTCGCGCGGGCAGCGAAGGCGATGGGCATGGCCTCGGTGGAACTGCTTGATCCGGAGGACTGGCCGACCGTGCAGGCGCACGGACTGACCTGTGCGATGCCGAACCCACCACGTCCGCCCGCCGAGGTCACAGGTGGGGCGAGCTACCTCGAATGGGGCTGGAACCGCCGCGCCCACCACGACTGGCTCCTGCCTGCCTACGAAGCGCGCCTCGAAGCCGTCGCTGAAGCAGGGCTGCCCAACCTGATCTGTTTCTCCGGCAACCGCGTCGGTCTCTCCGACGAGGAAGGCCTCGCCCACTGCGCCGTCGGGCTGCGGCAACTCATGCCGACCGCTGAGCGCCTCGGCGTGACGGTGTGCATGGAGCTCTTCAACTCGAAGGTCGACCACCCCGACTACCAGGCCGACTCCACGCGGTGGGGCGCGGCGCTTGTGGACCTCGTCGGCAGCGACCGCTTCCGGCTGCTCTACGACGTCTACCACATGCAGATCATGGAGGGCGACGTGATCCGCACGCTGCGTGACTACGCGCCCTACATCGCGCACGTCCACACGGCTGGCGTGCCTGGCCGGAACGAGATCGACGAGACGCAGGAACTGTTCTACCCGGCCATCGCCCGCGCGCTCGCCGAGACCGGCTTCGAGGGTTACCTCGCGCAGGAGTTCATCCCCGCGAACGATGATCCGCTCGCTTCACTCCGCGACGCCATCGCTCGGTGCACGGTGTGACGCTAGCCGTGGCGCAGCGTGCAGGTTGACTGGCGCGAATGGCAAGTGAGGTAGCTGGGATGCGTCGTATCGTTCAGAGAGCTTTTCCTGAACGTGTCTGCTCCTCTGATGGCTGATGCCCACCGCCTGCCCACCGCCGTGGACCTGATCCTACGCGAGGTCGGCCTCGTGCCTGCCCATGTTCTGCGGCGCGCTGGGCTGCCCGCTAGCCTGCTCCGCCGCGAGACGCCGACGGTGACAGGGGCGGAGTTCCACCGGCTCTGGACCGCCATCGGCGAGGAAGGCGGCGACCGCCCCGTCGGGCTTGCCATCGGACGGCTGGCGGCGCACGAGGTGCTCAGCCCCCCGCTTATCGCGGCCCTCGCCAGCCCTGACCTCAGGACGGCAGCGCAGCGGCTTGCGCAATACAAGGCGCTCATCGGTCCGCTGCGGATGGCAGCGGATGAGACAGAAGACGGCCTGACCCTGCGTATGCACGGCGTCGGCTTCGCGCTGCCTCCAGCGCTGGCCCTGTTGGAGGTGGCCTACTGGGTGTACTTCGCGCGCCGCGCCACCCGCGATCCCGTAGCGCCGCGTCGCATTGAACTGCCCGTCCGCCCTCCGGACCATGTCACGGTCGAAGAAGCACTCGGCTGCCGGATTCGTACGGGGCCGGATGTGCTCTTGACGTTTGCCGAGGTCGATGCGCGGCGGCCGTTCCTCACCGCCGACGCCGAGGCGTGGCGGTTCTACGAGCCG
>JBCCLD010000390.1:0-4272 GCA_039027055.1 Bacteroidota bacterium
CGGTCAACCACCATGTCCCCTCCCCCGCGTTCGCGAGGGCAGGCTCTGTCCAGGAGGAGAACTGCCTTAGCGGCTTCCGTACATGGCTTCGATATCGCAATAGACCGGTGGTCCATGCACTAGGGTACGTCATGACGTATCAGAATGTGGACCAGACGACGGCCACCAAACCCACAACCATGGTGAGCCAGAGGCCTGCAAAAAACCCTCCCCACGCATACGTTCGGCTAGGGTCGAGGAAGGCTACGATCGTTAAGCCCACAGGGACCTGCGCGACCCAGGTCGTGAGACCGATCAACCCGCACGTATGATCTGTTGGATCGCAGATCGCCACCACCAACAGAAGAAGGAGCGGAGCGGGAACGATCAGGCCAACGAGAGCCCACCCCGTGCGACGCGTCCGTTCGTCACGCACTGGGGCCCTCCAGAACGCAAGCATAGACGCTAAGGGCAACGCGATGTAGGCCACGAGTAAATGTAGGGCTCCGCTCATGAGCGCTCTTGGGCGTCTTCCTTGAGCATGCGCTCGGCGCGGGCTTCGTTGAGGCGGTGGATGAGCTTCTGCGCCTCGTGGTGGTCGCGCATCGTCTTGGTCATCGTAATCGTGGACCCTACGGTGAAGAGTGCGCCCATGGCCAGGTAGCCCCGGATCCAGACGTCGACGGGGAGAAACACGATGCCAGTTCCAAGGGCGAGGAGCGAGAGCGCGAAAGAGACCTTCACGAAGAATATCCACGACGAGGAATCCTGCTGGATGCTGGGCGCGGGGAGGGTCGAGTTTGGATACATAGTCGAGCGGGGTGGCTGATGGAACGGTGTTGACGTCGTCAACTTAGGATTCAAATGTGACATTTGTCAACATTGTTCCGACGTTCCGTACATTTTTCCGAACCTGCCGTTGACTATGCCTGACTCGTACCACCACGGTGCCCTCCGCTCTGCCCTCCTCGACGCCGCCACCGACCTCCTCACCACCGACGGCGTCGACGGTGTCACGATGCGGGCCCTTGCCGAGCGCACCGGCGTCTCGCGCACGGCGCCATATCGTCACTTCGCCAACAAGGATGCGCTGTTAGAAGCCGTGGCGGCGGAGGGCTTTGCCCAGCTTCAAGCGATCCTAAAACGCTTGGCCGAGGGTGCGCCTCCTGCCTCCACGAAGGAAGCCGAGCGCGTCCATTTTGCCGAGATAGGGGCGGCCTACGTACGCTTTGCAGACGCACACCCTGCGCACTACCGCCTGATGTACGGTAGCGACGCGCTGGCTCGGAGTGCGCACCCGGCGCTGCAGGCTGCCGCCGATGCTGCCTACGCCGAACTGGTCCGCCTCCTATCCGATGCGCAGGCGAGAGGCACTATCCGCTCGAATGTAGGGTCGGAGCAGCAGGCGTATATCGCCTGGGGGCTCGTCCATGGCCTAGCTTCGTTGCTGGTGGACGGCCAAATGGAACGCCCTGCTGACGTAGAGGCACTGGCGGGCCAAGCGATCCTAGCGCTGCTGGACGGCTTGCTGGTCCCTGCTTGACCACCCACGATGCTCACCACACCGTTCGACCCAAGCCACGTTCGGCTGTCATTGACGCTCCGCTCAGGACAGCCTGTGGTCGCGCGTCCGGTGTTGCCTTCTGACCGAGAGCGACTACGTCAAGGCTTCGACGCCCTCTCAGACCGCTCGAAATACCTTCGCTTCTTCGCGCCCCATCCCACCCTCTCCGAGGCGGAGCTGCGCTACCTCACCGAAATCGACCATGTCCACCATGTCGCCTGGGGGCTGCTGCCGGATGATGCTTACCCAGACAAGGACGGGGCTACCCAAACCACCGGCCTCGGCATCGGGCGCTTTGTCCGGCTCCCCAGCCAGCCCGATGCGGCTGAGTTTTCGCTCACCGTCGCCGATGCGGCCCAGAGCGCAGGAGCGGGCAGGCTTCTCCTCGCGCTTCTCCTCGCCCACGCGAGACGAGTCAACGTGTCTACCCTGGTCGGCCTGGTAGACGACGCCAACACGACTGTAGTCGGCTGGATGCGACGGATGGGCCTGCACCCGCGTCGCACAGCCGATGGGTTGCAGTTTTCACTGCCGACGGAACGACGATCGTGGGATGAACCGACTCCATCGTCGGTCGCGCTCTTCCGTGGTGTCGATCACGTCGAAGCTGCGTGGCGGCGAGACATTGCTGCGTGATAAGCAGGTGTTCATAAGTGCTGCGGCACATCCCCTCGGCGAGGCCCGGCGCTCACCCCCTGCTTGCACGCCACCCTGAAGACTATGAGGGGCGGCGCGCAAGCTGTCCCCTTCGCGCGCGAGGGGAACAGTCCGAGGAGCGGAGGCGACGCAGGACAGGGGATGGCAAGCCGAGAAACGTCCCGCAATACAATTGGACAGGTGCGTACCAAAACGGAGCATAGCGCGCGGTCTCCTTCTGACGTTCCGGCACTCTCACGTCCAGAACGACGCGTAGCCTTCGTCGGCCCACTCTAAAGCCATACGTGCGAGCCTCGCCGCTGTGAAAGGAAATCGTGCCTCCTCGAAGCGAGCAGGACGACCTGCGCGCGCGAAGGCATCGAGCAGCGCCGTCGTATCGCTCTTCGGGTTTGCCGCCACGGCCCATCCGAGCAATCCGTGCAATGCCTCACCGAAGGCGCGCGACCCGCCCGCGAGTCGCGGTAACAGCTTTGCCATGAGAGCAAGGTCTGACGCACCGATGTCGGTATCATCGTCCATACGAAACGCATCGGGCGACTCCGACGCATGCAGCACGAAGAGCGCGACCTCGTCCCGCGTCCGGTATCCAACTGCAAATCCAGCGGGGCGGAGCAACCGATCGGCCTCAGTCAGGGTCTTGGTGGTCCTACTCACGAGACGACGTTCGTTCGGCGTGAGGTCGGTCAGCGCGGCAAGGCTGCGCGCGCGGGGCCTCCAGGCGGTGGCAGGCCATGGCGCTCCAGGCTCAATCCGAGCATGGCTAGGCTCCCAAGCATGCAACGCCGTCGTTCCGAACTCCAACACAAAGGCACGGTCCAGCACTTTTCGGCTGAAGGGGACCGTCGACTCGTCGATGTTGACCGTCCCGACCACACTCAGGTTCGATGGCAGCGGTACCGAAGCCCATGGCTCTGGCACCCCGTCGGAGTCGAGGAGCGGATGAGATGCGTAGCCTAGAGCTTTGCTCTTCCCCTCTTCGAGGTGACTGAGCACAGAGGTGAGGTACTGCTCAGGCCGCGCGACATTCATCTCGTCCAGTACGATGACATGCTGACGGTGAGAATCGTCGTGAGCCCGCTGAGCGGCACGGAGAAGCACACCCGGGCGAAAACGCCCAGACAGGTCAACGTAGCCCAGCGTATCGCCTGCGTCGGTCCAGTCGGGCTGCACGGGCACCATCGTGTGTCGCGCGCCCGTGGCCGAGGCGAGAAGACGGGGCAAGGCCGTCTTGCCCACCCCGGTTGGCCCTGCGAGGAGCAGGAAGGGCTTCGTCCGGAGTGCCGTCAGTGCCGAGGCGACCTCGTAGGGCGCAAACACAAATCCGCTTGATTTCACATGTGCAATAACAGACTCAATTGCTGCAAGACGGTCGAACCTCGCCACCCGGTAGCCGCCTTGTACGTCTCTCACGCCCTGGCTCCGGGCGGCCAGTTCCGGACGTGCTGCGGGAGGCCGCACGAATCGACCCACGAACTCGAGGATCGGGCCGAGCGGAGCTGCTTGGCGGGCATGGACCGTGAACTCCAGCACCTTGCCATCGACGGCCGGTAGCTCATGCACGATCTGGCGCGCGACTGCGGCGAAGCGCTCCGCGGCTGTGTCGAACTGAGGATAGTCCTGGAGCACAGAGAGGTCGCCCAGCAGCGGCGCGATGGGCACCCAGTCGTCCCGGGGTAGCTCTGCTAGTCGGCGCACTCGGACACGGTGCGGGGTAGGCTTGTCAAGCAGCAGCGACGTCGCGTCCTCGAACGGCTCACCCACAACTTCGAAAAGGCCGGCCAGGCCGCCCCCCTGCGACACCACGGCGATGACCCGATCACCGGGGTGCATACGGTAGAGAGCAGGCCTCCCCTGCCGTCGCACTCCGAAGGTGCCCGTCTGGGAAAACGTGGCGAAGTGTCGGGGCTGCGCGGCCCACAGCCAGTAGCGCATGCGGTCGTGGAGGAAAAGCCTGAGGCGATGGGCTATGTCTACCTAGGGCGTGTGGACATTGATCGGGTCAGGTGCTCACGAGACGCCGTTTGCGTCTCCGAAAGGCGCACGAGGAGCGCGATCCCGTAGGATCGAGTGAC
>JBCCLD010000391.1:0-4261 GCA_039027055.1 Bacteroidota bacterium
AGTGACGCGGCGGCGCTCGACCTCGTCGTCGTCGCTCTGGGCCAGCGCGATGGACGGGGCCACCGCGAGGCTGAAGAGAAGCATAGGGAGCAGGCCTACGCGGAGCAGGCCCGTCTTCGAGCCCAGGTGCATAGCAGGTAGTGTCATGACACGGTGCAGATGCGGGCGGAGCAAAAGCAGGCGGCACGGCGGGACCGCCCGGCCCGCGTGCCACGTCGGCTCAGGGGGACGAGAAGGTCAGTCGGCGAGACTGCCGAGGAGGCTGCGCAGGCGCTCTTGCACGATGGCGTCGCGCCCGGCATCGCGCTCGTCGAGGCGTGCACGGACGGCGTCGAGTTGGGCTGCAGCCTGTTCAATTTCAGCGCGGCGCACCTCCTGCTTCAGCCCAAAGATGGCGTCGAGTTGGACATGCAGGTCGGCGATGAGGCGCGTGCGCTGCTCCGAGACGGGCATGCGTCGGATGCGGAGCGCGAGCGCCTGCGCATCGGCCTCCAGCGCACGCTCCTGCTGGAGGAGATCGTAGAGCCGCCGGTCACGCTCGGAAAGGCGCATCAAGTAGGCCTGCTCGCTCGTGACGACGGGCGACGGGGCCGTGCCGGAGCGGAGGGGCACAGCACGGGCGGGCTCGCCGAGGCCATAGACCTGCACCGCATCGCCCGCGGGCGCGACGTCCTCGAAGCGCACTAGGCGCTCGCCGTCGAGCACGTAGGCCTTCCTGTTGAGCGTGAGCACGGGTGCGACGGAGCCGCTGTACTGCATCACGAAGTCGAGCCCGCGCAGGTCGAGGTCTTCGGGCACCGCGTTGGCCGGGAGCCGCTGACCGTCGAGGTGCAGGTGCCCGTCACGGATTTCGAGCGTGTGCGTCTCCAGCACCACGTCCGCGTCGAACGGCGCGGGGTCTTGAGCTCCCACGGGCGCGGCGAGCACCAGCGTAGCTAGCAGGTATAGAAAGGCGGACGGGAGCGGTCGTACAGCGGAGCGCATCGGAGCGGAGTGGGTCACGTAGTCGTCGCGGGCTTCAACGCTGAATCGCGGCAGGCTCGCACGCGCCTCACTGGCCGCGTGGCTGGACCCGGATGAAGCCCGTGCGGGGCGGCGGAGTCGCATGAAAGCCGACGCGAGTCTCGTCGTGTGCCGTGTCGGAGACGAGGTCTGGGGCACGCAACGTTTCGGTGGCGGGCGCGCTCAGGGCCACGGGCGGCTCGTCCCAGGCGAGACCTTGGTTGGACTCCCGAAGCGCCTGCAGGCGGAGCGAGAGCAGCCGGAGTTCCTCGTCGCTGGGGGTGTCCCACGCCGTCACGGCCGACGACGAGGCCGTCGAGGCGAGACGGAGGCCTGGCTGCGACGAAACGGGGGCCGACACGCGGCTCGCAGCGGCGGGGGCTGACTCGCCCGCAATGTCGTCGGCAGCAATGGGTGCCGCCGCGTCGGCAGCACGCGCCGGGTCTACACCACGCGCCGGGTCGGTGGGCACCGACGTTGGTGCCTCATTGGCCACAGCTTCATCCACGGCAGCCACCGGAGCCCGCGCTGTGAGCGTCTCGGCTGTGAGCGGCTCGGCTGTGGGCGGCTCGGCTGTAGGCGTTTCTACCGTGGGCGTTGCAGCAGCGGCGGGTGGCGCGGGCGAAGGATCATCGGCAGGCGGCGTGACCGCGGCGATAGGTTCCGAGGCAGCGGTCCCGGCATCAGCCAGCGGTTCGCCCTGCTGAGCGATCATGGCTAGACCTATGGCTACGCAGGCACACACGGCGAGGACGGGCATCGCCACGCGAAAGCGCGAGCGGCGAGATCTCCGCACAGGGTCACGGTCGGCGGCACGCGGCATGGGGGGCGCGGCGGCAGCGCGGGCGGCCTCCAAGACCGCGGCGATGGTGGCCGTGTCGGGCGCGGAGGTAGGTCGGGCGTCGAGAGCAGCTTTCAGAGGAGCGAGCGCGGCCACCTCGGCACGCGCGGCGTCGCTCAGGCTCTCGGAAGTGGGCATCGTACCGTCCGGGCGCGGCTCCTTGTAGAGCACGCGCACCGAATCGAGCGAGTCGGGCATAGTATCAAGTACAGATCAGAAGCGTGTCGGCTGATGGGGTGGTTGCCGTGCCGCAGGAACGGAGCACAGACGGGTTCTCGTGCGTGGTCGCTGCAAAATCGCGAGCCTATGCTACCTTAGATGTTGAAACAGCGCGGCTTACCTGCCTTACAGGGAGTCTACGGACGGCCTTTTTTTTTAGGGACTCGGGTTCGGGTTCGAACTCGTCGTCGATCATCTTGCGGAGGTTGATGAGCGCGTAGCGCATCCGCCCGAGCGCGGTATTGATCGAGACGTTGGTGATCTCGGCGATCTCGCGGAAGGTGAGGTCCCCCTCGTGGCGCAGCATCACGACCTCCCGCTGCTCTGGTGGCAGTTGCTCGATGAGCGCTTCTAGCTCCTGCGTGATCTGCTGGTGGTGCAGTTCGTCGAAGGCGTCGGGCTGCTCGGCATCGGTGAGGCGCTCCCAGAACGTAGCACCGTCGTCCTCGTCGGCGGGGGCCACGTCGGCGAACTTCTTGCGGCTGCGGAGGTGGTCGAGCGCCGCGTTGCGCGCGATGCGGAGCACCCAGCCGAGCCAGCGGCCCTGCGGCTCGTAGGACCCGCGCTGCTTGTTCATCGCCTGGATGACACGCAGGAAGGTGTCTTGGAAGAGGTCGTTGGCGGTCTGCCGGTCGCGGACCATGCCCACGAGGAAGCCGAAGACGCGCTCCTGATGCCGCGTCATGAGGGCCGTGAACGCGCGCTCGTCGCCCTCGTTGAGGTAGGCCGCTACGAGTTGCTCGTCGGTCAAGGAGGGGTGGAGTAGGTTCATGCGAGCAGCAGTAAAACGGGGCGCATCGTCAAGATAGTATGCAGGCCGCATGCCTTACGCGGCGGGTCACACCGTGATACCCCCTAGCTGGACGAACGGCCCACTGCGTCGCTGAACAGTCGAATTCCCGCCCTAGGCTGCCGAGCACCGCGTCTGGCTATCGAGCCCCTATCACATGGCGTGACCGGATCTCGCGTGCGTAGGGTTTCTCGGCTCTCCTTTCGGTCGAGTCCTACAGAAACAGCAGGCCCAGCTTGAGGAGGTCTGCCCGCTCGGCGTCGGGATGCGCGGCACACAGGGCTGTCCACGCCCGGCGCACGGGCTGCCCCGGCTCGATGTCGTCGAACACCACGCAGGCGCCCGGTGCCAGGTGGGGGGCAATCCGGCCGAAATACCGCAGCGTCGCCGCCTCCTCGTGGTGGCCGTCGAGAAAGACGAGGTCGAACGGACCGTGCGTATCGAGTACGTCGGGCAGCACGTCGTCGAATCGACCCGTGACGACGGTGGTAGGCTGGCTGGGAGCCTGGATATCGAAAAGGTGCGCCCGCGCCATGTCGGCGAGCGTCGGGTCCCCCTCGATGCTCACGAGGTGTCCAGCGGTGCCTGCCTCGACCTCGCTGAGTGCGAGGGCCGCCTGCACATGGGCCCCGGAGATACCCAGGTTGGTGCCCAGTTCCAGCACGCGAGCAGGCCGCAGCACACGGACGAGCCGGAACAACACGTCGGCCCACGCGGGTGTGGCTGCGGCCGTCCGGTAGATCTCGGCAATGGTGCGCGTGTGGGGCTTAGCGTCACCCTGGTGGGTTCGCGACCCCGCACCAAAGTCTTGCATGGCCACACGCGTCGGATCTACCGCGAGAATCGTGCGGAGACGCGTGATCGGAGCCTGGATGGCTTCCTCGCGCGCGCTGGGTGAACGGCAGACCGCGCCGAGCAGCATTGATCGGTGCTCGGCCGAGAGCGAACGAGACGCCCGGATTGCGAAGCGCACGAGAAGCGGCACCGCTAGGGATTCGATAGCAGCGCGAAGCAGAGAAAGCATGGGCGATGGGGGAGGCTGCCTGCAAAGCTACCACCTAGGCCTGACCGGCTGATTGCTACTATACAGTCGAAAATTTCGTCCATATCGTCCACATTTATAATCAATATAATCAAGTATATAATCTTTAATATATTAACAAAACATCCAAAACGTCCGGAACCCCTTTCGGCTCCTGTTGTTTGTCGATTGCACCTCTAGCATAGCACCTCTTGCTTCCGAGCAACGCGCTGTAGACGCTCGAACGCTGAGGAATCCCGCAACCCTCGTTCGGTCCCAAGGCGTCTCACATCTCCCAGTTGCGCCTCAGAGGCACAGATCCTCAGGGTCTGCCACCATCAAGCAGAAACCCGGTCGCCTCTCCAGGTGACCGGGTTTCGCTTTTTGC
>JBCCLD010000392.1:0-4256 GCA_039027055.1 Bacteroidota bacterium
GCCAGTCCTGGGCGAGAGCGTGGATGGCTCGGTGTGGTACGACTTCAGCTTCGGCGATGACGTGCGCGTGTGCCGGCAACTCGTGCCGCCCGGCGCCACCGACGAGGAGGGCGTGCTCATTATCAAATCCGCCGCCGAGCGCGCTGCTGAGCGCACTGCGGCAGCTGCCGTCGCTGCCAAGGCGCGCGCCGACGCGCTCAAGGCGATGCAGTCGGCGGCGAGGGCGCGCGAGGAACGCGAGCAGCGCGCACGCGCCGAGCATGCTCGTCATCCTGAAGGCCGACGGCTCCGAGCAGGAGCGTAACACCTACGAGGCCGCCTAGCCTCGCGCTCCGGCGGACCTACTCCCACAGCGGGCACCCCAGCATCACGCTCGGGTGCCCGCACTGTTTTCGAAGTGGCTCCAGTCCGCTTGAGATGGTACAACGTTGTCATCCTGAGCTTGACTCAGAGCCGAAGGCCGGCGACGCCAATCTCTGACGACCACAGTGCTCCGGGATATCGCTGAGATGCTGAATCAAGTTCAGCATGACAGAGGCGAAAGAGTGCAGCCGGAACTCTTATTGCGCGACGATTGGCCCGGGTCTTCAAGACCAGTCGCCGTCTCTCCGGCTGTTCCTACTCCGCGAGCGTCTTCTCGAACGTGAACGGGGCTTGGAGGGCGCGGTGGACGGGGCAGCGGTCGGCGATCTCCATGAGGCGCACCCGCTGCTCGTCGTCGAGGTCGCCCTCGATCTCGATGGTGAGGCGCATGAGGTTCTCCGGAGCCTGCCGCGTGCCCGTGTTCTCATGCGACACGTGGGCGCGCACGCGTGTCAGCGGCCAGCCTTTGTGATCGGCATACATCCGCAGCGTCATCGCCGTGCACGTGCCGAGCGCGCTCGTGAGGTAGTCGAACGGCGTGGGGCCGAGTTCGCCGCCGCCGACCTTCGTGGGCTCGTCGGCGAGCAGCGCGAAGCCGCGCGTGGTCACCTCGACGCGGTAGGGCGTGGTGCCGATTTCTGAGGTGGAGCCGTGCGGGTTGTACGGTCCAACCTTCCGGAGCACGCCGTCGTGCTCGTCGTGCGAGTGGCGCGTGGGGACGTAGCGGGCCGCCCAGCCGGCTACGACGCGCGCGGCATACTCGGCGTCGCGCGGGTTCGAGAGCAGGTGGTCGGCGTCGTCCAGCGAGACGAAGCTCTTCGGGTGCTTGGCCGCCTCGAAGATGGACCGCGCGTTCTCGATGCCGACCGTCCGGTCGTTGGGGGCGTGCAGGACGAGGAGTGCCTTGCGGAGGCCGCGGATAGCGTCCTGCATCATGCGCGGCGTGCGGAGGTCGTCGACGAAGTCGCGCTTGATACGGAACGGGCGGCCGCCAATGGCGACCGTCGCCTCGCCCTCGGCCTCGATGGTATCGGCCTCGTCCATGATGAGGTGCAGCACGTGCTCGGGCTCGCACGGCGCGCCGATGGTCACGACCGCGTCGGCGCTCGGGATTTGCGCGGCTGCGGCCAGCACGGCGGCCCCGCCGAGCGAGTGCCCGATGAGCAGCTTCGGGCCGTCGTGCTGCGCGGCGAGGTGCGCCGCCGCCGCCACGAGGTCCGCGACGTTGTGCGAGAACGTGGTGTCGGCAAACTCGCCCTCGCTCATGCCCAGCCCGGTGAAGTCGAACGACAGCACGGCGATCCCCTCGTCGGTGAGCGCGTTGCCGATGCGGCGGACGGCGCGGAGGTCCTTCGAGCAGGTGAAGCAGTGCGCGAAGAGGGCGTAGGCCGTCGGCGCGGCGTCCGGGAGCACGAGGCGGGCGGAGAGCGCGTGGCCGTCGGCGTTGGGGAAGGTGAACGTCTCGGAGCGGGGCATGGGGGATCGGGTCGCAGGTCGAAGATCGCGGGTCCAAGGTAGGAGGCCACGACCGCTGCGCGCCTTACAAATCCGCCAGTCGGCCCCCTTGGTGCCTCACCACGCCACCGTCACCCGCCGTGTCTCGGTCGCACCCTCGACGGTCGCCCGCACCACGTAGACGCCCGCAGGCCACCCTGCCGTCTCGAACGTGAGCGTGTGTGTACCGGCAGCGCGCGTGCCCTCGGCCACCACCGCCACCTCGCGCCCGAGGAGGTCCACCACCGACACGCGTACCTCGGCAGCGTCGCGCAGCACGAGCGGCACCGTAATCTGCTCGCTCGTCGGGTTCGGATACGGCGTGCCTAGCCTGGCACCACTTGGCTCTTCTGGCACGTCCTCCTCAGCGCTCACTACCACCGGCTCCGCCGTGCGCCACGCCCCCACGCGCGTCACCGCCACCAGCCGACCCGCGCTGTCAACCTCCAGCGCATTCACCTGCTGACGCACGAAGCCCTCGGAAGCCTCCGTCCATGTCGCCCCCCCGTCGCGCGTGTACACAAACGTCGCCTCCCACGTCGGGTCGCCGTCAATGGCAGAGAGTCCGACCCAGAGCGCGCCATCGGGCGCCACCGCGATCTGCGCTTGCCGTGGCTCACCGTCGAGGAAGTCACCGGGGTCGCCCGGCCGGAAATGGACAAACTCACGCCACGACGCGCCGCCGTCGGCACTCGTGTAGACGAACGTGCCGAAGGTCCCCCCGAGGTAGAGGGTGCCGTCGGGTGCCTCCTCAATCTGGCTCCAGTCATCGGTGACGGGCAGCATCACCTCGGTCCACGTTTGGCCTTGGTCGTCGGAGTAGCGGATGGGCCCGCGGAAGCCCATCACGAGCCGCCCGGCCCACGGCGACGCCTCCGCGCCCGGCCGCGTGTCGCCCGCCAACTCCGCCACGGCGTACGCGTTCGAGAAGCCGATCTCGAAGTCGTGCCGTACGTTCCAGGTGCGTCCCTCGTCGGTGCTCTGCCACAGGTAGCCGCCCTGCCCGGCCGCGAGCGCGCCGAGCGTAGTGCTCTCCGCGAAGCCGTTCACGTTGGCGTCGCGGACGAGCAGTTCGCCGTCGATGTAGGCTGGAGGAATGACCCAGGTGACGCCTCGGTCGGGCGAGTAGTTGAGCCCACGCCGGTTCGAGAGGTGGGTCCCCTCAACTGTCACGAAGTAGAGCTGGCCTGGTGAGGGATTGCCACTCTCGTTGAAGCTGGGCCCGAAGAACGCGTCGCCGGGGGCGAGGCGGTAGACATCGCCGCCGTTGACGGCGAAGAGGGTATCGGCGAAGGGGTCGCCGTTGGCCGCGGGCTGGATGGCGAGGTCGGCGAGGGTGGTGCGGCCGAAGCGGCGCTCGGCGCCAGGCCCAAGCGAGTCCCAGCGGACCTCGAGGTGGGTTGCCTGGAGCGGCTGGGCGAAGAGCCGACCACGTCCGGGCAGCACCGCAAGCGTGGCGATCAGGAGCAGGGGCGTATAGCGTGTCATCGTCTTGTGGTCCTTATCGCACGACCGTGAAGGTCTGGGTAGCCGCCGAGAGGAGGCCGGTGACCCGCACGACGTAGAGGCCAGGTGCGAGCGTGGCCGTATCGAGGGAGAGCGCGTGAGTCCCAGAGACACGGTGGCCGTCTGCAAGGGTGGCCACGAGGCGTCCGAGCACGTCGTAGACGGCGACGTATACCTCGGTGGCCTCGCTCAGCGTGAGCGGTACGGTCACGGCATTGGTCGTTGGGTTTGGGTGGGGCGTGCCCAATTCTACTTGCTCAGATGCTTCGGACGCTGCCGCTTTTGCGACGCCACTCGACGCCACATCCGTCTGGGAAGCAGACTTAACCAAGTGGAATGCCCCCGTTCTTTGAACCAGGGGCTATGTTAGTGCGAGCGCCGGGTTAGGGGTGTTCTTGTGATCGGCGGCATAGGCGGTCGGTGTCAGGTAGCCCAGCGCGCTGTGCGGCCGGTACGTGTTGTACCGACGGCGAAACTGCTTCGAGATGACCTCGGCCTCCAACACGGTCGTGAAGAGCTCCCGGTCCAGCACCTCGTCTCTGAACGTGCGGTTGAAGCTCTCCACATAGCCGTTCTGCCACGGAGCACCAGGCTCAATGTAGCGCGTCTCGACCTGCTCGTCCGCCAAGTAGGTCTTCAAGGCCTCGGCCACGAACTCAGGCCCGTTGTCCGAGCGCAGGTTCGCCGGGGGGCCATGCTCCAGGAAGAGCCCTGTAATGGACCCCACCCTTCCAACTCCGCGATGACGCGCCCCGAGGTAATGCTACGCGATACGGCGATCGTGAAGCACTCACGCGTGTACTCGTCGATGATGGGCATGAACTTGAGCTGGCGACCGTCTTCGGTCGAGTCGAAGAGGAAATCGACGCTCCATCTGCGCTTTCGGCTTTGGA
>JBCCLD010000393.1:0-4249 GCA_039027055.1 Bacteroidota bacterium
ACGTGCCAGGGTAGCTGATTCGGTCAACCACCCCTGTCCCGAAAAGACAGGCAACCCCGCAGCGCAGTGCGCTGCCCTGTCCAGAGCCTGCCCTCGCGAAAGCGGGGGAGGGGAACTGCCTTAGCGGCTTCCGTACATGGCTTCGATATCGCAACAGACCGGTTGTCCATGCACTAGCCGATCTCGGAGCCATCGAGACGGCGGGCGCGTAGGCAACCCGCATCGTCTCGCTCACCTCTTCCCCCTGCATCTCATGGCTACGCTTCCCGCTCACGCATCCGGCCTCTTCCACCTCGGCGGCTCCATGCCCATCCACCGCCTCGGCTTCGGCGCGATGCGCATCACGGGCGACGGCGTCTGGGGCCCGCCCAAGGACCACGCCAACGCGCTGGCCGTGCTGCGCCGCGCCGTGGAACTCGGCATCACCTTCATCGACACCGCCGACGCCTACGGCCCCGCCGTCTCCGAAGACCTCATCGCCGAGGCGCTGCACCCGTATGCCGACGGCGTCGTGATCGCCACCAAGGGGGGACTCGTGCGCCAGGGGCCCAGCCAGTGGGGTGCGGTCGGACGGCCCGAGTACCTGCGCCAGTGCTGCGAGATGAGCCTCCGCCGCCTCAAGCTCGACGCGATCCCGCTCTACCAGCTCCACCGCATTGATGCGCGCGTGCCGCAGAGCGAGCAGTTCGGCGTGCTCAAGGACCTGCAGGACGAGGGCAAGGTGGTGCACCTCGGGCTCTCGGAGGTCGGCGTGGCCGAGATCGAGGCGGCCGCGGAGCATTTCACCGTCGCGACTGTGCAAAATCGCTACAGCCTGGGCCATCGCGAACACGAGGCTGTCGTCGAGTACTGCGAGGCGCACGGCATCGGCTTCATCCCATGGTATCCGCTCGACGCGGGCAAGCTCTCCGACAGCGCGGTGCTCGCCGAGACGGCGACGGCGCTAGGCGCGACACACGCGCAGGTGGCGCTCGCTTGGCTCCTCAAGCGGTCGGCAACTATGCTCCCCATTCCGGGCACGGGTAGCGTGGCCCACCTCGAGGAGAATACCCAGGCCGCCCTGTTCAGTCTAGACGATGAACACTTTGCGAAGCTAAACGCCGCGACTAAAGTCGAGGGCTGACGCGCCGAATGGGCACGGGGTTTGAAAAGGTGGAGGATCCACTTCTCAACGCGCCGTTCGGCTGCCAAGACCGTAGACCTCATGTCCCATTCTCCCTCTTCGGAGCAACTCCACCGCCTCGTCCTGCTCTACCTCGCCGTTGTCTACGGTGAGGATCGTATGCTGCACCCCAAAGAAGAGATCGCCATCGTGCACCTCGTTCAGCGCTGGGTGCCTAGTCTCACCGGGCCCCAGGTGCGCGCCGTGGTGACGACGGCGCTGACCGCCTACCGGGGCGGTATCCTTTGCGACGTGGACTGCCTCGCCGCCTCGCTCGCTGAGTGGCTCGACGAGCCGACGCGCCTCGCGGTGCTGGCCGACTTGGGCCGGGTGGCCCGCGCCGACGGCGTGGTCTCGCTTGAGGAAGCGGCCACGATCCGACGCATCCGGTCGGTATGGAGCCGTAGCACCCTTTGGCAAAAATAGACAGGGTATCGATCCACAATCACACGCCGCCCGGTCCCCTGTAGCGGACTATTCCGTCGCGCCTCGGTCTCCCAGCGAGATAGAGGCGCGACGCGTTTCATAACGTGTCGCTGGGCGCCGACGGCTGTCAGCCTGCTACAGCTCGGCCGGGATCAACTCGTTGAGCAGGTGGGCGTTCGTCGGCGACAACTGGATGTGCTTGATGAGCGCCTGCATCGCCTCGACGGGGTGCCGCGAGTTGAGCGCACGCAGGAGCATGTGGTGCTGCACGGTCGCGTCGCCGAGGAGCCGCTCCTCGTTGCGCGTGCCCGACTTGCGGAGGTTGATCGCCGGGAAGATGCGCTTGTCAGCAAGCTCGCGGTCGAGGACGATCTCGGCGTTGCCGGTGCCCTTGAACTCCTCGAAGATCACGTCGTCCATGCGGCTGCCCGTCTCGATGAGCGCCGTGGCGATGATCGTGAGCGAGCCGCCGCCCTCGATGTTGCGTGCCGCGCCGAAGATGCGACGGGGCACGACGAGTGCCTTCGCGTCGAGGCCGCCCGACATGGTGCGGCCGGAGCCGCCCTTGAACATGTTGAACGTGCGGCCGAGGCGCGTGATCGAGTCGAGGAGCATCACCACATCGTTGCCCTGCTCGACGAGGCGGCGGGCGTACTCGAAGGCGAGCGTGGCCACGCGGACGTGGTTGTCCTCCTGGAAGTCGTTCGACGACGCGAAGACGCGCGCAGGCGTGTTGCGGATGAAGTCGGTGACCTCCTCCGGGCGCTCGTCGATGAGGAGCGCGATCAGCTTCGTGTCGGGGTGGTTGTGCGCGATGCCGTTGGCGAGCTTCTTCAGCATCACCGTCTTGCCTGTGCGCGGCGGGGCCACGATGAGCGCGCGCTGCCCTTTCCCGAGCGGCGCGACGAGCTCGATGGTGCGCATCGAGATGTCGGTTGGGCTCGTGACGAGGTTGAACTTCTCGTTCGGGTAGACGACGAGGCCCCGGTCGAAGTCCTCAAGCTGCTTCCACTCCTCGGGCTCCATGCCCATGACGGCATCGACCTGCGAGACCTGCATGGCACCTTTGCGGCCCGGCTTGAGCTCGCCCTTGATGACAGCGCCGTCGCGGATGTTGAACTTCTGGATGAGCGGGGGCGGCATGAACGAGTCGTTGTCCCCCTTCGGTAGCGCGTAGTGGAGGTCGCGGATGAAGCCGAACTTCTTGTCGCCGATCATCTCCAGCATGCCCTCGAAGGGAACGCCGGGCTTGCTGTTGCCGCCGCCCTTGTTGCCTTTCTTGGAGCGGCTGCGCTTGCTGCGCTTGCTGCGGCCGTTGCGGCTCGGGCGCTCCTGCTCGTCGCTATCGGCCTCGCCTGCATCGTCGCGGGCCTGCGCGGCATCGTCACGGGCCTGCGCGGCATCGTCACGGGCCTGCGGGGCATCGTCACTGGAGGCGATGGGGGCGTCGTCCTGGAGGTCGTCGCTGGAGGCGACGGGCTGCGGCTCGGCCTTGCGACGCGTGCGGCGGCGACGCGGCTTGGGTGCAGCAGGGGCATCGCCCTGCGCTTCGTCCGCGGCGGGGGCTTCTGTGGACGAAGCTTCGGCAGCGGGCGCCTCGTTGGCTGCCTCGGCAGCGGGAGCTTCGGTAGCGGGGGCTTCGGCTGGGGTCCCGGCTTCGGCAGTCTCCGCCTTCTTCGAGCGGGTGCTCCGGCGACGCGGCTTCGGCTTGGCGTCGTCGGACGCGGCGTCGTCGGACGCGGCGTCGTCGGACGCGGCGTCGTCGGACGCGGCGTCGGCCTGCCCAGCCTCCGTCTTATTGGCGCGGGTGCGCCGGGTTCGTTTTTGGGGAGCCTCGGCCTGCTCCGTGGCCTCAGCGGCATCGGCCGCGTCGGGGCTGTCGGGCTGGGCCTGCGTGTCCTGCGAGGCGGGAGACGCCGCCGTGGCGTCTTGCTCAGCGCGCTTGGCGCTTGGGGTACGTGCCATGAATGGTGTGGTTGGGAAAGGCCTCGCGGCCGCGCACGGGGCGGACGCAGGCGGTCGAGGGAGCCACGAGGGACCGCAGCGGCTCAGCGCGAGGACCGACTAGAGAAATCGTCCTGGCGGAGCAGCCGCGCGGACGGCGCGGCGGGTGAAACAGCGAAAATGGCGGCGGCGGACTGGCCCGACGCGGGCCAGCCAGCGCGCTTACCGGGGGGGCAGACCGGACGCTGGGAGCAGGGAGGCTCGGGGCATCAGACTGCCGCGGGGATCAAGGCGAGAGGAGAGCAAGCCAATGTGGGGGACAGGCCTCAACGGCGCGGAGGCACGGCGCAGATGCAACAAGAACCAAGCCATGATGCTCAGACCGTCGGGGGTTCGGCGTCGCGTCCGTGTCCACTGTCGGGGCCTCGGAGCCAGCGTTCGACCCGGCGAGTGCGGGCACCTAGGGAGCGAAGGAAGCGTCTCCACGAACGCGGCTGTCGGATCAACACCGGGCAATATAGAATGAGTTCCCGTTTTCCACCAAGTCTGCCGCCCATTCTGTTAATCCGGACGCTCCAGTGCAGCGCCCCTCCGTAGCCATCGTCTCAGCCAGTGCCCCCCTCAACGAGAAACGCCGAGTCTGGACGGACTCGGCGCTCTGGGTAGTAGCGGGGACAGGATTCGAACCTGCGACCTTCGGGTTATGAGCCCGACGAG
>JBCCLD010000394.1:0-4222 GCA_039027055.1 Bacteroidota bacterium
CTCTACGACCTCTGGCAGGGCGACCGCGTGGCCTACCACCGCGAGCACGAGGGCCGCCTGGAAGTCTGCCGCGGCTGCACGGTCAACTGCTACTTCGAGCCGAGCTTCGCCACGACGCCCACGAGTGGCTATTTCTGGGAGGCCCTTCCCTCGAAGGTGCGCTACAGCTGGACGAAGTTCGTCGTGCAGCGCCTCCGCGCGAAGCTCCGCGGCCCCCGCATTGCCTCGCTTCCGGATTTCGACGCGCTCGAAACCGCCTCAGTGGGCGACGGAGCCGCATCACCTGTCGAGGCTCCTGCGATCGCGCTGCCAGTCCTGAGGTCGGTGCCTGCACGCAAGCCAAAGTCGGAGCCCTAGGAACGCGGTGCCGGACTTGGCTCCCCCCGCCTCGCTCCTCTGGCGAGGAGTCGCGAGGCTGTCCCCCCCAAGCCTGAGGGGGACAGGTCGTGTGGACGCAGAAGCGGAGCGACTGTCCACGCGAACGGGGGGAGCCACGCCAGCGTCTGACACGAAACAAGGCGGCCTCCCGCAGTGGGAAGCCGCCTCGCAAACGCTACGCGTTCAGGTGCTAGAGCGTTGGGGTTTGGCCTTCGCTTAGAAGTCCATGCCACCCATGCCGCCCATGCCCGGCGCGCCGCCCGGCATGGCGGCCTCCGGCTCCGGCTTGTCGGCAATCACCGACTCCGTCGTGAGCAGCAGCGCCGAGACGCTGGCCGCGTTCTGGAGCGCGGTGCGCGTCACCTTGGTCGGGTCGATGACGCCCTGCTCGATCAGGTCGCCGTACTCTTCCGTGCGGGCGTTGAAGCCGAAGCTGCCGGCGCCCTCCTTGACCTTCTGGACGACGATCGAGCCTTCGAGCCCGGCGTTGCCCGCGATCTGGCGGAGCGGTTCCTCGAGCGCGCGACGGATGATGTTGACGCCGATGCGCTGGTCTTCGTTGATCGCGTCGACGCCGTCGAGCGACGAGATGGCGCGGACGAGCGCGACGCCTCCACCCGGCACGATGCCTTCCTCAACGGCGGCACGCGTGGCGTGGAGCGCGTCCTCGACACGGGCCTTCTTCTCCTTCATCTCGACCTCGGTGGCCGCGCCGATCTTCAGCACGGCGACGCCGCCTGCGAGCTTGGCGAGGCGCTCCTGGAGCTTCTCGCGGTCGTAGTCGCTGGTGGTTGTCTCGATCTGGCCGCGGATCTGGCCGATGCGGGCCTTGATCGAGTCCTCGGTGCCGGCACCGTCCACGACGGTCGTGTTGTCCTTCGAGATCACGACGCGCTTGGCGCGGCCGAGGTAGTCGAGGGTGGCGTTCTCAAGGCGGTAGCCCTTCTCCTCGGAGATGACCGTGCCGCCCGTGAGGACCGCGATGTCTTCGAGCATGGCCTTGCGGCGGTCGCCGAAGCCCGGGGCCTTCACGGCCGCGACCTTGAGCGTGCCGCGCAGCTTGTTCACCACGAGCGTGGCGAGCGCCTCGCCCTCGGTGTCCTCCGCGACGAGGAGCAGCGGCGCGCCCATCTGGGCGACCTTCTCCAGCACGGGGAGGATGTCCTTCATCGTGCTGATCTTCTTGTCGTGGATCAGGATGTAGGGGTCCTCCAGGACGACCTCCATGTTGTCGGGGTCGGTCACGAAGTAGGGGCTGAGGTAGCCGCGGTCGAACTGCATGCCCTCGACCGTGTCGAGCTCCGTCTCGGTGCCCTTGGCCTCCTCGACCGTGATGACGCCGTCCTTGCCGACCTTGTTCATCGCCTCGGCGATGAGGTCGCCGATCTCGTCGTCGTTGTTGGCGGAGATGGCACCGACCTGGGCGATCTCGTTCTGGCCCTCGATGTCGCGGCTCTGCGTGCGCAGGTTGGCAACGATCGCGTCGACGGCCTTGTCGATGCCGCGCTTGATGTCCATCGGGTTGGCGCCCGAGGTGACCGAGCGGAGGCCCTGGTTCATGATCGCCTGGGCGAGGACCGTGGCGGTCGTGGTGCCGTCACCGGCCACGTCCGAGGTCTTCGAGGCAACCTCCTTGACCATCTGCGCGCCGACGTTGGCGAGCTTGTCCTCGAGTTCGATCTCCTTGGCGACGGTCACGCCGTCCTTGGTGACGGTCGGGGCACCGAATTTCTTCTCGATGATGACGTTACGGCCTTTCGGGCCGAGCGTCACCTTGACGGCGTTGGCGAGCGTATCGACGCCCTTCTTGAGGGAGTCGCGCGCCTCGACGTCGAAAATGATTTGCTTAGGCATAATTGCGTGTGGGTTCAGTAGTCAGAGAGTGGGGGAGGTCGCAGCGGCGCGTCTTGGCTGACGACGCCGATTAGCTGACGACGCCGAGGATGTCGCTCTCGCGCATGATGAGCACGTCGTCGCCGTCGAGGGCGATCTCGGTGCCGGCATACTTGCCGTAGAGGACCGTATCGCCCTCCTGGACGGTCATGTCGATCTTGGTGCCGTTCTCGACGCGGCCGGGGCCGACGGCGACGACGGTGCCGCGCTGCGGCTTCTCCTTGGCGGTGTCGGGGATGTAGAGGCCACCGGCGGTCTGCGTCTCGGCCTCTTGGGGCTTGACGACCACGCGGTCGGCCAGCGGCTTGAGCTGTGCCATGATGCGTTGGGGGATGGGTTCGAAGTGAAAAGCGGGGCGTCGAGAAATGACGCTGGCACTCGAGAGTTCCGAGTGCTAGCACTCTTTTTCTTTTGGTGCGAAGTTGGAACGGGACCGCCTGCCCAGTGATTCAGGGACGACGATGAACCTCCCGTTAACCTCGCCCGTCTCACCGGTCAGTGCGCCTCGCCGTGTGGCATGGACGCTAGCGCTGGGAGCCACGGTCGCTCTCGCGGTGCTGAACATGGCCCCACCGCACGTCTCGGAGGGCTTCCGCACGGCGATCATGCACGGGTTCCACCTCGCCTGCCACCAGCAGCCCGACCGCTCGTTTGCCACGCACGGGATTGCCTGGGCGCTTTGCCACCGCTGCACGGGCATCCTCGGCGGCGTGTTCCTCGGCCTGCTTGCCACCCGGACGATCCGTGTGCCCACGCAGGCACTCCACGTTCGCGCGTGGCGCAGGCCGCTCCTGATCGCCACTATCGCCCTCGTGTCGCTCGACTGGGCGCTGGGCGCGCTCGGCGTCTACGACCTCGTCGCCACACGCGTAGCTACGGGGTTTCTGTTTGGCTGCGTTGCCGGGCTAGTCCTAGGCGAGGGGCTCGCCTGGGGCTACGTCAGGGAACAGGACGCAGGAGATAGGGGATAGGGGAAGGTGAGCCCGCCGCACTCGCGCGCCCATGCCTTTCCCATCTCGCACCTCTCGGGACCCCAGACCCATGCCTACCCCTTCTGCCGCTGTCCAAGGGACAGCCGCCACTACCTCCGTCCGCGTCGCGGCGGTTTCCGACCTCGCCGAGGGCGAGATGAAGGAGATCGAGATTGCGGACACCAAGCTGCTTCTCTCCAACGTCGGCGGGCAGTTCTTTGCCACCTCCGCATTTTGCACCCACTACGGCGCGCCGCTCGCCACGGGCGTCCTCGCCGGGCCGAAAGTGATCTGCCCCTGGCACCACGCCGTCTTCGATGTCACCGACGGGGCGCTCGACGAGCCCCCTGCCCTCGACGCGCTCGCCCGCTTTGAGACGGTCGTGGAGGACGGTGATGTCTTCGTGATGATGCCCAGGGACGAGCACGGCGCGCCACGGATCGGCGATGGCGTGGCTCCCCACCAGGGCTGTGTCACTGCTATGACGACCCTCGACACGCAGGCCGACGCCCGGACGTTCGTGATCGTGGGCGGCGGTGCTGCCGGGTCGGCCGCAGCCGAGACGCTGCGGCAGGTCGGCTACCAGGGCCGCGTCGTGCTCGTCACCGACGCCGACGAACTGCCCATCGACCGGACGAAGCTCAGCAAGGGCTACCTCGCCGGGGCTAGCCGCGACAGCCTTCCGCTCCGCTCCCCCAACTTCTTCGAGCGCTACGGCATTGAGGTGCGCACCGGCCACCGCGTCTCTCATCTCGACGCGGAGGCCAAGCGAATCCACTTCGCGGACGAAGGCGACGGAGCCCATATGCCGATCGCCTACGATGCCGCGCTCATCGCCACGGGGGGCACGCCGCGTCGCCTCGGCATCCCAGGCGCCGACCTCGATGGCGTCTTTTTATTGAGGTCCACCGACGACGCCACGCAGATCGTCGAGGCGGCGGAGGCTGGGCAGTCGGCTATCGTCATCGGCACCGGCTTCA
>JBCCLD010000395.1:0-4221 GCA_039027055.1 Bacteroidota bacterium
GCTTCGATATCGCAAAAGACCGGTTGTCCATGCACTAGCTCGGTCCAAGCCTACAGCCGAGAGGTCCACAGCCACCACCTGATGGCCCAATACTGCGAGGTGAGCTTGCCCCGGTACCACGGACACCCCGATTCTTCCTGCTCACCAAATCGAGGTCCCCTATGGCCAAAATCACTTACTCCGAAGACTTCCGCCGCGAGGCCGTCCGCCTCGTCATCGAGGAGGGCCACTCCCGCAAGCAGGTCGCCCGCGACCTCGGCGTCTCCCTCACCTCGCTGCGCGACTGGGTCCACCGCTACGGGCCTGCCCAACCCACCGTCTCCGAGGAGCTACCCGAGGCCGAGCAACTCCGCCAACTCCGACGTGAGCTCGACCGCGTGCGTCAGGAACGTGACATCCTAGAAAAAGCCGTCGGCTCCACCCACCGGCGGTGGGTGGGCTTCTCGCAGATGCCCCCTCGATCATGAGCTACGCCTTCATTCGCCAGCACGCGAGCGAGTACCCGGTGGCCTTAGCCTGTCGGGCACTCGGGGTGAGCCGTAGCGGCTACTACGACTGGCCCGACCGGCCCGAGAGCGAGCGTGCTCGGGCCGACCGTGCACTCACAGCGCTCATCGCCCAGGTCCACACGGCCAGCCGCCACACCTACGGCGCGCCACGCGTGCATGCCGAGTTGCAGGCGCAGGGCCACCGAGTCGCACGCAAGCGCGTCGCGCGGCTGATGCGCCAGGCAGGCCTGCGCGGGGCGATGCCGCCTCGACGGGCCCATCGTCCCAGGGCGAGCACAGCCGAGGCCGCTCCCGACCTCGTGCAGCAGCAGTTCCTCGCGGAGGCTCCCGACCGCGTTTGGTGCGCTGACGTGAAGCAGATCTGGACACGCGAGGGCTGGCTCTACCTCGCCGTCGTGCTGGACCTCTACAGCCGCCGGGTGGTCAGCCACGCCTGCGGCTCGCGTGGCGACGAGGCCCTGGTCACGCGGGCGCTGCGTGCCGCGCCGGGTCGTCGTCGGCCTCCAGCGGGGCTCGTCCACCATTCGGACCGCGGGTCGGTCTACCGAGAGCATACCTATCGAGCACTACTGAAGCAGCACCGCGCGTTACCGAGCGAGAGCCGAGCGGGCACGCCTCAAGACAACGCGGTGGTGGAGAGCTTCTTCGCGACGTTGACGCGCGAGGTGCTCGACGGTGCCCGGTTCGCTACGCGGCAGGCTGGGACGTCTTCGGTGTTCGAGTACGTCGAGGTGTTCTACAACCGGCAACGCCGTCACTCCACGCTGGACTACCTAAGCCCAGCTGACTACGAATCCGCAACGTCCACATGATGGGACGACCGATCGTCTGCGTGCTGCAATGATTGGCCCCCAACAGCGTCCCTCCACTCACTCATGACCACCTTCGACCGCCATATAATCCTACGCTTCAGCGTCGCGACGGTGTTTTTGACCGCCATGCTGATCGTGTTCTTCGTGGTGCTCGACTATGTGGAATACATCGACGACTTCATCGACCGGGGCGCGACGCAGCGGCAGGTCTTCGGGACGTACTACCTGAACTACATCCCGGAGATCATCAAGCTGACGAGCCCGCTCGCCCTCTTCCTTGCAACCATCTACACGACGGCGCGCCTCAGCCAGTCGCTTCAACTGGCTGCGATGACGATGGCGGGGGTGTCGCTCTATCGCATCCTTGCGCCATTTATGCTGGTCGGGCTAGTCGTGACAGGCTGTATGCTCTGGTTCAACGGCTTCGTCGTGCCGCGGGCGAACGTGACGGTGCTGGATTTCCAGGAGCAGTACTATAAAGAAGCCCCGGAGGGCGCAGAAACCACCGAGTTGTATCGCCAGAATGCGCCCGGCTCGTTGCTGATGGTCGGCTTCTATGACCGCACGCGCTCCCGTGGCTTTCGTGTCTCGCTTCAGGACTTCGAGGAGACGGGCGACGGGACTCGGCTCGCGAAGCGCATGGATGCTACCGAGGCGTTGTGGAATGACACACTTGAGGTGTGGACGTTCCAAGGAGCCACGCTGCGCACCTTCCACACCGACGGCTCCGAGTCGCGCCGCTTTGTGCAAACCCTCGACACGGCTTTGACGGTGCGGCCGAGGGACCTCGCCCGCACCGAGCGCGACGCGGAGCGGCTCACCATCCCCGAGACACGCGCCTACCTCGCCGCGCTCGATCGCGCTGGTGCGCAGAACACGGGGCGTCCTCAGGTCGGCTATTTCACCAAGTTTGCCTACCCGTTTGCCAACTTGATCCTTGTGGTCCTGGGCGTGCCGCTGGCTTCGGTTCGTCGCCGAGGCGGACAGGCCGCTCAGTTGGCTCTGGGACTCGGCGTCGCCTTCGTCTACCTCGCTCTGCAGAAGGTGATCGAGCCGTTCGGGTACGCCGAATCGCTCCCGCCGGTAGTCGCCGCGTGGTTGGCTCACGTCCTCTTTGCGGGGGTAGCGCTGACGTTGCTGTTGCGAGTCAGGAAGTAGTGCGCTCCTCACTGAAACCAAGGGCCCATGGGTGCGCCCCCTCCTATGCGAGGCCATAGCGTCCGCGACATTCCAAGGCACATCGACTACGCGGACATCAGGGTTCGACGCCGGTGGGTTCACTCTCTCTCGTGACTTCGATACGTTCTCTCGAGGCCTCGGAGACGACCGATGGCTATCCACCGATGGCTATCCACCGATGGCTATCCACCGATGGCTATCCACCGATGGCTATCCACCGATGGCTATCCACCGATGATCTCCGTCGTGGCGGACGCTTAGGAGACCCATACGTCAGAGGGCTTTGTCGCTTGGCGAATTAGCTTTTGAGGCCGTCGCGAATCGTTGCGTTCGTCTTCTTGACGGGGGACGAACACGGGCCTCCATCGGATACGGTGCGAAGAATGTCACCTACGCGCGCTCGCCGGAACGTTTGGAGACGTTCGGGCTTGGACGGCACGCTCCTGTCGGGGATGCCCCCACTCGCATTTGCTCTCCCACTGCGCTTGCCCTCATGAACGCTTGGCACGACGACGGCCTGGACGCCGACTTTAACACCTTCCTGGACGAGGCCCTCCCTGCCGACTTTTCTGCCCATGCCGGAGACGGTGCCGGGTACAACCCATACGACTTGCACGACGACCCCTTGGGGGACGGTCCCCTACCGCACCTTCAGCGTGCCGACCCGCAGCGCGTCGGAGCCCTCGTGCATGCTGCGTCGGGGGTTCGCTTCGACGCACTCGTGGTGTACGCCGAGCCGCTGCTACGCCGATATGATTATGACGTGCAGGAAGCCCTCGCCCTCTCGGTGATCGCTGACCAAGTAGATGCTGAGAAGTTGGGGACCGGCTTGGACCACGAGGAGGCTGATGAGACGCTCGTGACGCTCCTAGAGACCGCGCGGTTGCTCTGGGCCTTTTTTAGCCTGTCTGAGGCCGACCGCGATGCCCACCGGACGACGCTGCTCACGCACTGCTACGGCCCCGACGCCGACGCGGAGGCGTGGGAGGAGTTCGCCGACCTCCTCGAGGCTATGGAAACGGCATGGCAGTCGCTCACTGCAGCCCTGCGTGCCTCGGCCGAGGCCACCGATACCCTCGGCTTCGAGGCCCTGCTGGACACGACCGCCGACTCGGCTTTCGACCCGGGCCGTGAGTGCGATGCCCGCGCCCTCTTTGCCCTGCCGCTGCTCGACGACCCGAACGTGCAGGCTGACCCGGCCCGCTTCGAGGCGGCACTCCACCGCGCTGATGCGTACTGGACCCTCGCCCAGCAGCCCGACCGGGCGGGCCGACTCGACGCGCTGCTCCCTACGCTGGCCGAGGCGCCTACCGACCTCATGGCGCTACGGGCTGAGGCCGAACAGATGCTCGCCCGCTACGACGTGCTATTCCGTACATGAGCCTCGCACTCTCTGCCAACACGGCCTGCCCGGATGACCTCGCATCATCCGGGCATTTTTTGTCGACGGGACTGTAGCCGCCGGGGCTTTTCCGTCCGGGGCAACGTGCCTACTTTCCAGCACAGTTCCCACCGTCGCCTGCCCTACTCCTGATGGCTTTCCCTGCACTCGACTCGATCACCGAGATTCCGTTTCACAGTTCGCCCCGACCCACTCTCGGCGTCGAACTCGAAGTCCAGATCGTAGACCCCACGACGTTCAACCTCACATCTGGCTCCACACGCATCCTCGACCGCGTGGGCGACCATCCGAAGATCAAGCAGGAGCTGACCCAGTCCAC
>JBCCLD010000396.1:0-4181 GCA_039027055.1 Bacteroidota bacterium
CTTGACTTTCGAGCGGGCGGGTGCTGCACAGGGGGGCAGCGCACTGTGCCGCAGGGTTTCATGCCTGTTCGCGACCTGGGTGGCTGTCGAACGAGGAGAAGGACCTATAGGAATGAGACTGAGGAGGTGACACGGCTACCGTAGCACCGTCACACGCTGGGCGAGCGCACCTCGCTCTGTCTCTACGCGCACGATGTATGCCCCCCCAGGGTACGTCGACGCGTCCATAGCGAAGGCGTGCTCACCGGCTTCGGCCCAGCCGTCATGTAGCGTCTCGAGGGTGCGCCCAAGGAGGTCATACATGACTACGCGGACGGTACCACTCGCCGGTAGCGCAACGCGCACCGTCGCCGAGCCGACGAGGGGATTCGGAGCTGTCGCGAGCGCAAGCTCGGAGGGTGTGGCGACCCCAGCCGCCGCAGTGCGCACCGCGGCCGACGGCTGCCCAAGCGCCTCAATTTCGTAGTACCGCGTTCGTAGCCCGATGCCGAAGAATCCGCCTTGCCGACGAGGCGGCTCCACAAATACGAACCGTAGGGCCTTCACGTTGCGCGCGAGCGGCTCATCCGGCTTGTCGATCTGGAGCGCTGAAGCCACCGACTGCTCGTTGACGAGGATGTGGTGGAAGTCGCCGAGCAGCCTGAAGCGTGTGGGGGCATCGACGGTGGAATACCACACCTCGTAGGCTTGCTGCACGTTCTCGGCCTCGCCGGTTGGCGGGTCGCCAGCAGCCGTCCGAATCTGTTCGAGGTCGTAGCCTGCCGTATGGACGCTCGTGTCGAGGACGTAGGTGCTTTTCCACGCGTTGTCGTCCTCCAGCGTGGCGTCGCCCGCCTGTCCGTCGGTGAGGAACGCGGGCGAGGAGCCACTGTGGGTGTAGCCAAGGTGGGTCGCCTGTTCCAGCGTGGAGGAGCCGGTCCGCAGGAGGTTCCGCGGGGTCGGACGCCACGGACGGGGGTTCGTGGTGCTGTAGAGCTCCGTCACGCGCACGTCGTCGTCACGGCCCGTGTTGAAGTTCTCAAGCGGCAGTATGTCCAGGATGGCGTCGTGCCACACCTCAGCCATCTTGCGGTTGCCCTCCAGGCTGGGATGGATCCCGTCGGGGTGGGGAAAGGCGAGCATCGGGGTGTACAAATCCACGAGGCGGACCTTGTAGCCCTGCGCTTGCAACCCCTCGACCATGCTGGGTAGATAGGTGTTGAACGCCTCAATCCGCGGGGCGACGCGCTGCTTCGGGGCGTTCGCGGGGACGATCTGGGCCACGAGCACGTAGATGTCGGGCGAAGCCACGCAGATGCGCTCGACCAGGCTACGCAGCCGCTCTACGACATCGGGGATGCCGTCCCGACGGCACCCGCGCAGGCAGTAGTTCTGCTGCATGTCGTTGGTGCCGGCGTGGAGCAGCACGATGCGCGGGTCCCAGGCTGCGATCCGCTCCTCAACGGTGGGGGCGTTCCAGAAGCTCCCCTCCCCTCCGCCGTCGGCGATCTCGTCGATGCGGTAGGCGGAATAGCCGTCGTGGTCGGAGTCGTAGATGCCTGGGCGGTCCCGGAAGCGTCCGTTGCGATGCCCGACGAAATTGGGCAGGGCATAGCTCTCGGTGAGCATCTCGAAGAGGTGCCAGCGGTAGCCTCCCTCCTCGTCTCCCTCGGTAATCGAGTCGCCCATCGGCATAATGCGGAGCGGCGGGACTGGCTCTGGGCCAAGCGCCTGCTGTGCCGTTGCGGGCACTGCGACAAGGAGTGCGATCGCGAAGAGGACCATCAGGGCACCAAATCCGTGTTTGGTGCGGCGGGATGCAGTGTGCATGGGCGTGGTCGTAGGGTGTGGGCGCATGCCTCGGCTCGTGGGCGCGACTGCGAGGGCGCACCCGAAGGCCTGGCGTTGTGCGCAAGTGTAGAGGTGCGCGCCTTCCTTGTCAAGGGCCCCGAAGTCCAAACTCGCCGACGGCGCGTGCCCACCTGGGCGTAGACTAGGTCTCGCTCACCAGGCCCCGTCCACGCTATGGATCTCACGCGCTTCCACCTGCCCTCCTCGCACTGGGGCGCCGCCCGCCAGATCCGCCACGACGTATTCGTCGTTGAGCAAGCCTGTCCGCCCGAAGAAGAATGGGACGCCTACGATGCCGTGGCCACCCACCTGCTCGGGATCGTCGACGCGCACCCCGCAGCGACGGCCCGGTGGCGCGTGGTCGACACGTCTGGCGGTCCGGCGGCGAAGCTGGAACGGTTCGCTGTGCTGGAAGCCTTTCGCGGACGCGGACTGGGCCGCGCGCTCGTTGCGGCGACGCTCGCTGATGCTGAAGCTGCCGGGCACCGCCGGTTCGCTATGCACGCCCAGGCGCACCTCGCCGCCTTCTACGCCCAGTTCGGCTTCCGGCGCACCGGTCCCGAATTCGACGAGGTCGGCATCTCCCACGTCACGATGGTGTTGACGCGCTAGCCCTGCACCGAGTCAGAATCGTGTGTAGACGATTTGGAGCACGGCCTGGTACTCACCGGGGCCTCCTCCCCCGAACGCGACCCGGTCTACCGTGTTGACATTCGCGAACGCCGTCGGGCGAATCAGCAGTCCGCGTTCGGTATCGAACCCGGCCTCGATCTCTTGCTCGATGAAGCGCGTTACGTCGAACGCGTAGTACGTTGCGCGCCCAAACTCCACGTCGACCTCCGCAGAGCTTGTTACGGGCTCTTCTTCCTTGTTCAACAGGGGTTCGAGGCGTTCGTTGTCCTCATCCGCCACGTAGAGGTCCAGCGAGCGCGGCAGCGGCGTCTCGTCGTCATACGTGTTGCGGACCGGGAAGAGGTAGAGGCTCGCCCCGTTGATCGTGGTCGAACGCTGCTCCTCGAATAGCAGCCGATACGCGGTGGGGACCTCGACCCGCAGCGCCAAGCCCGTCCCACCGGCCACGTATCCCGTCTCGCCCGTGCGTGCCGTCGCCAATTCGCCGCGCGTTTCGTCGAGTCCGACGAGGAGTGCGGGGCGCTCGTTGCGGATATTCGAGAAGGTGCGCGTGGTCGGCTCGAAGACGTAGAGGCGTGGGGCGGCATCGCTCGTTGGGGCCTCCCGGTAGTGGAGGTGCAGGCCAACGAAGGCCGAGTCGGCGCTGAACGCCTCGAAGCCGAGCACGGCGGTTTCCGACTCCGACACGACCACTAGACCCCGCAGAAACGCTTCGAAGACGTCGTCGTCGGTGAGCAACGGATCATCGTTCTTTGCGGCATCGAACAGGGTGGCACCGAGTTCGTCGTCCAACCGTACCGACACTGTCGATTCGTCCTCCGGGGTGAATGAAATCGAGCCGAGCGGGGCCGGGTCGAACGTGAACGTCTCGGGGCTAGTGAGCGCGTCCTCCTCATCTTCCGGCTCGATGGGCTCCGTAGCGCGATGCACCCGCAGCGTGTGCGGCGCATCAAGCGCCCCGTAGCCATAGGCTAGCTCGAGGTTGAGCGTGAGCGAGTCGAAGACGGCGGCCTTGGGGGGCGAAAAGCCGTCGCCGAGCGCGAGCGGCACGTAGCCACGCGCTTCCACGCGCCCGATCTCTGGGTCGAGGTAGGCACCGACGAGCAGGTGCTCGGCCTGCTGCGTGACGACGGAATCGAGCAGCACCGTGGCCGTGCGCAACGTCAGTGTGTCGGTGACGATGAGGCCACCATCCACCCCGATCAGATCGACCCCGAATCCAGCGCCTGCGTCACAGGCCGCTGTGGTTGCGGCCAGGCTAATCGCGAGACACCACGTGAGCAGGCTCGGAGGTCGTCGCGGGAAAGAGAGAACGCGTGCCATGGTCGGCGGGCGAGATTCGGTAGGTAGGAAGCAGGCGGACGAGGTCATCGATGGTCACGGTTGGTGCATGGCCTGCGCGTAGGCGCATGGCGACCCACCCGCCCACACGAAGGGCATCGTCTCGGGTGGCGAAGGGCTGCTCGCCCTCGATGGCGGGGAGGTGGGGCTGTCGAATGAGCGGCCGCCCGTCGGCGAGGAGGACATAGCCCCAGCCCGTCCCGGATTGGATGGAAGCCACCTCCCACCCCGCCGAGGGCGCCCGTCTGCTCTCGAACCCGTCGGCGACCGCGACCACCAAAGCAGCAGCGCCGACAGAGACGACGAGGATGCCGAGACGCAGGAGGACCATCCTATCCCTGGGCCGGATCGGCTCGTCGCGCCGAGAGCTAGTCGTC
>JBCCLD010000397.1:0-4175 GCA_039027055.1 Bacteroidota bacterium
ACGATGCCCTCGAAGTGCTCCACGAGGCCCGCCTCCGTCCGATGCCGCTTGGCGAGCGGGCTAAGCTCGACGGGGTAGTTGGTCACGAAGGTTGGCTGGATGAGCTTGGGCTCCACGAACTCACCGAAGATCTCGTCAATGAGCTTGCCTGCTCCCATCGAGGCGTCGACATCCAGCCCAAGCTCCTTGGCGGCCGAAGCGAGCGCGTCGCGATCCCCCACCTGTCCATCAGGGCCACGCAGTTGCTTGCCGGTGTACTCCTCGATCAAGTCGAAGATGGGTCGGCGGGGCCACGGGCGCGCGAACGAGAGCGTGGTCGTCGTGCCGTCGGCGTTCGTGACGGGCACCTCGGTCGAGCCGTGGAGCGCAACGGCGATGGCCTCGAAGAGTTGCTCGGCGAGGTCCATCATCCACGCATAGTCGCGGTAGGCAACGTAGAGCTCGAGCATCGTGAACTCCGGGTTGTGGAAGCGGCTTAGGCCCTCGTTGCGGAAGTTCTTCGCGATCTCGTAGACGCCTTCGAAGCCGCCGACGATGAGGCGCTTCAGATACAGCTCGTCCGCGATGCGCAGGAAGAGCGGCATGTCGAGCGTGTTGTGGTGCGTCGTGAAGGGTCGCGCCGCTGCGCCGCCGTAGAGGGGTTGCAGCACGGGCGTCTCAACCTCCACGTAGCCCCGCCCGTCGAGTTCGTCGCGGAGCGTGCGGAGGAGCGTAGCGCGCTGCCGAAAGACCGTGCGCACGTCGGGGTTCACAGCGAGGTCGACGTAGCGCTGGCGGTAGCGGAATTCTTTGTCCGTGACCTCGTTGTAGGTGCGGACGTTGCCCTCCTCGTCGACCTGCTCCTTCACGACGGGCAGCGGTCGGAGGCTCTTGGCGAGCAGCACGAACGCGTCGGCCTCGATGGTCACCTCGCCCATGCGCGTGCGGAAGACGGTGCCCTCCACGCCCACGAAGTCACCGGTGTCCAAGAGCTTCTTGAAGACGCGGTTGTAGAACCCTTCCGGGAGGTCGTCGCGCTTGACGTAGACCTGGATGGGGCCGGTCGCGTCCTGGAGGTGGAAGAACGAGGCCCTCCCCATGACACGCTTGGTCATCATACGTCCGGCGATGCGCACGCGGATCGGCTCGGTGCCGTCCACCTCAGTGTTGTGCTGGGTGTCGTCGTAGGTGTCGAGGATCTCGGCGGCGCGATGCGTGACCGCCCACTCGTCGGCGGGGTATGGCTCGATACCGGCCTCGTAGAGCGCGGCGAGGTGCTCGCGGCGAATGCGTTCTTGTTCAGACAGGGCCTGTTCGGGGAGGGTCTGGTCGGACATGAGGGTAGAGCAGCGAGCGAAGAGATGAGCCTAGAAAGAAGGGCGGGGCCTAAGAAAATAGCAGCGCCCTCGATCCTGTTGAACCGAGGGCGCGTGCAGGGTCGATCACACCGGTCAACGCGAGCCTGCCCCCCGGTAGTTCTCGATGGGGCGGATCTGCATCAGGACCGGCGTCGGCGGCTGGTCGGAGAGCCACACGGGGGCCGGACGCCGCTCGTTGCGCCGCGTCGGCAGGCCGGCGATGCGGTCGAGGACGGAGAAGCCCTCCATCAACTCGCCAAACACGGTGTGCATTCCGTCGAGCGACGAGGCGTCGCCTTGGACGATGTAGAACTGGCTGCCCGACGAGCGGCGGCGTGGGTCTTGGCCGTCGCCCGGGCGTGCGGCGCCGATGATGCCGCGCCGGTGCGTCAGGTTGTCGCGGAGCTCGGAGGCGATGGTGTAGCCGGGGCCCCCCTGGCCGTCGTTGGTGAGGTCCTGGTCCTTCGAGTTGGGGTCGCCGCCTTGGATGAGGAAGCCGTCCACCACGCGGTGGAAGGTGGTGCCGTCGTAGAAGCGCTGCGTGACGAGGCGCTTGAAGTTGTCGCGGTGGCCGGGCGTCTCGTCAAAGAGGCGGATGACCATGCGGCCATACTCCGTGCGGATCTCATAGTAGTTGGTGCGCGGGAGGTTCGGGTCCTGCGCCGCGGCGGGGTCTGGCTCGACGACGGTGGCACCGCCGCCGCAGCCGAGCAACACGCCGCTCAGCGTAAGCAGGAGCACGAGGGGCACGGCGACAGGGGGGAGGCGGAGGCGCATCGACGGAGGTGGTGGGGCAGACAGGACGATGCTAGAAAATACGGGGCCGCCACGCCGCGCACGCACCAGGGCAGTACCCCAGCCGAAGGCTACAGCGTCCACGTATGCCAGACCTGTAGGGTATACGTACGCCAGACGGAGTTTTGCCCTAGGTCGAGCACCCTCCAGGTCGAGCACGCGTCAGGCAGCGAGGTCGGCGATGCACCGTTGCGTCTCGGTGCGCAGTGCATCGCGGTGGCGCACCAGCACCGCCGTCACGCCGTCGGCAAGCCGCCGCGACGGGGCTCCGTCGGGCTGGCCGCTCGCGAGGGTGGCGAGGCGGTCGGTCTGCGTATCGAGGGCGGTGAGCAGCGCGCCCACGGCCAGGCCCCACGAGGGGACCACGCTGGCAGACTCGGCCTGTGCGGCTGTGGTACGGTGCCACAGCCGAAGGCGCGCACGTCCGCGCCCGTCGCGTGGGAAGCGGCGCATCGCCTCGGGCGACGTGTCCGCATCCACGAGGCAGCGGCCGGAGGCTTCGAGGACGCTGTCGAGGGCGGCGTCGAGCGCGTCCAACTCGGCCCGCATCGCGTCGAGGCGCTCGTGCTGGGCGAGCGAGAGCGCGGCGGCGCGGGCCGAGGCGGCGTGGTGGCGTACGTCGCGCAGCGCGCAGCGGCCTGCTGCGAGGACGGCCTGGACGGCCGAGGGCGCGCCCAGCGTGCGGGCCTCCTCCGCGAGCGTGTGGAGGCGCAGCGCCGTGGCGGGAACGGGCGTCGAGGCAGGCGTCGGGGTGGGAATTCCCATGGAGGGGCGGGGTCTGCAGCGCAGTGGTGGGACTGCATCGTCCGCAACGGTGAGACGGTCTTTCGATGTCGCAGACCCTAAGTCGAGGCGACGGGGCAGCGAAAGCGGGCCTCCCACCCGGCGCCAGTTCGAGGGTTCCACGCCACGCTCGCGGCTTCATGAAACGGTCACGGCCGCCGCCGCTCTCGCAAAGGCTTCATGCCGCACGCACCACGTCTTCGCGGTCGCCGGACTGTCCTGACCCCTCCCGTTGTTAATATCTTATGAGCCCTGGGCCGTTAGCTCAACGGTTAGAGCATCCGACTCATAATCGGCAGGTTGCGGGTTCAAATCCCGCACGGCCCACTGGTTGCCTTAGCGAACACCTGTCCACTGGGGCTGCAGCATGACTGGGCCCGACATGGCAGGGCCCAACACGCATCCAGTTTTGGGGTTTGGGCGCAGTTTTGTGGGACGGGTCCAGCGGCAGCCTCACCGAGGGATCACGGTTCACCACGTACTCGTGAGAGCGAACGCCACCCATGCCTACGGCCATGTTTGCTTCCGCCCTCCTCGCTGTGTTCCTGCTCGCCGCTGTGCCCGCTCCCGATGATGGAGATCCCCAGCCTAGTCCGCGCCTCGCGCCGGAGGAAGTGATTCGCCTTCAGGTCGAGGCCCTGCGGCGCAACGACGAGCCCTACCCGGATGCAGGCATTGAGGTCGCCTTCCGCTTTGCCTCTCCTTCCAACAAGAGCGCGACGGGCCCGCTCGAACGGTTCACAGCGATGGTGAAGGGACCGGTATACGGAGCGATGCTCGGCTTCGAGCGCGCCGAGTACGGAGAGATCCAGGTGCAGGGCAACCAGGCAGCGCAGCGCGTCACGCTCGTGCAGAGGGACGGGCAGCGGGTGAGCTATCTGTTCGGTCTGTCGAAACAGACGGGTGGCGAGTACGACGGGTGCTGGATGACGGACGCCGTACTGCGCGAGCCAGAGCCAGCGCGCGACAACGAACTGCGGCGGATCTGAGTGCCCAGCCCGAGCCCCATAGGTAAGCGGCATAGACCGTGGGCTGGCCTCTCGTCGGCGGAGGCACTGGGGCATCGGCGGCACTGGCCTAGGGCGTGTGGGCAATCGGTCTGATCGGTGCTCACGGCCTCCGTTCGGCCTCCGCCCACCTCTACAGAATGGGGGGTTCACTCGTCACTCGATCCTACGGGATCGCGCTCCTCGTGCGCCTTTCGGAGACGCAAACGGCGTCTCGTGAGCACCTGACCCGATCAATGTCCACACCCCCTAG
>JBCCLD010000398.1:0-4162 GCA_039027055.1 Bacteroidota bacterium
CAGCCCGACACGACGAGCTACCGGCTACGCAAGTTCATCCAGCGCCACCGCACGGGCTTCGGGGCGAGTGTAGCGCTCCTCGCCGCCCTGCTGCTCGGTCTGGCCGGAACGCTCTGGCAGGCACGCGTCGCCCAGGCCGAGGCGGCACGCGCGCAGGCCGTCAACGGCTTCCTCCAGGACATGCTCGCCGCCGCAGACCCCATCGGCGGACGGGGGCGCGACATCACCGTCGCGGAGGTGCTGGACGAGGCGAGCCAGGACGTCGCCACGCGCTTCGGGGCGGATCCGCCGGTCGAGGGCGCGGTGCGGCTCACGCTCGGCGTCACCTACCGCGGCCTCGGCGACTACGCCACCGCCGATTCGCAGCTCACGCGGGCGCTCGCCCTCACCGAGGCGGCCTACGGCTCGCGCCACCGCGAAACGGCCGAGGCGCTCAGCCAGCTCGGCCAGCTCCGCATGGAGGTCACGCGCTTCGACTCCGCCGACAGCCTGCTCACGCGCGCCCTCGCCCTGCGCCGCTCGCTGCGCGGCGTTCCTCCTGACGACCTCGCCCGCTCGCTGCTCAACGTCGGCACCGTCGCGCTCCAGCTCGGCGACATCGACCGAGCCTTTGCGCTGACCGAGGAGGCCTTGCTCCTCTCCGAGCGCTTCTCCACGCCGCAGACGACGGAGCACCGCGACCTCCGCAACAACATCCGCTACACGCTCGCCATCGCGCACTACGACCGCGGCACCTACCGCGACGCCGACAGCCTGCTCACGCTCATCGAAACGGAGGTTGTAGGCTGGGCCGACGACGAGGCCAACCGGGGGCGCCCGCCGTTCTACCTCGGCGGCGTGCAGTCCATCCACGCCTGGGTGAAGGACTACCTCGGCGAGCGCGACGCCATCCTGCCCCTCTTACACGCATCATTTGCGACTCGCCGCGCGCTCCACGGCGAGGAGCACCCGCACATGGCCGTCATCCACAACGACCTGGCGTACTACCACCAGTACCTCGGCAACGACTACGCCCTCGCCGAGGGGCACTACCAGACCTCGCTCCGCCTCATGCGCGCGGGCGGCGACGAGGTGCTCTACGAGCTGCCCATCACGATGCAGAACCTCGCCGTGCTCTACCGCGCGACGGGGCGCTACGACGAGGCGCTGCCGCTGCTCACCGAGGCGCTCCGCCTCCAGCGCGAGGCCGTCGGCGACGAGCACTACCAGGTCGCGAGCATCCTCGCGCACATCGCGCGCATCCATCACCTCCAGGGCGACCTCCCGCGCGCCATCGCGACGCACGAGGAAGCCCTCGCTATGCGCGAACGCACCCTCGGCGTGCACACGAGCACCGCCATCTCGCACCAAGCGCTCGGCGAGGTGCTCCACGACGCGGGCCGCTACGATGACGCCGAGACGCAGCACCGCAGCGCTGTCGCGGTCCAGACCGAGGCACTCGGTCCCGCCCACCCCGACACCGCCGAGGCGGAGGTCCTCCTTGCGGAGACGCTCATCGCCCGAGGCGAGCCTGCCGAGGCACGCGCCCTGCTCGCCCACGCGCTACCCATTCTCGACGCACACTACGACGGCGACTACTCGGTGCTGGACCGAGGGCGCGCGCTAGAGGTTCAGCTAGACGAGTAAAGTAGGTGGCTCCCAGAGCAACGGATCAGGTCGGCGCCGAGTGGCACCCGCTGTGCCATGTCCAATCCATACGGGCTCCGGCGGCCCCCTCGCGTCAGCGCACGACGGTGAGCCGTCGCGTGAGCGTGGACCCAGGCGTGACGACACGCACGACATAGAGGCCAGCGGGCAGCCGCGCCGCATCGAGCGTGAGCGGGTGCGTGCCGGCGGCGAGCGGACCTTCGTGGAGCGTCGCCACGCGGCGGCCGAGCAGGTCATAGACGGCAGCGTGGACACCGCTCCTCTCGGGGACCACTATCGTGACGCTAGCGGACGCGAACGTCGGGTTCGGGTAGACCGTCACCGCGAGCGCAGCCTCGCTCGGCGTCTCGTCCGTCGGCAACGGGTTGGTGTCGCTCGCGAAGACGAACTCGCCGAGCCGAGTGAAGCCGGTCGCCACGATTTCGCCCGTGTCTGCATCGAAGGTCGTCGCTAGCGGTTCGAAGTCGCCCCCGCCGACGAATTGGCGGCGGTAGACCACGATGCCTACCGGGTCGACGATGCTCGACGTGGGGATGTCCTCGACCTGGAACCGGACCTCGCTCGCCTCGGCCACGAAGACGAGATCACGCTCGGGGATGATCGTCCAGCGGTATTGAGCGACGGCGCTCTCGGGAATTCCCCCCGTGTCGAGCGGCGCGTTGCGGTAGCGCGTCACGACGACGTTCGCGCCGTCGCCGTGCGTTCCCCGGCCCGACTCGCCCGGATCGTCTGCCGCCCCAGCCAAGTCGAGCACGAGGGTCACGGCCGTGCCGTCGAAGGCGTAGGTGCCGTCGTTGCCCACGACCGTCTCGGCTTCCGCCTCGGCCCCCTGGTCGGTCAGCGCCTGGATCCGCGCGCCGTCCAGCACGCCGACGAAGCCAATGTTAGCGCCTTGCGTCGGCGCCCCGATGGCGATCTCGTTGAGGCCGTCTCCGTTGACGTCGCCGAGCGCCGCGAAGTCGCGGCCGTAGTTCCACTCGAACGTCGTCGGGAAGTTGGGGAGGCTTGGATAAACCTCCGCGAGGTCCGTGGCGAAGTCCTGGCCGATGGTGGCCCCGCTGGTAATAAAGAGCGCGCCGGAGAATGGGGCCGTCAGCGGGGGCGGTAGGAACTCGAAGCGGTTGAACTGGCGCAGCGCCGAGATTCCCACATCGTCGACGCCGTCGCCGTCGTAGTCGCCCACGTTCTCGACGTGCCAGCCATAGAGGCGCTCGGCCTGTCGCTCCTCCTCGGCATAGGTGCCGATCCGCGCTCCTGTCGTGCCGTTGAAGAACGAGACCGTCCCGTCACGCACGCTTCCGTTGACGCCTTCGAAGGGGGCCCCAACCGCCACGTCTGGCACGCCGTCGCCGGTCACGTCCCCGATGCCTGCCAGGCTGATCCCGAAGGCCCCCCGCTCTTGGGCGTTGCCGGAGGTCAGCGTGTGCACCACCGCGCCATCGCTGCCGTCGATCACGAACGCCTGTCCAGCGTCCGCGGTGCCTCCGACGTCAGCGAAGGGCGCGCTCGCGATGAGGTCGGGGACCCCGTCGCCCGTCATGTCGCGGGCGGCCTCAACGCGACTGAGGTAGCTGAACGCCTGGTCGAGATCGGCGGTCGAAGTCCAGAGCAGCGCCCCGTCGGTTCCGCTGAAGGCGTAGAGCGCACCGATGTCCTCGCGCAGCGTGCCGTTGGCCGTGAGGTCCTCGTCGCTGGCCGCGACGACGTAGTCTTCGACGCCGTCGCCGTTGAGGTCGCCGGGGGCTGCTACATCGAACCCGAAAAAGCCGTTCGCCTGGGCGTTCGGCGAGGCAAACTGGCCGATGGTCGAGGCATCGACCCCGCTCACCAGGTAGACGACCCCGGCAACCTCGAAGCCCGCGGTGGGGTCGTTGCTGCCGATGAGCAGATCCGAGACGCCATCGCCGTTCGCATCCCTGGTGACGGCCACCGAGCGCCCGAAGAACCGGCCGGGTTGGTTCGACCGCGAGGGAATCGTGAGGAGCACGCGCCCGTCGGCCCCGCTCACGAGGTAGGCCCGGCCGAGCCCGCCCTGCTCGTCAGGAGCCCCGACCGCGAAGTCGGGCACGCCGTCGCCGTTGAGGTCGCCCGTGGCCTCCACAACCGCCCCGAAGAAGCCGTCGTTTTGGCTGTTGGGACTGCGGACCGAGTAGAGCGAGGTGAGGACCTGCGCCTGGGCCGGAATAGCCAGCAGCACTACGAGAAGCGGTGCACCGATCGATGGGATGAGAGCCGGCAGGAGAGAACGCATGAGAGATGGACCGAGAGCGGTGGTGAGCGTGCAAAGGAGGGCGCTACTGACATACACGAGAAGCGAGCGGCGATCTCATCACGCCGCCCGCTTTTTCCGCCGTCGTGTTTTGGCTCGAACGTCGCTAGTGCACACTCAAGGCGTCTTCTGCGCGTTCGGCTTTGGACGTGACAGGGTAGCTGATTCGGTCAACCACCCCTGTCCCCTCCTATCCAGGAGGGGAACTGCATTAGCAGCTTCCATACATGGCTTCAGATAACGCAA
>JBCCLD010000399.1:0-4161 GCA_039027055.1 Bacteroidota bacterium
CGACGCTCCACGACGGCCCGCTCGCCGCTGGCACCCACCCGCTCGCGCTCGACGCTTCGCGCCTGCCCGCCGGCGTCTACGTCGTGCGGGCCATGACCCCTGACGCCGCACTCACGCAGCGGGTCACCGTGGTGCGCTGACACCGCACCCCAAAGGGACGCCGCAAAAAAAGCGGGGGGTGATGACGAGATCGCTGCCCGCTTCTCGTGGATAGGAGTACGGTGCCTTCAGCTTCTTTCTCTGTCTTTTGCTATGCGGTCTGCCCTATTCCCTCTCGCCTGCGCGCTGACGCTTGCGTTTTCCACCGCCGCTCAGGCTCAATCGGTCTCGTTTGAGCGACTTGCGCTCTTTGGCGGGACGGCGCAGGCGCTTGGGGCGTCCGGAGACGGCGCGTTCGTAGTGGGAACAGGCGCGCCGTCGGAGGGAGGCCGGACGGATGCCTACCGATGGGTTGACGGGACCGTTGTCAATATCGGCGTCGCTTCCGGGAGCGACGTCTCGTTTGCCACAGACGTGTCGGTAGACGGACGTGCGGTGGCTGGCTACGCGTCGGGCGCAACACGCGACGCGTTCCGCTGGACGGCCGACGAAGGCACGCAGACCCTCGGCACCGGAGAGGCCCGCGCCATCTCTGACGACGGGACGGTCGTGGTCGGTACCACCACGTTCGGCGACAGCGGCGTGGACGCGTTTCGCTGGACGGCCGAGTCAGGCATGCAGCCGCTCGGAGCGTTGCCAGGGGACAACATCTTCAGCCGGGCGAACGACATCGCGGCCAGCGGCGACGTGATCGTTGGCTCCATATCGGGCGCGACGAGCAACAACCAGGAGGCGTTTCGCTGGACGCCTACGGCCGGCGTCGTTTCGCTGGGCGTCCTGCAGGACGATCACCAACGGAGCGATGCGTTTGGCGTGTCGCCGGACGGGCAGGTCGTAGTCGGGCGGAGCACTGGCTTCGGCCGTCCGATCAAGGCGTTCCGCTGGACCGCCGCGCAGGGGATGCAAGACCTCGGGGCTCCGACGAACGGATCCAACCCGGAGGCCCGTGCCACGTCGCTCAACGGCGAGGTGATCGTGGGGCTAGCGTCCCGCTTTGGAGTGATCGAGGGGACGTACTGGAGCGCGGAGCGCGGCATGCAATGGCTCGATGAGGAACTCGCGCAGCGCGGCCTTGACGTGGGGGGGCTCACGAGGCTGGCCCCGGCAGCCATCTCGGCGGACGGCCTGGTGATCGTGGGGACGGGCACCGACGCCAGCGGCCAGCGTGTGGCGTGGCGCGCCATCCTCGGGTCCAACTTCTTCGTCGAAGCCCCCGCCGCCGACGAGATCGTGCCGCCCGGCGAGACGTACACGGTCCGGTTCAGCGCGTCCGGCATCGACACCGTCGATCTCTACCTCGTCACGAACTCCCAGGACAGCAACGGCACGCGCACGCTCCTCGCCGAAGACGTGCCTGTCGCCGGGGGCACCTACGCGTGGGAGGTCGATGACGACCTCCTCTCGCCCTCGACGTTCCTCATCGCCGTCAACGCCGACGACCCGGACGAGGAGGTCGTCAGCGAGCGCTTCCGCGTGCGCCCGCCCTTCCGGCTGGTACGCGTCACCGGCACCGTCGCCACGCCCGACTACGAGCTGGCCGTCACGTCGCAGCACGTGTGGACGTTCGAGCAGAGTGGAGCCAACCTTTGGCCCGAGCCCTACTGGGAGCGCCCCGAGCGCTACTACGACGGCTTCCCCGACTTCGGCGCAGACCCGTTCTACGCCGAGCCCGACGTGCGCTACTTCCCGCTCGGCTTCCCCGACCTGCCCTACTACTGGACCACGCCCTGGACGGCCTGGGTCGACGCCTTCGGCACCGACGCCACCTACGCCTCCCTCGACCCGCTCGGCCTAGCCGGCTTCACGGCGCTCGCCAATCAGCCTGACCTGGGCGCGTTCGAGGCGTGGCGCGACGCGCTCTACCCCGGCTATGGCCAGACCATCGCCGCCGCTGCCGACGACAGCTACAAGGGCGTCTGCTTCGGCCTCACCAACGCGCTCTTGGCCGCCTTCGGCGATGCCGACCGCTTCACCGGCGTGTGGCTGCCGAGCCTGGGCGGCGGCAACATCGCTGCCCTGGGCGTCACCGACGAGGTGCGCGACGTGGCGCACGCGCTCCAAAACCGCACCAGCGACGAGCGCTTCGCCCGCAGCCGCGACAACCAGCAGGTCTTCGACCCGGCTACGCCCCGCAGCGTCTTGGAGCGGATCAAAGCGATGCTCGCGCGCGACGTGCGCGACCTCGACCGCGTCGTGTGGTTCTCGGGCCAGACGACCGACACCGATGAGTCCGGCGATCCGGTCTGGGCGGCCCACGCCGTGGCGCCGCTCGGGCTGGAAGACGAGGGCGTCTTCGGCAACGTGGACGCGGGCGAGCCGGGCGACGGGCGCTACGCGCTCGTGTTCTTCGACCCCAACGTGGGCGGCGCAGCCGTGATGCCGATCGACTCGACGGCCAACGCCTGGGGGCCGTACGACTTCTGGCTGGGCGGGACCGGCGCGGGGCTGTTCGTCGGCCCCGAGGTGCTCGATGTCTACGACGTCGGCAACCCGCCGTGGCTTCAAGACACCCGCGCAGCACAGTCCCGCACGGGCGACCCGGACCTCGTTAGCGTGCACGTCGCCGGGCGCTCCTCGGCGGTCGTCGCGTCCAACGGCGACCGCATCGCCTTCGAGCGGGGCGTGCTCACCGAGACGTTGGGACCGGCCTACGCACGCTTCCCGATCACGGGCGTGCCCGGTCGCCCGGAGAGCTACCGCGTGCCGCGTGGGGCCTACCGCGCCGAGGTCACGCCCGACGAGGGCGGCTTCGCGCGGCTCTCAGTAGACTGGGGGCGGTTGCGCCTCGGCGTCGAGCGGACGGACGGGTTGCCCACGGACGGGTTGCCCGAGGCCCGCGACGCGCTCGCGGTCGATCCGGCAGGCACAGCCATGCTCACGAGCGCGGGGGGCGAGGTGATGCTGCGCGCGCTCACGACGGTCGGCGATGGCGAAACGCGGCTCTTTGTTGCAGACAGTCTTGCAGTAGGCACCGGCACCGAGGCTCGCCTTGCGATGACGGCGGACTCGGCGGCGTTCGCGCTCGGCGGCTTGGCCGGGGCGGCGACGTATGACCTCACGCTCGCCGTGTCGTCCGCGCCAGGTTCGGCTGAGGCGGGAACGCGGAGCTTCTACAGCGCCGACGTGGCGCTCCCGGCGGGCGCGACGCACACCGTGCGCCCGGTGTGGAGTACGCTCGGAGACGCCGAGGTGATGGTCGAGGTGGACCTCGACGGTGACGGTGACACGGACGAGACGCTGCTGCTGCCGAACGAGGGGTTGCCTGTGGCGAGCGAGGAGGAGGCGAACGCGCTGCCCAACGCCTTCGCGCTGGCAGCCTACCCGAACCCGACGCTCGGCGCTGCTACGGTGGCGGTGGCGCTGCCCGAGGCGACGGACGTGCGCGCGGAGGTGTTCGACCTGCTCGGCCGCCGGGTGGCGGTGCTGCACGAGGGCGTGCTGGCCGCCGGAGCGCACCCGCTGCGCCTCGATACGGCCCGGCTCCCGGCTGGGGTCTACGTGGTGCGTGCCGTGACGCCCGCGGCCACGCTCACGCAGCGCATCACGGTGGTGCGATGATCCATTTTGGCACTCGATGGCGCTATGGTAACGGATAGGGCCGTTTGTGGTGGAACGGCCCTCCTGCACGCCCGGCCTGGACTCTCTAGGTCGGGCGTGTTTCGGCTGGGGCATAGGTTTCGTCGAGGAGCGACTTCGCTCCCAGCGGAAGGCTGCCAATTTTCGGTGCGTTCAAGAGCAGCGCGCCCGGGCGGCTTCACCGGGATGCGCCGACCGGCTATACTCCGTGCGGACTCATTCTGAAGCGCTTCCGCTGCGATCTAGCCGGACATGCGATCCAGCCGGATGGTTGCTTCGCCGTTCTCCTATCAACCACACCCCCATTCCCCCATGAAACTCACCGTTGTAGGCGCGGGCAACGTCGGCGCGACCGTCGCCGAGTGTGTCGCGCGCATGGACATCGTCAACGAGATCGCCCTCATCGACATCCGCGACGGCGTCGCCAAGGGCAAGGCCCTCGACCTCTGGGAGTCCGCCCCCATCCACGGCTTCGACACCAAGCTC
>JBCCLD010000400.1:0-4133 GCA_039027055.1 Bacteroidota bacterium
CACCCGCGTGGGCCTGGGGCTCAACCTCCGCTACCGCGTGCCCTTCGGCGGAACGGTGGCCTTCTCGCTGCGCACCCTCCGCGCTGCACCCGCCCAGGGCCCATCCTACCAGGACCTGCGCGCCACCCTCAGCTACAAACGCCGACTCTGAATCCATCATGCTGCGTCTGTCTCGCTTCGTCGCCCTCCTCTTCGCCATCGCGTTGTGCCCCGCGCTTGCCCACGCCCAGGGCGACGTCTCGGTCGCGCTCGTCGGCTTTCCGGCCAACGGGCAGGCCTTCGACTCGCCGTTTGTGCTCGACGACCTCGAGCCCCGCATCGACGACGGCACCTACAGCGTCCAGGTCACCGTCAACGCCGCCACGCCGTTCCGGCTGCGCTTTGAGCCCGACCTCGATGGGGAGACGCTGCCCGTGGCCGAGACGCGCGTGCTCGCGCTGGAGCCCGGCGTCTACCTGTTCACCTTCGACGAGTTGGGCTTCACCACGTCGCGCGACGACTACCTCAACGACGCCTCCACGCTCATCCGCCAGCTCGTGACGACGGGGCGGCTGCCCAACGGTACGTTTGGCCTGACCGTGACGGTGCTGGAGGCCGAGACCGACTTCGTCATCAGCGACACGTTCGCCTTCTGGGAGTTCCGCTCGCCCGCGCCGCCGCTGCTCGTCAGCCCCGGCGATGCCGACCTGCTCGACCCCACGCAGCCCGTCATCTTGCAGTGGGACGCGATCTCCAACGCCGATCTGCCCTTCGGCGCCACCGTCGCGTACGAAGTCATCTTAGCCGCCGTAGACCCAGCGCTGCACCGCACGCCCGAGGAGGCCATCGTCTACGCCGACCCCACCGGCGTGGCGTCGTATGACGATACCGAGTTTATCTGTGCCACCACGACGTGTACGCTCACGCACACGAAGATCGACCCCGTGGTGGGTGTGCCGATTGAGCCGGGGCGGCAGTATGCGTGGCAGGTGCGCGCCCGCGTGACGCTCGCCAGCGGTCAGCCGCTAGAGCCGCTGGAAGACAACGGCGTGAGCGAGGTGTGGCAGTTCGAGATCACGAGCGACGAGGAAGAGGAGCTGGCCGATTTCGGCGAGGAGGACACGTCCGAGTGGACCTACCCGGCCTTCGGCGCCGTAGCCGCGTCCTTCACCTTCACGCCCGCCGACCTGGAGGACGACGCCTTCACGCGCTTCGTGGCCGACGGCACGTACGAGGGCGAGGTGTTCGGCTTCACGCAGACCGCCACGTTCAGCGGCGTACAGCTCGACCCGCAGACCCAAGCCATCGTGAGCGGCGAGGTGGTAGCCGAGCAGCCGACGGTGTACCGCGTCCAGGTCACGCCCGCGGGGCAGGTGACGAGTGCCGAGGTGAGCCAAGACAGCAGCCTCCCCGAGGGCGAGGCGCAGGTCGCCTTCCTGGCCGATGGCGTCATGCTCACGCCGCAGGGCATCCAGTTCACGGGTGCCGCCGATGCCGCCGGATCGTGGAACGGCATCGCCGTAAACCGAGCCACAGTATCGGCCGACTTCGCGCTCAACCCCAGCACGCAGCGCGTGGCCACGGGCGAGGCGACGTTCGCGCTCGGCAACGGGGCGCCGCTGCTTCGCTTGACAGCGGCGGGGCTCACGGAGATTCCGCAAGGCGTGTTGCCCGAGGAGCCCATCATCGCCGAGGTGGGCGAAGAGGAAGAGATGCCCGAGGTGTTCGACGAAGAGGAAGAAGGCCTGCCCGGCCCAGGCGCCAGCATCTTCCCGAGCGGCGCGCTCCGCCTCACGCCCGACCTCGCCCTCAACATCGGCACGGCCGAGGAGCCGCGCACGGCCATCGTGTACAACCCCGATGGCACTGTCACCTACACGCCGCTCGCCGGAGCGCCCTCCGTCGTGCTGGTCAACGGCGAGGGCACCGAGGTGGCGGTCAACTTGGCGCAGCTCACGTGGGACCCGCAGCTGCAGGCCGTGCGCGCCTGCTCGTTCGCCACCGACGCGCTGGCGGGCGACGAGGCCCTGCTGCCGTACAACCTGCCCATCCAACTGCTCGACGTGTCGTGCCAGGTGAACGACGGCGACCTGTTCGCGCTGCAGCTGACGGGTGCGCCGTACGGGCCAAACCAAACGCTGCTCACCGCCGACGCGCAAAACCGCCTCACGCTGACGGTAGACGCGCTGGGTAATTTCAGCGCCGAGGTGCAGACCGTCGCCGTGTCGGGCGAGGTCGCGATCATGCCTGCGAAGGCGCGTGCCAGCAGCGCCGTGCTGCGTGTGCAGGGCGTCACGCTCGAGTCGCTGTGGGGCGGGCCGGGCTTCGGCGCGTCGTTCAGGATGCAGGCCGAGGCGCAGTTCGTGCTGAACGACGGCACGGGCGACGCGCTCACGCTCTCCGCCACCGTCAGCGTGACCGAGGACGGCTTCCAGCTCGACGAGTGGGCGGTGGACGAAGACGCCGACCTGGGCACGTTCACGCTCGGTCCAGCTGCGCTCGCCATCCAAGAAGTCACCACGCTCTCCTTTGGTGCCAACTTCGGGATGCCGTCGTTCAACCTCCAGATGACCGCCGACTTGGCCGTGACGGATGGACTCGCCCTCGACCTGGGCACCGTCACTCTCACGGACCGCAACCTGATCCTCGACGAGCTTTCCGCTACGTTCGACGACGACGTGGCGCGGCTCGATCTGCCCAGCGTCACGCTCACGCCGCTGGCCGCTCGCATTGACCGGCTGTCCGTCGATTGGTTTGGCGGAGCAACGCTGAACGCCTGGGCGCCGCGCTTCGACTTCGAGGTGGCCATGAAGGGCTTCGAGGGGGGTTCGCTGGCCGAGGTGGGGCTGACGGTGCAGGACGCCGCGTTCCGCAACGGCCTCGTCGAGGGCACCGTGATACCCTACGTCGTGGGCTCGCCCGATCCGGCGCTCACGCTCGCCATGCTCGACATCGGCATCACCGACATCGCGGGCAGCCTCGGCATCGCCGACGGGCAGCAGGCGGTAAACATCACGCTCGATGGCCAGCTCACGCGCAACGACAACCCCGAGACGCCGTGCGCCATCGACTTTACGGCCTCGCTGGGCACGACGGGTGGCCTCGCAGGCACCGTGCCGGATGCAGGCAGCTGCAGTGCGTTTCGCGTAGGCCCCGCCTCCGTGGAGCTGTCCGATGCGTCATTGATGTTCGAGACCAGCCCAGACCCGATTGTGGTCTTCGACGGGCAGGCGACCGCGACGCTCAACCGCGCAGGCTTCCAGAACGCCGCCGCCACGGGCGCGCTCGCGTTGGGCATCGACGCCAACGGGCCGTTTCTGGCGGGCGACGGTGCCTCGATCACCTTCAGCGATGCCGCGTGGCAGTACCCCGCGCAGGCCCCGCTCTTCCGCTTCGACATCGCCACCGCCACGCTCAACGCCGATGGCTTGACGGCCACGGGCACCAGCACGCTCGCCACCTCCGACTCGACGCAGATCGCCGTCGCCTTCGACCAGGTCGGCATTGCGACGGATGGGCAGGTGAGCGCGGGCACGATCAGCCTCAGCGATAGCTTCGCGCTGCGTGCCGACCTCGACCAGTTCGACTGGCAGATCGCACCGTTTGGGAGCGCCGCCCCCGCCGACCAAGCACACCTGCGCCTCGACGTAGCCGCGGGCGCCGTCCTGACGGGCAACGCACTCACGCTCGACGGCGCCGCCACGGCCGCGCTGCGCTTTGCCGACTTCGAAAACAGCGTCTCCGCCGCGTTCGACCAGTTCACGCTGAGCCTACCCGCGCAGGGCACGCCGTCCGTGAGCGGGGGCCGCGTTGGGCTGATCTATGACGACGCCGAGGTCGCCTACTAGTACTGCGACGTCTTCCACTTCGGCTATGTGCTGGCCGTGCTGCCCATCCCCGAGCAGCTGCCGCTGCCCACCGTCGCCACCGCCTTCCTCGACCTCGCACCCGACGCCGACGGCAACCGGGCCGTCGAAGTGAGTCAGCCGGATGGTGAGAACAACCTGCGCCGCCTCGGCACCGCCGAAGGCCAGCAGGTCGACTTGGTGCTGGCCAGCCTCGCCACGGGCAGCACGGCCGCGCCGCGCATCCCGCTCACCTTCGCGCTCGACGTGGACGACAGCTTCGCCGTGCAGGGCGGCTCCTTCACCGTC
>JBCCLD010000401.1:0-4128 GCA_039027055.1 Bacteroidota bacterium
CAAGCTGCCGAGGCCAACCAGCAGCGCATGCGCGCCGAGCAGGAAGCGCTGACGGCCGAGACGACGGCCTCGTTCCTCGCCGACCTCTTCCAAGGTGCCGAGCCCGGCTTCGCGCTGGGCGACACGTTGACGGCCTTCGACTTGCTCCGCCGAGGCGTGGAGCGTGCGGAGAACGAGCTGGCCGCCACCCCGGTCGTGCATGCCCGCGTCCTCTTTGCGGTCGGTCGCGCCTACCGCTTCCTGGGCGACTACGCCGGCGCCGACTCGACGCTGGCCCGCACCCTTACCGTCCTAGAGCCCGCACGCGCTGACGCCCCCCTGCTCTACGCCGACGCGCTCCTCCTGCACGGCACCGTGTTCAGCGATCGCGCCAACTGGGCACGCGCCGACCCGCTGCTACGACGCGGCGTGGAGGCCTACGTGGCGTCGGGCGACACGGTATCGGTCGATTTTGCGGACGCCCTGCGCCAACGAGGCACATCCCTGACCCAGCAAGGGGCCTACGATTCGGCAGCCGTGTTCGTAGAACGCGCCGTACGCGTGGCGCGCACCCTGTACGCGGCCTCCGGCGAGGTACACAATTCTTTCCCAGGCGCCCTCAACGACTATGGCTTCCTCTTGAGTGAGTTGGGACGACTCGACGAAGCCGAAGCCGCCAAACGCGAAGCTATAGGCATCGTCGAAGAAGCCGTAGGGGAGCGCCACCCCGATTGGGTGATCAGCATGTCGAACCTATCGCGCTTTCTCAGCCAGGCTGGGCGCTTCACCGAAGCAGAGACGGCAGCCCGGCAAGCCTTGGCACAAGGCGGTGAGGTCTACGGAGAAGGGCACGCGGGCCTGACGTTTATCCTGCTCAACCTCGCCGAAAGCCTCCGGGGCCAAGCGCGCTATCAGGAGGCCGAAGGGCCGTATCGCGAGATGCTCGACATCGGCCGCATCACCTTGGGCGAGCAGCACCCCGTGATCACCATCGCCTTGGCCGGCCTGGGCGAGAGCCTTCGGCAGACCGACCGCGCCCAGGAGGCGGTGCCCCTGCTGCGCGAGGCGAGGGCCGTCACGAGCACGAACATCCCTGGCAACGCCTATGGCGATCGCGCCCGGATCGAGCTGGCGCGATCCTTTGCGGCCTTGAGCAACGGCGCCGAGGCGAAGGCGCTACTGGAGGACGGGATACGCCGCATCGACGCCTACAACCGCCCCACCCCCATCACCAGCGACGACCTGCGCACCGTGCTGCGCGAGCTCGGTCTGTACGATCAGTAGAGCAACCGCCGACAGGCCACCAGCAGCGCCCGAAGAAAAATCAGGCCCGGCCAAACTTTTTGGGAATCGCGTGAGCCCGGTTGAGCACGGCTGACGATAGGGTAGATGAGCCACCGAAGCTCAACGTCTCACGCACTCCAACATCGCTACCGTCATGCCTACACTCGCATCCACACCGCTCGCCACCACCACTGCTGCCCGCTTCTCGCTCCGTGCTTGGTTCAACCGCACCTTCGTCATCGACTTCAGTGGCCTCGACGACATCGATCTTGGCGAGCCTATGGAGTTCGAAGCACACGTCGCCGAGTTGTTTACGCCCGGCAGCTACGCCGCAGCCGAGTAAGTTTACCTTGGCCCAGGGCGATCACTCAACGCCCTGACTGGGACAGCCTCAAGCGCCTGTGTGGCCTCAGTTGCCGGGAGCCATCCCGCCGCCGACCGTCCAGGTATCGTTCGAACGATCCGTGTCGGGCAGGATCTGCGTGGGGTCGAGGGAGATTTGCTGGATCTGCGTCATGCCGTCCACGAAAAACTGGTAGCTGTCCGTGTTGGCCCAGGCCTCTACGGGGATGCGGCGCTCGGAGAAGCTGCCGTCGGCCATCGTGAAGCGCACCACGGTGGGCATGACGAGGCCGCCATTGTTGGTGACGGTGATGAGGCCATCGTCGCCCCGCGCATCGACGGCGATGCCTTGGTCGAAGGTGGCGTTGGTGTTGAACCAGCCCCGCCAGAACCAAGCGAGGTCCTCCCCTGCTACATCTTCGATGGTGCGGTAGAAGTCGCTGGGCTGCGGGTGTTTGTACGCCCATCGGTCGATGTAGGCACGGAACGCGGGGTCGAAGCGCTCGGGGCCAAGGATGTACTCGCGCAGGATCTGGAGGCCCTTGCCCGGCTTGCGGTAGGACAGAAAGCCGTGATAATCACTGCGGATGCGGTCGGGGGGCGTGTTGCTCACCTGCGGCACAGTGGCCATGAGCCCGGCGATGTAGTCGGCGTCGAAGCGGCGGGCGCGGGTAGAGGCGTCACCGTAGAAAGCGAGGTTGGAGTAGTAGTTCATGAACGTGTTGAAGCCCTCGTCCATCCACGCGTAGCGCCGCTCGTCGCTGCCCACGACCATCGGAAACCACATGTGCCCAAACTCGTGGTCGGTGACGCCGAACAGGTCTTGGTCGCGGGCGCTCACGCGGCAGAAGGCGATCATCGGATACTCCATGCCACCCACCACGCCGCCCACGTTGATGGCTACGGGGTACGGGTACGGAAACCACTGCTCGGAGTAGAAGCGGATGGCATGCTGCACATACGCCGTCGAGCGTTCCCAACCCGGGTTGTCCGGCGTGCCGACGCCCTCCTCGGGGTAGACGGACTGCGCGAGCACGCCGTTGACGCTCGCCGCGTCCCAGATGAACGCCTGCGAGGCCGCCCACGCCACATCGCGCACGTTCTCCGCGCGGAAGCGCCACGTCAGCGTCTCCCCCGGCGGGCGCGACCCCGGCGACCCCACCTCGCTGGCTGACTGGATCATCACCGTCGTCTCGCTCACCTTGGCTTGCTCGTAGCGTTCGAGCTGGCGCGGCGTCAGCACCTCGTCGGCGTTGAGCAACTCGCCCGTAGCCACCACGAGGAAGTCGCTGGGGACGGTGAGCGCGAGATCGACATCGCCGTAGTCGAAGTAGAACTCGCCTTGCCCCAGGTACGGCAGCGTGTTCCATCCGTGGACATCGTCGTAGACGGCCATCTGCGGAAACCACTGCGCAATCGTGTAGACCGTGCCCTTGGCGACCTCTAGGTAGCCCATCCGGTCGGCGCCGTACTCGGGGATGGTGAACGCGAAGTCCAGGTCGATGTCGATACTGCCGCCCGGTTCGAGCGCCTCGGCCAGCGTGATCTTCATGCGCGTGTCGTCGATCCAGTAGGCGGCCGAGTCGCGCCCGCCACCGCGCAGCAGCTCGACGCGGGAGATGTCGTAGCCGCCGCCCTCGAAGGCGCCGCGCCAGCGCGAGTTGGCGCCTTGGAGCATCGCGCCACGGCTGCCCTCGGCGAACAGGTTCTGCTCCAACTCCAGGTACAGGTGCTCCAGCGCGTCCGGGCTGTTGTTGATGTACGTGATCGTCTCCGTGCCGCTGATGCGCTTGGTCACCGGGTCGAGCTCGACAGCGATGTCGTAGTGCGCCTCCTGCTGCCAGTAGTCCAGCCCCGCCTCGCCCGTATAGGTGCGGCGGTCGTTGGGATCGGGCAGGTCGATCGGTGCGAACAGGTCGAGGTTGTCCTGCGCTACGGGCGGCGCGTCCTGGGCGTGAACGGGACCTGCAACAGCAATATTGATAATTGCAATAACGGCAAGTAGACGCATAACATTGGGCTTGGTGCAGCGCGGCTCAGTGACGGCCGAGTCAACGCCCGCTCTTGCGTTCCTCTCCTCGGTCTGCTTGGGCTCAGGATGCGCTCGTAATGGTTGTCACATACTCAGGCAGATTGCGCCACCCGAGAATGGTAGCCTTTGAGCGCTGCTGGCGTTGGTCGCCGCCGTAGACCATCCAGTTATCGCCCGGCACGTTGCTCAGCTCGCGCAAGGTACAAACGTTCTTGAGCGCGTTGGAGGGCACGGTCCGCCCCGCCTTCACTTCCATCAGCGAAAACCCATCTGCGTGCTCGACCAGCACATCGACCTCCAGACCGCGACGGTCGCGCCAGAAGTAGAGGTTCGAGCGCCCCCACAGTTCAGGCATGCTTTGAGCAGTTTGCTAGGCCGTATGGACAAATGGCGTCTTCACTTGACTTCTCTCAGACCAGCCACCGCATGATGCACGCCACATGCACAAACGAAGCATACCCCACCGCCGTCTTCTCATACCGCGTCGCTAC
>JBCCLD010000402.1:0-4127 GCA_039027055.1 Bacteroidota bacterium
CGATATGCCTGGTTCCCCGTCGCGTGTCCGCCCGCAGGACCCTCGCCCTCGCCAGCCGCTCTCGATCCGCGCGTGGCTCGCCGTGATCCGCACCTACCAGACGTGCACGCGCCTGCTCACCGAGCGCCTGCGCACGCTCGACCTCACCGTTGCCCAGCACGAGACGCTCGCCCACCTGCTCGTGGAGGACCACGTCAGCCAGCAGACGCTCGCCGCCCGGCTCCTGGTCACGAAGGGCAACCTCACGGGCCTCCTCAACCGTCTCGCCGAGCGTGGCCTTATCGAGCGACAGCCCGATCCGTCAGACCGCCGCGTGAACCGGATTGTGCTCACCGCTGCGGGTCGCGCCCTCGCCACCGAGGCTGACGCGCTGCAACGTGCCTACGTCGCCGAGATGGTGTCGCCGCTCACCGAGACTCAGCAGACCGACCTCCATGCGATGATGAGGGCCATCGAGACACAGCTCCATGCGATGGACGAAGCGTAGTAGACCGCGTGAGACCAACTCCGCTTGCAGAGTTGGGTATAAACGTGTGGACGGTTGACCGTGTGGACGAGCAGAACCACCTTCACACGTGGACACCTTCCCACGTGGACGCGCGGATGGGACATCCGCGCTGCATACGTTCACACCCAAATCCCGCCTCGAAGTTGGGGACCCATCGCAACGAGGCTTCCGGATTTGGTATGACACTGTAGACAGCGTGGCACCCTGCATGTCCCCGATCAGTTGCTGGGCATCCACACGCGCTCGGCGGCGTCCATCCGCGCAACTACCCACACGTGTGGGAGCGTCAGCACCGCGATCAACACGAGGTAGAGGCCGATGAACTCATCCAGCGTGGCAGGCCGCTCGGGCACGATCCAGTAGAGGCCAACGAGGAACGCCAGCGCCAGGGCCGTCGTCGGGACGGCGTGCAGGACAAAGGCGCGTGCCGAGCCGAGCCAGCCGCGCTGCGCCGTGCTCGGGCGCGGCAGCGTCACGGTCGTGAGTCGGACGATGTGCCGGAGGGCATGCCACAGGCAGAAGTAGACGCCGATGGCAAGGAGGGGGTGGACCTGAGCGAAGAACGCCGTCAGCAACAGCACTTCGCCCGCGTCGAGCATCCAGGCGCGGCGGTGCGTTGTTCTAGCCACGCGCCACCCAGCGGCAAAGTAGACGACGAGGACGCCTGCGTACGCCAGCGCCCCACCGACGCGGACGGCGTCGGGAATCGTGGTTGGAAGGCCTGTGTTGGGCGCAATCACGCCGGCGACGGAGTCCGCCACGGCGAGGTAGACCTCGGGGAAGGCCAGCAGCGGCACAAACATCGGCAGGGCGCCGCGCACCACGAGCGCCAGGATGCGCTGCCAGCGATGGCGGAGGTGCCCGCCCCCTGCGAGCGCAAGCACGCTGTGGACATCGCCCTGTCCCCAGTGCACCCACGTCAGCGCGATAAACGACACGAAGGCGGCTACGGGTGCCACAAACCACACCGCGAGGTACGCGACGCTCAGCGCGAGGTAGGGCGTCAGCACCCGGAGGAGAGGCCCCGGCTGAAACGAAGCGTCCCGCAGCCGCAGCAACACCACGTGGTCGACTGCGCCGTGCGGCAGACCGAACGCAACCAGGCTCGCCACGAAGGGCGCGTAGAGCCAGAGGCCCGTTGGCTCTGCTCCAAGCGCGGAGGCAGCGGTGAGGAGCGCGATGCTGCTCCAACCGAGAACGAGAACGAGGCGGGATGCAGCGCGAGGGCGGGGCATGGTCGGCAGGCGGGTGAGGTGCACCGCAACCTACCGACAGCCCCGTCACTCACGCACCGATGGCCTCGGTGCGGCGTATCTGTGGCGTAGCCCGTGTGTGGACGGGCATGGCGTCCAGCAGCGAAGGCACCTTCCACGTGTGCAGCATCAGCAGGAGGCCCTGCACGACGAGCACGTTGGTGACCAAAAAGAATAGCGCTTCTTCGATGGGCAGCCCGAAGAGCACGAGGCCCGTCGTGAACTGCTCCGAGATGTGCCAGATACCCAAGGCCAGCGCAATCCAGTCGGCGACCCAGAGGTAGAGAGTCGGGACGGCGACCGCGAGGAGAGCGAGGCGCCGGAAGCGCCAGAGGTGGTGCCCGCCGTAGGCCCACTGGAAGGCGATCACGGGCGCGGCCCACACGAGGATGAGCGCGAGGTAGCGCGTCGAGTCTTCGGCGAGCAGGAAGACGCCCCACACGGAGGCGGCGAGCCAGAACGCGACACCCACCCAGCGGGCTACCCGCGAGGGTGCTTCCGCGAACGTGGCCGTGGTCCAGCCGGTGCCGGGGGCTTCGCGCCAGAGGAGACGGAAGAGCCACAGCCCCGTCAAGAGCGGCTGGAGGATGAAAAAGAGGTACTCCTCAATCGGAACGTGGCCGACGGTGCCGAGCACGCGGCCGGGGCCGTAGCCCCACACCTGCGTCTCCACGAGGTAGTTGTCCCACGGCGTCGTGTAGACGAAGGCGATGGTGGTGATGGTGAGGAGCGACACGCCGGCCTTCATCGCGTCGCGGGCGGCGACGCGGGGGCCTACGACCTTCAGCATGAGGATCGCAGGGAGCGTGAACGCAAAATGGAACTGGAGGTAGGTCATCGCGAGCCGAGCTTGAGGTCACGAGCGAGCGTGCTGGGCATACCCGTAGGCGAGGCCCATCGCACCGCCGATGAGGGCGAAGAAGCCCCACGACTCGCGGATGCCGGTCCACAGCTCGGGACCGTTGTGGAAGACCGAGGCGAACGCCCCGAAGAACACACCGAAGGCGGCACCCGCCGCCGTGCCGACGCAGAGCGCGATCAGCAGCGTGGTCAAGAGTGAGCGCTCGGTCGATTTCGCCATGAGCACATTCGACATCGTTTTCGTCCGGAAGAGCAGAGCGTGAGCACACTCTGCGGGTGGGTGAGACCCGGCGAGGGCCGTGTCCTAAGACGGCGGGAGCAGGACAGCCGCATGGGGAGGCTCTGGCGGCGAGCCTCCCCACGCGGTGTCGGTGACAGCGGCGCCGCGAGCGGCACCACAGGCAGTTACGCCGTCGCTGCGCGTGCCACCATGCCCTCGCCGACCACGTAGCCTTCGTCTTCGGACTTGGCCCGAGCGATGGCGTAGATCATGAGGCCGTAGCCCGCCTTAGCGGCCACGTCGGCAATGCTGTAGCCAACCTGGATCGCGATCTCAGCGCCCGCACCGGAAATGCCAAGGAACGGCGCCATGTAGACGATCGGGTAGAAGCCCCACGTACCGAGCAGAAGCAGGCGGATGTTGCGGAACAGCGTCTGGACCCGCGCCGACTGGCGATCCATGGCGGAGCCAAGCTCGGCCCAGAGGACGTAGACGATGTAGACGAACGGGATCGTCGAGAGGAAGCCCCAGAGGGCACGCGTGCCGTTGTCGGTGGCGATCTCACCCGGATAGCCGAGACCGATCATGAACACCGCCGCGATGGAGAGACGCGTGATGAGCGAGCCGCTCTTCTCTTTCGGCAGCGCGAGCACGAGCACGAGCTCCACCACGAGGAGCGGCACCGTGAGGAGCCAGTCCACATAGCGGTAGGCGTCGTTAAACGGCTTGCCACTCGCGTTGTACATCTGGGTGGCCTGGTCGAGCGTGTAGGCGCCCTGCCAGCTACCGAGGATGCGGATGTAGTGGTAGGCCGCGATCCCGACCACAAGCGCCGAGACGATCAGCGAGATGCGGTACTTGGGAGCCACGCGGCCCTGTGCCACGAGGAGAAACACGAACGTCGCCAGCATGGACGCGATCGTAAAGGAAAACATGTTGAACGCGAGGCTGTACTGCCCGGCGGTCAAACTAGGGAGGTCGAACATGGGAACCCTGCCTGTGTGTGAGGTGATGTGGGGAGCAGCGCGCAAAGCGCTTCCGAGCAGGCTCTCGGTAGGCGGTCGCAGAAGAGATGGGCCGTCTAGGAAGAAGTGTCGGGAGCGCAGGGCACGCTCAGCACGGCGGCGTGGCTAGCGTAGAAATGTGAGAGCTAGCACTGTACCGAACCGCTAAAACGATACAGAGCGGGACAGGCTTTTCCAAATAGCCGGTCGACTTTTTTCGGTCTTTCCGTCACTTTCGCATAGCCAAAACGTCTACCTTGGGCTGTTTGATCGATTCCGAC
>JBCCLD010000403.1:0-4123 GCA_039027055.1 Bacteroidota bacterium
CTCCGTCGATGTCCCACAGGAGGCATTCCTGGCTGTGCTCTCGATGGGAGACGAGTAGGCGAAGTGTGAAGGTATGCGGGTGTAAACGTGTGAACGAAGAGGCCGCGTTCGGTATCTACCTACACACGTCCACACATCCTACGTTCATACCTCGAAGGCTTGCCTTAGCGGGAGAATGGACGGAGTTTTGCAGCGCCACCCTGGGTGATGCTCTGTAGGCATCGCAAGCGCGCTCGAACTCCCACCGCCATGTCGTTCTTCCCGCTCCTGTCCTCCTTTGGACGTTGGATCCTGCCCCTCGTGCTAGCCCTGCTCGTGGCGGAGCCGCTGGCGGCGCAAGATGTCGTGAAAGTGCTCCAGAAGCAGCGCGAGCGGGCGCGCGTGATCGAGGTGCTCGACGAACACGGCGCGGCTGCGGAGCCCGAAGCCATCGACCTACCGGAGCTGTACGAAGACGAGGTAACAGGCTGGATCGCCGCGGAGCGCATTGCTCGGGCCCAACGCGTGGCCGACTCGCTGCAGGCAATTGAAGACTCGCTGGCCGTGTTACCGCCCCTCACGGAGGTGCGCTTCAGGAAAGTTGAGCCCCACGAGCAAGGCGACTTCCTCGACGAGCACATCGAAGCCTACTGGACGTCGTCCTCGGAAACGACAGCCATGGACTCTGTGGCGACGCTATACCTACGCGGGCGACTCGCCATGCAGTTCGGCACGCCGACCCGCAACGCGGCCGCGGTGGAGCAGGAGCAGTACGGCGGCAGCGAGTTCGTGCAGTTTGAGTACTGGTTTGTCGTCAACGACTCGATCCCGCTGATGGTGCTCGACCGCAACGGTCCGGAAGGCATGGGGCTCCTCGTAGCAGGTGACCGCAAGCAGGAGGCCCTGCTCGGCCATGTCAAGACCATGCTCGCCGACCAACTCGTCGCATCAACCCGACTCGCGTCCTACGTGGACTACTACCAATCGCGCAACACGCGCCAGTGGTACCGAGCGGGCTTCGACGGCACGACGTTCTTCGTGAATCCGATTCGCCGACCGCGGTGGGCGCGGCGCATACCGGCCGCGGACCAGCGCCAAAAGTGGACGATCCACCGCTGAGCCGAGCGAGGGTGGCGGCCCTTCAAGGCGTCCAGCGTGAAGCCTGCGCGCAGACCGGTGTGCTGTGTTGCTCTTGAGCCTCCGAGAGCGGCTTGCTTGGAGACGGGACGCCGCGCGCACTAGATTGAGGCGGAACGGCGTTCACCTGTCGCTCCCTCGACTTCCCGACACCACCGAACACCCCCATGCGATTCACACTACGCGCCCTGCTCCTCGCCGCGCTTGCCATCGGCGTCACCTTGCCCGCCCTCGCCCAGTCGCCCATCGGCCGCTGGTACACCATTGACGACGAAGACGGAACCAAGAAGTCCATCGTCGAGGTCTACGAGGACGAGGGCAAGCTCAACGGCCGCATCATCACGCTCATCGGTCCCGAAGGCAACACGGATCAGATCTGCGAGGACTGCGCCGAAGGCTTCGACGGCCTCGAACTCGATGGGGTTGTGATCCTGACCGGCATGGCCGACGACGACGGCGACGGCGAGTTCACCGGCGGCCGCATCACCGACCCGAAAAGCGGTAAGCGCTACAAGGCGAAGATGGAGCTCAACGACGACGGCCTCCTCGAAGTCCGGGGCTACCTCGGCATCTCGCTGCTCGGACGCACCCAAGTGTGGGAACCCGCCGCGCCAGACGCGACGGAGTAGACGCGACGCAACGCGCGCATACCGCCCCCCGCACGATTCGGTGCGGGGGGCGTTCTTTTTGGCCCCACCTACCCCTTTGCTAACCTTCTAATAATCCACGCGGAACCTTGTCTCGGGGAAACCCGACGGTATCTTCCGCAAACCCACCCGATCCAACGATGGAGGCCCATCCTTCCACGTCCTCGTCGTCGCTCCCGGTATCGACCACGTCGGTCCTGCACGCCCTCGCCGCCCGCGAGGCCTTCGACGGGGACTCCACATCCAGCAACACCCTCTCGTCCGCCACGGTGCTCGGCGGGCACGTCCTGGTGCTCAACGCGGACTACCGCGCCATCTCGGTGTGCAGTGTCCAGCGTGCCGTCGTGCTCGTGATGTTGCAAAAGGCGGAACTCGTCGAGGTGCGCGCTGGCATGGCGCTGCGCTCCGCGCGCAGCAAGTTTCCGTGCCCGAGCATCGTCCGGCTGCGCGTCTACGTGCGCGTTCCCTACAAGCGCATCCTACTCTCGCGCAAGAACGTGATGCGCCGCGACCGGCACACGTGCCAGTACTGCGGCCGCCGCGACAAGCTCACCATCGACCACGTGCTGCCCAAGTCGCGCGGCGGCAAGGACACGTGGGAGAACCTGGCCACGGCTTGCGTCAGCTGCAACAACCGCAAGGGCAACCGCACGCCCGAGGAGGCCGAGATGCCCCTCGCGCGCGCGCCATTCCGCCCGAGCCACGTTATGTTCATCCGCGACTTCCTCGGGTCGCTCGACGACGCGTGGAAGCCGTACCTCTATTTGGCGTAGTCGGGCAGTAGGTCGGTTCCTCAGTGGTTCAGTGCTCCGGTGTGCGCTAGGCATACGCCTGGGCACTGAAACACCGGACTACCGAAAAACTGAACTACTCCGGTAAGAAGCTGTGGAGGGGGCACCGGGGCCGTGCGAGGGCATACAGGAAGCCGTCTGCCCCCAGCCGATAGCCGAACGCCCCATGAACATCCTCTCCAACCGCCTCTTCGCCCGCGCGCTCTGGGTGCTCCCGCTCCTGCTCCTGACCATTTGCGTCTCGCTCGTGCGAGCCGGCATGGAGCAACTGGAGGTGCTACGCGAGGGCTCGACGATCACGGCCGAGGTGGTGGAGGTCTATACGCGGGAGCGTGCCGAGATAACCCATGGCGAGCTGCGCCTAGTCGCGACCCCGCCAGGTGCCGTGCAGCCGGAGAGCCTCGCGGTAGAGCTACCGCTCACGTTTCTGAAGGATGTCGAGGCGCGCGATCCCGAGTCGATGGATATCGTAATGACGACCGGTAGCGAGCAGGTCGTGCTCGTGCCGTACCAGCGGCAGCAGGTGCAGCTCACCTTCATCAACGCGGCGATGGCGCTCGTGGGCTTCCTCGGCCTTGCGCCGATGGTTTTTTTCTGGAATCGGACGCTCGCCCGAGACGGCGACCCGGCCGACGTTGTCCCCGCCGATTCGGCGTAGCACGAGGCACGACAGTGCAGCCCAGGAGCGAATTCCAGCAATCGGGCCTATAAACGCGACGCCGCTTCGATTTCTCCTTCGGGAGCACTAGGTTTAGGGGATACCACCATCCCTAAGCTTACCCTGCTCCCATGCGTTTCTCCATTCGCCAACAAGCCGACGAGCAGTTCGTCTTCGAGCTCCGCGACGGGGATCGGCTCCTCCTAGCTAGCCCTCCTTTTGCCGACCGCGAGGCGACCGTCGCTGCCGTCCGTGCCACCATCGACGCTATCGAGGAAGCCGACGGCTACGATGTCGAAGAGACCGACGCAGGCTACGTCCTGCGTGTCACCGACGCAGAAGACAACGTGCTCGCCGAGACGCCAGCGGCTGCGGCGGAGGCCGAGGCCACGTCGCTCGGCGAGGCCCTCCTTGCCGGGGCCGCGCGGACCGACGACTACGAGGTAACGATCACCACAACGACCACGGACTCAACCGCCGTGCCGCTCGCGTTCCGGTCGATGCGCGAATCAAACCCGGTCGACTACTACGACTTCGATGCCATCGGCGCAAGCCGGGACGCCGGGGGGCACGCCTTCGAGCAGGGGGGGGAGTACTACTACGTCGTCAACGACGGCGAAGGGCTGCCACTCCTCTTCACGCGGCACTATGGCACGGCCGGGCCTCGCAACAAGCGTGTGCGCTCGCTCCTCGAAGCCGCCGGGCGCGACACGCGCTACGAAACGGTGAACGAGGACGGGCAGTCCTATTTCATCGTGAAGGCCCGCAACGGCATGGAGATCGCGCGCAGCCGCGCCTTTGCCTCCGCCGCCGCAATGACGGCCGCAATGGGCTACCTCCGAGGGTATGCCCCCACCGCATATGAGGAAGTCAAGACGACCCGCCGCGCCGGAGGGGGGTCTGACTCCAAC
>JBCCLD010000404.1:0-4116 GCA_039027055.1 Bacteroidota bacterium
GACGTGTCGGCCGTGCAGCAGACGTCGGCCGAGGCCGCGCTGGAGGTCGAGCAGGAGCGCTACGAGTTCGGCGCGTCCACCTTCGCCGACCTCGCGCAGGCCCGCGCGGCCGCCGTGCAGGCCCAGTCCGACCGCGCCCAGGCCGTCTACACGTTCTTCTTCCGCCGCCGCCTCCTAGACTACGCCCTCGGCGCCCTCGACTTCACGCAGCCGTTGTTTGAGTGAGCCGCTCTCAGAGCGGGTGGGGCCGTGTGGCCGTTTATCCGTGAGGCCGTGGGGTGCTACTGCTGACGGAGGTGCTGCATCAAACCACTCAATATCCGAGCGACATCGTGTGCCTCCGCGTGAAGCTCCTCGAATAGGGCTTCTTCGATATAACCCGCGTCTTTCGCGACGTACAGTTGAGCCCGCAACTCACCCGCAGAGCCGCGCGCAATTCCAAGAAACTGGTGAAACTCCTTCCGGCTGTGCCGCTCAAACCCTTCTGCAATGTTCGACATCACAGACACGCTAGCCCGTCGCATCTGACGAACGAGATCTCGGTCAGAAGAAAAGCCACGGCGCTTTGAGACTCTGTAGATCTGACTCGTCAAGGCGCGTGCTTTCTGCCACGCACGTATGTCCTCAAAGGTGGTGAATGTCGCCATAATCGATACAGAGCCTGGTCAAGTCGCTCCTTAGACACGCACCTTGCTCTGATGTAACCCACGGCAACACGGCCGGACCGCAACACAGAAACACTCTCCACCCTACGAGCCCCACTCGTACTTCCTACACCCACCCTATGGCATCCTCATCGAGCCCTACGAAGAAGATTCTCATCGGCATCGGCGTCCTGCTCGTCGTGCTTGTCCTCGTGATTGCGGCGGGGGCCGCCACGGGCAGGCTGGGCGGCGGGCCGAGCGGCCTGGAGGTCGAGACGGCCGAGGCGCAGGTGCGCACGGTCACGCAGACCGTCACCGCGTCGGGCAAGGTGCAGCCCGAGATCGAGGTCAAGATCGCCTCCGACGTCTCCGGCGAGATCATCCGGCTCACCGTCGAGGAGGGCGACCGCGTCGAGCGCGGGCAGCTGCTCGTGCAGGTGCAGCCCGAGGTCTACATCACGCAGCGCGACCAGGCGCGCGCCGGGCTCCTCCAGGCGCAAGCCGACAGCGCCCGGTCCGCTGCCGAGCTGATCCGCGCCCAGACCGAACTCGACCGCCAGCAGGCGCTCTTCGACCGGCAGGCCGTTTCCGACGCCGACCTCGTCGCCGCGCGGGCGTCCGCCGAGGTGGCCGAGGCGAACCTCGACGCAGCGAGCTTCCGCACCCAGAGCAGCCGCGCGCTGCTGAGCCAGGCCGCGACGGAGCTTCGCCGGACGAGCATCTACGCGCCGATGAGCGGCACCGTGAGCCAGCTCAACGTCGAGGAGGGCGAGCGCGTCGTCGGGACGGCGCAGTTCGACGGCACCGAGCTGATGCGCATCGCCGAGCTTGATCAGATGCTCTTGGAGGTGGACATCAACGAGAACGACATCGTGAACGTGGCGCTCGCCGACTCAGCGCAGGTCGATATCGACGCCTACCCCGAGCAGCCCTTCCGTGGCATCGTCACGCAGATCGCCAACTCGGCGCGCGTCGAAGGCGCGGGTACGCAGGAGCAGATCACCAACTTCCCCGTCGAGGTCCGCATCGTCAGCAACGAGGAGAGCGCCCTCGCTGCGAGCCGACCCGGCGAGGTCCCGAGCGGCCCTAGCGCCCAGCTTCGCCCCGGCATGAGCGGCACCGTGGACGTGTTCACCGAGACGATGCCGAACGCGATCGTGGTGCCGCTCCAGGCCGTGACCATGCGCGACTACAACAACCTCGAACGCGCCGACGAGGACGGCGAGGACAACGGGGATGAAGCGGGCGCCGACGCCGCACCGGTGAACACGTTCGAAGTGGTCGAGGAAGACCTGCGCCGTGTCGTCTTCGTGGTGCGCGACGGCAAGGCCGAGATCGTGGAGGTCGAGACGGGCATCGCCGACGACACCTACATCGAGATCCGCTCCGGCCTCCAGGCGGGCGAGCAGGTCATCACCGGCCCCTTCCGCGCCCTCCGTACCGAACTCAAGCCCGGCCAGACCGTCGAGATCGGCACCGGCGACGAGCGCGGCCGCCGCGGCTAGCACGCGGAGTGTTTCAGCGCCTCGGTGTTTCAGTAATTCAGTACGGCTGGACAAGTGTTCTCGTCGTTCCGATGCACCACACTCCGCGCCACTGTCTCTCCGTACTCTAGAAACACTGTCATACTGAATCACCGAATCACTCCCGTAATGGACCCCGTCATTCGCATCGAAGACGTCTGGAAGACCTACCAGATGGGCACCCAGGAGGTGCACGCCCTGCGCGGTCTCTCGCTGGAGGTGCACCCCAACGAGTACGTCGCCATCATGGGCCCGTCCGGCTCAGGCAAGTCGACGTTGATGAACATCATCGGCTGCCTCGACGTGCCGACCTCCGGCAGCTATGTGCTCACCGGCCGCGACGTGAGCCGCCTCTCGGACAACGACCTCGCCGACGTGCGCAACCGCGAGATCGGGTTCGTCTTCCAGACGTTCAACCTGCTCGCGCGCCAGACGTGCCTCCAGAACGTCGAGCTGCCGCTCATCTACGCGGGCATCTCGAAGCGAGAGCGCCGCGAACGCGCCGTGGACGTACTCACCGATGTGGGCCTCGGCGACCGCGTGGAGCACAAGCCGAACGAGCTTTCGGGTGGCCAGCGCCAGCGTGTGGCCGTGGCACGCGCGCTCATCAACCGCCCCTCGATCCTCCTCGCCGATGAGCCTACCGGCAACCTCGATACGGCGACCAGCGAGGACATCATGCGGCTTTTCGAGTCGCTCTACCGGCAGGGCAACACGCTCCTCGTAGTGACGCACGAGGAGGACATCGCGCGGCATGCCCGCCGCATCGTACGCCTCCGCGATGGTGTGGTGGAGTCCGACACGCGCGTAGCCGCGCCGACGCTGGCAGAAGAAGCGGTGGTGTAGGAAACGGGACCCGCAGGCTGAGTTCTGCACACGGCTCTGTGGATTGCGAAGGAGCCGCGCGGAGCCGTTGAAGGGCGTGTGAGATCGCACGAGCGGGCATGCTGACGAGAAACCGCCGGTGCTGCGCTGCGTCAAGGGGCCAACGCTAACACAGCGCCCATTCCACGGGTGCAGCCGAGCGGCCCCGTAAGGCCGACGTGCTGCACCCGTCTTGTTTGGGACGCCCTCCGGGTGGGTCCTTTGTCCTCGGTTGTTTTGTTCCGTGCGGGTGGCGCATCGGATTCCTCTGCCCTGCTCGTCGTGCCTGCAACTCGTGCGCGACTGGGCCAGGCTCACGCTCAGACCTTCATACGTTCACACACCTCCCGTGGACTTCTCCTTCCTCCACGTCTTCCTCGAAGCGTTCCTGCCACTCTTCGTGGCGTTCAACATCCCCGGCATCCTCCCGCTCTACATCGGGCTGACGGAGACAATGGACCCGCGCGCGCGCTGGCGACTGCTCGTACGCGCGCTCACGGTGGCGTTCGTGATCGCCGTGCTGATGCTCTTTGCGGGGCAGGTCATCTTCCAGACGCTCGGCATCACCGTCAACGACCTCCGCGTGGGGGGTGGGCTGATCCTGCTCATCCTCGCGATCACCGACCTCCTCTTCAGCGAGCAGATGCAGTCGCGGCGCTCCGGGAACGGCAAGCACGACGACGAGGAAGGCGAGAACGCCTCGGCAGCGGAATCCCTGGCTGTGGTCCCGCTCGGCATCCCGCTCATCATGGGCCCAGCGGCGATCACCACGATCCTCGTCTCGCAGCAGAGCTACGGCTACGCGCCGACGCTGCTCTCGGTGGTCGTCAACATGGCGCTCGTGCTCGCGGCATTCCATTTCGGCCCGCGCCTGATGACGCTCCTAGGCCCGAGCACCTCGAAGGCCATCGCGAAGGTGGCGAGCCTCTTCCTCGCCGCCATCGCCGTGGCGATGATCCGCACCGGCATCACGCAGATGCTTGGCTGAGTGAGGTGAGTGAAGAGTTAGGAGTAAAGAGTGAAGAGTGAAGAGCAGACCTATCGCATACTCGGCTACACCCGTCTCAAATAGCTGGAGCCGCCGC
>JBCCLD010000405.1:0-4108 GCA_039027055.1 Bacteroidota bacterium
CCGCTGGCGGCGCGCCTCGGACACTGTTCCCTCCTGGACAGACGGAAGAACGCCTTCGCTCTCGCTGCGCTGACCAACCCCGCCACGCGGGCGGCGGCGCCTGTCAGTGGACGATGCCCTACGAGCGGCGCGCTACTCGGCGACCTCCAGGTAGGCCGATGGCCGCGATCCAGTGTGAGCCAAGAATGCGTTCGAGAAGTGGGCCACGCTCTTGAACCCGACGCCGTAGGGCATCGTCCACTGACAGGCGCCGCCGCCCGCGTGGCGGGGTTGGTCAGCGCAGCGAGAGCGAAGGCGTTCTTCCGTCTGTCCAGGAGGGAACAGTGTCCGAGGCGCGCCGCCAGCGGGACGGGCGGGGTTGCGGGCAGGACGCAAACCGTTGCGCCTGTGACGCATGGGCCCGAGACGCAACACGCCGCGTCGTAGGCGCAACGGTCGCGGAGGCGCCACGATGCACGTTGGGCCCGATCGCCTCTGCACCGATGCCCACTGCCCCCACGCCCACCATCCTCGTCGCCGACGACGACCCCGAGATGCGGGCCTACATCCGCCGTGGCCTTCGCAGCGCCCACGTGGTAGAGGCCGCCGACGGCGACGAGGCGCTGACGCTGGCCCGCGACGCCACGCATGGCCGCCCCCTCGATCTCGTCATCGCCGACGTCCGGATGCCGGGCCTCGACGGCTACGCCCTCTGCACGGCCCTCCACGCCGACGCCGGGACGAGTCACGTGCCCGTCCTCATCGTCAGCGGCGAGCCGCCTCGGGAGTCCGCATGCGCGCACGGCTTCCTCGCCAAGCCCTTCAACGCGGCCCGGCTCCGCGACGCCGTCACGCGCCTGCTGCCGCCGAGCCGCTAGCCCACTACTGAAGCCCGCTCCACCTGCCAACCCACGAGCAACACCATGAGCACACCCGACTACTTCCACCTCCGGCCCGACATCGAGAAGGCCTACGGCTACACGCACGCCGTCCGCATCGGCGATGACATCAAGGTGTCCGGCGCCGTCAGCATGGACGACGAGGGGAACCCGACGGCCGTCGGCGACCTCGCGCAGCAGATGCGGAACGTCTACGACGACCTGCGCCGCTGCCTGGAGCACTATGGCTGCACGTTCGACGACGTCGTCCGCGAGAACGTGTTCACAACCGACATGGCCGGGTTCCTGGAGGCGGCCGGCTACCGGGCCGAGGTCTACACCCGGCAGTTCCCGACGGGGAGTTGGCTGGAGGTGAAGGGGCTCGCCCTGACCGAGCTCCTGATCGAGATCGAGTTGGAGGCGCACGTCTCTCGCCCCTGAGCCGCCCGCTCCGCTGGCGGACGCCGCCAACGGGGCGCCCCGACCCTCCCACCCCTCAGGCCCGTGCTCCCTGCCCTCTCCGCCAGCCGCCCGCTCCGTCTCACGTTCGTCACCGCGATGTACGTCGCGCAGGGCGTCCAGTACGGTCTGCTGATCATCGCCATCCCGGCCTACCTGGCCGCGCAGGGCGCCTCGCCGGTCGCCATCGGCGGCTTCATCAGCGCGGCCGTGCTGCCGTGGACGCTGAAGCTCCTCTACGCGCCCCTCATGGAGCGCTACACGGTTCTCGCGATGGGACGACGCCGGCCGTGGATTCTCGCCGGGACGCTCGGGGCCGCCCTCGGCTACGCGGCGATGACGCTCGTGCCCGACCCGCTCGCCAACCTCGGCCTGCTCACGGGTGCGATGGTCGGCGGGAGCCTGTTCCTCGCCCTGCAAGACATCGCGACGGACGCGCTCACGATCGACGTGATTCCCCTCGCGGAGCAGCCGTTCGCGAACGGGCTGATGTGGGGCGGCAAGGTGCTGGGCGTCGCGGGCACGTCGGCAGGCGGGGCGTGGCTGCTCGGAGCCGTCGGACTCTCGGGTACGCTCACGGTGGCGGCGGGCGTGACGCTCGCGTTCCTGCTGCTCCCGCTCCTCGTCCGCGAACGCCCTGGCGAGCGGCTTCTGCCGTGGACGCGGGGTGCCGCCTCGCCCGAGGCGCGGGCGCTCCAACTCGACGGCTGGCGCAACATCGGCCAGAGCCTCCGCCGCGTGTTCGTCCTCCCGGCCAGCCTGCTCGCGGCCACGGCGGGCTTCGCGATTCTGCTGCACCAGGGCCTGTTCGATGCCTACGGACCCGTGTTCGCCGTGCAGCACCTCGGGTGGACCGCCACCGCGTTCTCGAATGCCAAGGCCGCCGGTACGCTCGTGGGTGGCCTCATCGGCATGGTCGGGGGCGGGTGGCTGGTGCAGTGGCTGGGGCGCGCGCGGGCCGTCCGTGCGGCGATGTTCGTGCTGGTGATCGTGGCCGTCGCGATGGCGCTGGCGGCCCCGGTATGGCGGACGGCGCTCGTCGTCGAGGCGTACCTGCTGCTCTGGCTCACGGCGCAGGTCCTCGCCCAGATTGCCTTCTTCGCGGTGTGCATGGCGCTCTGCTGGAAGCCCGTCGCAGGCGTTCAGTTCTCGCTCTACATGGCGATAGGCAACCTCGGTCTGGTGGCCGGCTCGGCGATGATGGGGCCGCTCGTGGCCGTGCTGTCGCCGCCCCAGATGTTCGCCGCGATGGCCGTCGTGCCGACCGTCGCCGCGCTCGTGCTCCTCCGCGTGGACGTGGCCGCGCACGTGGACCGCCTCGCTGCGCTCGATGCCACGCTGGACACCTGCACGCTCGGAGCGACCGAGGCCCAAGGCGTCGTGGCTGAACGCTACGCGCCCGCCTCCTGATCGAACCCGCTCTGATGCTCTTTCGCCGCATCGCTCAGCACGTCAAGGACCTGAACTGGACCGCCATCGCGATTGACTTCGTGATCGTGGTCGTCGGTGTGTTCCTAGGTATCCAGCTCGGTAACTGGAACGAGTCGCGGGCCGAGGCGGCGCGCGAAGGACGGCTCCTCGCCGAGCTTCGCATCGAGCTGGCGGAGTCGGTGGAGCAGGTGGCCATCAAGCGACGCGCGTTCGATCAGGTCGCCCAGTCTGGGGCGCGGTCGGTCGCGTTCCTGGATACGGGTGCTGAGTGCGGCGAGGACTGCTGGCCGCGGCTCGTCGACTTTTTCCACGCCTCGCAGTGGCAGCAGCACATCGTGGCGCGCTCGACGTACGACGAGATGCGGAGGAACGGCTGGCCGCGCAGCCGCGAGGTCCTCAGCGCGATGGAGGACTACCTGCGCCAGTACGATCAGATCGCGTCGCCACTGGAGCGTCCCCCGCGCTATCGCTCTCTTGTGCGCGGTCTGATCCCACTCGCTGCGCACGAGCCATACTGGACAGACTGCTTCGAACTCAGCGATGGCGAGGAGACCTACCTCGCCGACTGCCCCGCCGGGGTGTCGCCCGAGGTCGCCTCTGCGGCGGTGTCGGCGATTCGGGCCCACCCGGATGTCCACCCCGCGCTGACCGAGTGGGCCGGGTTTTCCGCTGGGATGCACATCGGTTTCGACGGGCTGATTGCCACGACCGAGCGCGCCATCGCTGTCATCGACGCCGAGATCCGAGGCACGCCATGATCTTCCGCCGCGTCCTCAAACACGTGCAGGAGCAGAACTGGACGGCCATCGGGATCGACCTGGTGATCGTCGTGCTCGGCGTGTTCATTGGCCTCCAGGTCTCGAACTGGAACACCGCCCGCCAAGACCGAAGCTCGGCGAGGGCGTTGCTCGTGCGCCTTGAGAATGACCTCGCGTCCGAGATCAAGACCTGGAGGCACGGGGTCGACTACTACGGCGTTGCGCGGGCTCACGGAGTGGCCGCGCTGGAAGGCTACACCGAACCTTCCAGTCCATCCCCTACCGCGTTCCTCGTCAACCTCTACCAGGCGAGCCAGCGCTGGGAAATCACCTCGCAGCGCGGCACCTACGACGAGTTGATCTCGTCGGGCCGCATCGCGCTGATCCGCGACGAGGCCACGCGCGTGCGTCTTGCCAACCACTACCTGCTGGTGGCCGCGCTTCAAGCCACCCTCGATCCGAGCGGGGGCGAGTTCCAGTATCGGCGCGAGGTTCGCCTGTACATGCCTCACGACCTTCAGGATGCCATCCGTGGTGCCTGCGGCGACGAATACGTGGTGGAAGGGACGAACTACTTCTATCTCAGGCTTCCTGAATCGTGCC
>JBCCLD010000406.1:0-4105 GCA_039027055.1 Bacteroidota bacterium
CCGCGCTACCGCGAACTGCTCGACGACATCTTTACGCACAAGTACCTCGCGAAGGACTTCTCGCTCTACCTCCACCGCCCCTCGGCTACCGACGCCTCGATGGCTCCGCCCGGGCACGACTGCTACTACGTCCTCTCGCCCGTCCCGCACCTGGAGAGCGGCACCGACTGGAGCACGCAGGTCGAGCAGTACCGCCAGGCCGTCCAGGACTACCTCGAGTCGACGGTCATGCCGGGCCTCTCGGAGCACCTCACGGCGAGCATCACGCTCGACCCGCAGGGCTTCCGCGACGACTACCTCTCGTACAAGGGCGCCGCGTTCTCCTTCGAGCCGGTCCTGCTGCAGAGCGCCTACTTCCGTCCGCACAACAAGTCGGAGGACGTGGAGGGCCTGTTCCTCGTCGGCGGCGGGACGCACCCGGGCGCGGGCATGCCAGGCGTGCTCTCGACCGCGCGCGTACTCGACAGCATCGTGCCCGACGCGGCGGCGCTCGACCGCACGCTCGGCCGCGTCACCCGCCCGGAGGCCGTGCCTGCCTAGATTCCTGCGGGGACCAGCGAACACCCCAGCACGGTCACGTCGTCAGAAAAAGACGCTTCGGAAAAAGACGCCGTGTCTCGAAAGCGGCCTCTTCTGAGTCACGGACGCACTGGGTCACTGAACCACCGACACTACGTCCGCTGGAGCGCCGCAACGGGCTCCAGCTTGGCGGCGCGGGACGACGGCCATACGCCCGCAAGCACGGCCACCGCGACGGCGATGGCGATGCAGCCGAGCACCAGCCACGGCGAGGTGTAGAACACGTCGATGGGCGGCACGGCGCGGCTTTCGAGGAAGCGCTGCACGCCGTAGCTGAGCAGCCGCACGAACCCGAAGCCGACGACGACGCCGATCACGCCGCCGATCACGCCAAGCACGCCGCTCTCGACGAGGAACTGCCGCCGGATGTCGCGCCGTCGCCCGCCGACGGCCTTCATCACGCCGATCTCGGCGGTCCGCTCCAGCACGCTCATCGCCATCGTGTTGGCGATGCCGAGCGTGGCCACGAGCAGCCCGATGATGCCGACGATGGCGAGCGAGAGGTCCATCACGCGAAAGAGCCGCTCGATCTGCGCGAACTGCTCGCGGAAGCCCGTCGCAAAGACGCCTGTCTCCTCGATGGCGGCCTTGACGTCGCCGTAGTCCTTCTCCTCGGCGACCTGCACGCGCGCGGCCCCATAGCCGTCGCTGTTGGAGTCGCGGAGGATGAGGTCGAGGCTGGAGAAGAACGTGATCTTCGGGAGCGACGCGGCATAGTCGAGCGGCAGCACCAGGCGCGCGAACCCGGTGAGCTGCTGGTTCTCGTCGGGCAGCACCCCCGCGATGCGGACCGGGTAGGTCACCGACCGGATCGGCACGGCTTTCAGGCCGAAGCTGATCATCATCATGGAGCGCCGTAGCTCGTCCATGTCGAGCGTGGGCACGAGGAGCTCTACCGTCTTGCCGACGGCGTCCTCCGGCGGGCCGAGGTCGAGCCGCTCCAGCATCGAGACCGAGACGAACGCCGCAGTGTCCGCCGCCGTCTCGAAGAAGGTGCCGTGCTCGGGGCTGTAGCCGGGCACCGTGCGCATCGAGAGCGGGACGCCGTCGGTCATCACGTCGATCTCCTTTTCGCCGGACAGCAGCCGGGCGGGAAACGTGAGTTCCGGGTAGGCGGCCACCACGCCGGGCAGCGTCTCGATGGCCGCAAGCAGGCTGTCGGTGACGGGCACCTCGGCGACGCGCGAGGCGGGATCGCTCGTGCGCACGGTCAGGTCGCCGAAGCCTGAAATGGGCGTGGGCGTGGAGGTGACGCGCAGGGTGTTGTAGAGCGCGAGCGCGTCGAACTCGGCGCGGGCGAGGCGCTGGAGGCCGGCGCCGTAGCTGAGCAGGGCCAGCAGTGCGGCCACCCCGACAGCGACGCCTGCGAGCGTCATGAGGCTGCGAGTGCGGTTCGAGCGCAGCCCGTCGAGCGCGAGGAGCAGGAGGTCGGCGAGGTGCATGCCGGAGACGGGCGGGCGAGGGGCAGAGAGCGGGCAGGGCGGAGGGCAACCACGGTCGGTCCTGTCCGCCGCGCGAAACTACGCTCGGCTACACCTCAGAGCGCGTATCGCGTGTGGCTGGCGGGCGAGCCTTATGTCCTGGTGCTCTTGCCCGACTTCGTGTCAAACTATGCGGGGACTTCTCCCTCAGAAGCTGCCGCCGTCACGCCTGTCTCCTGCGGCGTCAGCGGCACCCGGAGCCAGAACGTGGCCCCGTCTCCGGGTACCGAGTCGACGCCGACCTCGCCGCCGTGGGCCTCCACGAGCTGCTTGACGATGTAGAGGCCGAGGCCCGTCGAGTGCTCGCCGCCGGTGGGCCGGGCCGAGAGCCGCTGGAGCTTGCCGAAGGCCACCGCTTGATCATCGCTGGTGAGGCCAGGTCCGTCATCGCGCACCTCGAAGTGAGCCCAGGCGTCGTCCGTAGGCCTGAGGCGAACCTCAATGCTTGACCCCGGTGGACTATACTTGACGGCGTTCGACAGGTAGTTGTCAAACGCCCGCTGTATCGCGCTGGCGTCGAGGTCTGCCCATAGGTGCGTGGGCGTCTCGACGCGGATGGCGATGCGCTTGGCTTCGGCCTGGGGCACGTTCCAGCGCACCACGGCATGCGTGAGCTTGACCACGTCCTCCAGACGTTTGTGCAGGACCGGCCCCGCGGACAGCGCATGCCCATCGTCAAGCAGGTTGGTGATGAGTTCGACCCCACGGAGCGCTGAGGCGTGGATCATCGACAGGCTCTCGCGCTGCTCGTTGGGACTGAGGTCCGCCTCACCATCGAGCAGCACCTCCGCGATGCCCGCGATGCCGCCGAGAGGGTTCTTGAGGTCGTGGGCGGCCACGCCGAGGAACTCCTTGTTCTGTTCGAGGGCCTCGCGCAGCTCGACGGTACGGCCTTCGAGCCTGTGGTTGAGCCGGTGGAGTTCGCCGTTGGCCTGTTGGAGCGCGGCGCGCTGGCGCTCAGTCTCAGCGCGCTGGTGCTCGACCTCCTGCTTCTGACGGACGATCTCGCTAGTCCGCTGGGCGACCGCCCGTTCGAGCGAGGCGTTGCGGAGGGCCAACTGCTGCCCTCGATAGCGGCCGTAGCCCCACGCGATCCCGATGACAACGGCGATCCCGACCGACATCCAAAGCACAAAGGCCCACCAGGTGCGGTACCACGGCGGCAGGACGCTGAACGTCAAGAGGGTCTCGTCACTAGTACGGCCGAGCGCGTCCCGGGCCTGGACGCGGAAGGTGTAGGTGCCCTCGCTGAGGTTGACGAAGTCGCGGTAGGTCTCCGCCTCCCAGTCGCTCCAGCGCTCCGAGAGGCCGTCGAGTCGAACCCGGTAGGTGACCAGGTCGGCGTACTCGAACACCGGACTAGCGAAGCTGAAGCGAACGCCGCCGTGCTTGTAGGGCACCACGAGGGGAGTTGCTGGAGCCGATGTGCCCACCAGCATCGAGTCGCCCTCGATGGTACTCACGCGGCGAAGGAGCGCCTTGGGCCGTCCGCGCGGCTGCAGGTCGGCGGCCAGCCGCACGACGCCCGTCTCGGAGGCGAGCCAGCCGGTCCCGTTTGCGTCGAACAGGAGCCGGGTGGGTGAGGCACCCGGCGATTCGGGCAAGACCTGAACAGCGGGCGCCGGGTCTCCTCGGTGAGCACGGGTTACGTAGACGGCATTGTTGGGAGCGGTGAACCAGCGTCGTCCGGTAGGGTCGTCTCCCAAGAAGCGCGCGGCAGCGATGTCGCCTGCCCAGTCGCGGGTGGAGGAGTCGGGTGCGAAGTGGGGCGAAGTCGGGTGGTCCACGGCGCGCTGGGGAGCGGGACCGGTGAGGCGCAGTGCCCCATCGAGCCAGATGGCATGGTGGATGTCCGCCGTGCTGTCCATGAAGGCTACAGGCGTGACTGTGGCCGCCGAGGGCGGCGCACCGTCCAGAAACGCTAGAACGCATGCCCCTGGACGACGCGGGCGTCACCCTCTTCGAGAAGTCCGTCCCCGGGCGTCGCGCGGGCGCGCAGATGCTCAGCGAGCCGCCGGCCGCAGACGATCTGCCGGAGCGCTTCC
>JBCCLD010000407.1:0-4086 GCA_039027055.1 Bacteroidota bacterium
CCGGTCGTGCTGGCGGAGGATGCGCCCTACCAGGGCATCACCGACTACACGGTCGTGCCTGCGGCCGACTACACGGTGCGCATCACCACCGCTGACCGCGCGGTGACCGTCGGCGACTTCACGGCGCCCCTCGCGGGTGCAGGTGGCGGTGCCGTGACGGTGCTCGCCTCGGGCTACCTCTCGCCCCCCTCGGACGACCTGCCGGCGTTCGCGCTGCTCGCTGTCTTCGGCGACGGTGGGACGGCCATCCTGCCGGAGGCCGTCAGCAACGAGGACGGCAACGGGGCGCTGCCGGAGACCTTCGCGCTCCGCGGCAACTACCCCAACCCATTCGCCGCCACCACGCGCATCGGCTTCGACCTGCCGCAGGACGCCGACGTGAGCCTGCGGGTCTACGACGTGCTGGGCCGCACCGTGGCTGAGATCGCCCCGACGCGCCTCGCCGCCGGGACCAACCAGACGTTCGACCTCGATGCGAGCAGCCTCGCCTCGGGCGCCTACGTCTACCGCGTGGAGGCGCAGATGGGCACCGAGACGCGCAGCGAGACCGGGCGCATGACGGTGGTCCGCTAGACAGCCCCCCTCCACTCAGCGCTTAGCGTTTGTGCAACCGGCGCGGCTTCAATGGCCGCGCCGGTTGCATTTTGTTTACGTCTCGCCTGTCTTTTGTAGGTCGCGCTACCGTATACTGCGCTGTTTATTAGCGACAAGCTGCGTAACTGGAGGGATACGCGGTGAGTTACCCCGGCGTCGCCCCGGATGATTCGGTGCGCTGCGGCCCTGAGGCCCCGGCGTCCACCACGACCGGAACGACTAGGGTCCGCCATCGCCCTCAACCCCCTCCACTTCATGTCTATCGCTACGCTTCTGCGTGCGGGTGGCCGCACGCTTGGTGTGTTGCTTCTGATCGCTCTTCTCGCAGCCGCCCCCCAGGTCTCTGCCGAGGCCACCCAGTTCGGTGCCAAGCTCTCCGGCCAGAACGAGGTCCCCGCTAACGCCTCGACGGCCTCCGGCGTCGTCTTCGCCACGTTCAACAGCGACGACAACTCGCTCACCGTCACGGGCTCCTTCGAGGGCTTGGAGAGCGATTTCAACTTCGGCATCGGCGCGCACCTTCACGAGGCACCCGCCGGAGCCAACGGACCCGTCGCGTTCGCCCTGACGCCCTCGATCAACGACGACAACCGGGGCGGCAGCTTCGATGCGTCCATGAACACCTTCTCGCTCACGGAGGCCCAGGCCGCTACCCTCCTCGCTGGAGGCTTCTACGTCAACATCCACTCGAACGACATCCCGAGTGGCGAACTGCGCGGGCAGGTCGTAGAAACCGCCAAGGTGCAGGTCATCCACAACAGCCCGGACCCTGCCGCTTTCTTCGTCGATGTCTACGTGGACGGCACCCTGGCTGTTGACAACCTGCGCTTCCGCAAGGCGACGCCCTACCTCGATGTCGCCGCCGGCACGACGGAGGTCACGGTGATGTCGAGCGACTCGAATGCGGGGACCGCAGTCAGTGGCGCTACCACCTTCGGCACCTTCAGCCTCGACCTGGAGGCCGGCGTCAACTACCAGGCCGCAGCCTCGGGCGTCGTGCAGCAGGCTCAGCCGGCCTTCTCGGGCAACCCCGACGGGCGCGACATCAGCTTCGCCCTCCAGATCAAGGAGGCGGCCGTGACCACCGCGCCGCGCCTCACGCGCGTGTCGGCCAACGCCTTCCACGGGGCTCCCGATGCCCCGACGGTGAGCCTCAGCCTTCGCGACAACTACGACGGCCGCAGCGCGACCATCACCTACGGCGATATCACGCGCTACTTCTCGCCCAGCGCCCGCCGCGACTACATCATCGACGTATCGTTCGACGGCGAGGTGATCGCCGCGTTCTTCGCTCCGGCCTTCACGCTTCGGGTCGGCGGCCTCGGCGGCGCGGTCCTCGCCTCGGGCTTCCTCACGCCGGACGACGAGTCAACGCCCTGCGATATCTGCTCGACGCAGAAGCTGCCCGCGTTCCGCCTGATGGCGGTCGCTCCGGACGGCCGCGCCGGTGCGCTCAAGGTGGCTCCGCTGCCGGACGCAGACGACCCAACGGTCGCGCAGGGCGGCGGTGCCAACGCCGAGGGCCTGATCGAGGAGATCGCGCTGCAGCCCAACTACCCGAACCCGTTCGCCGCGACAACGCAGCTCCGTTTCGACCTCCCCGAAGAAGCCGAGGTGAGCGCGCGCGTCTACGACGTGCTGGGCCGGGAAGTCCTCTCGATCGCCCCGCGCAGCTTCGTCGGCGGCAGCACGCGCACCCTCGACCTGAATGCCTCGAGCCTCTCGTCGGGCACCTACCTCTACCGTATCGACGTGCAGATGGGGGCCGTCTCCGAAACCCTCAATGGCCAGATGACCGTGCTGCAGTAGCACCCCCTCCCGGTCATCTGCCCACGGCGCGGGCCGCTGCACTCTGGTGTGGCGGCCCGCGCTGCGTCAGAGCCCTACGACCTCACCGGTCTCAGCCACCCGGAGGCCACGCGCTACAATCGTGTCGCGGGCGGCGCTGTCGGGACGCAGCGCCGGGTTGGTGTGGTTGAGATGGATGAACCGCACCTTGGCCCGCTCGGCGTCGGGCAGCGGAGCAAACCGGTCCATGCTATGCACGATGAACGGGTGTGGGAAGCCCGACATATCGCGTCCCGGAATCTCGCCGTTGGCGTAGAACGTCGCGTCGAGGTAGGCCACGTCCACCCGGGCCATCTCGGCTTCGATGCGCGGCCCCCCGCCGCTGGCCTCGTCCCAGTCTTCCCAGCTGTCGATGTCGGGGATGAACAGTACGGAGCGCGACGGCCCCTCGATGCGGTAGCCGACGACCTCGGAGAACTCCTGGCGGTGCGGCACGACGAACGGCGTCACGGCGAGCCGCTCGTTGAGCCGCACGGACTCGCCGTCGGCCAGCACCTGAAGGGCGATGTTGTCGTAGCGGACGAGTTGGCTCCACGGACCGTTCTCCGTGAGAAACGCGGCCATGCGCGGCATCGCGTAGACGGGCATCGCCTGCGCGCCCATCGCCTCGTGGCCGAGGTACATCAGCCCCGTGTAGTGCCCGATGTGCGCGTGCGTGACGAAGACGCCCGAGAGGCCACTGCGGGCAAGCGGGGTGGCGGCGTCTGGCCCGACGGCGTGCGCGAGGCTGTCGAGGTGATAGAGTTGATCCGGGAGGTCGGGTGTGGCCTCGAAGAGCCAGCGCTCGCCCGTGGCGGGATCGACGAGACCGAGGCTCACCACGCGCTGCCGCTGCGCTGCGTCCTGCCAACCGGGATGCCGGTAGCTCCCCGTCTGCGGCACGCCCGCGTCCTGCCCGATGCCTAACACCACCACGAACGGCGAATCTGAGGCAGGGTCACTGACGGGCTCCACCGAACCTGGCATGGGCTCCCCCGGCTGCCCACACGCTGCCAGCGATAGGACCAGCATGCCAGCCAACGCGACCATGCCGACGAGGCACGCCATGCTCCGCGTTGTCTCCCTTTCTGCCTTCATCCTTTTGCCTTCTACTTGTACCGTCCTTCCGAGAACACCGCGCGGATGTCGGCCAGCACCTCGCGGTCGATGAGCAGCGGCTCGCCCGCGGCCACGTCGGCGGCTTGTACCTCGTCGATGCGGAGGTCGTAGTTCTCCCAGCCCATGTAGTCGGTGAGGATCTGCTGGAACTGGGTGTCCACCTCGCCGTCGAGCGGGCCGTCGTAGAAGCCGCGCGTCTGCCAGATGGTTTGCAGTTCGCGGGCGATCTCAGGGGTGACCTCGATCTGGTCGGCAGGGTCGGTGTCGGAGAAGTAGAGGTTGTTGAGGCGGTAGAGCCGGTCGAGTTCGTCGAGGGGCGTGGGGTGGTCGTAGACCGAGATGTCGACGTAGTTGTCCTGGCCGTCGTAGCCCGCGCCCTCCTTCACGATGAGGAGCGCCGCGCTCTGCTCGCCGCGCTTGTCGCCACCCGCCGCGCCGCCCGCGAGCATCGCCGCGACGAGCTTGTCACCGAGACCGCCTTCCGTGGCGAGGTACGTGTCGGCCATGGCCTGGACCGTTTCCTCGGAGACGAGGATGTTGCCCTGC
>JBCCLD010000408.1:0-4072 GCA_039027055.1 Bacteroidota bacterium
GTTCCGGGAGTACGTCGTAACCGATCAGCGGGGACGGCAGATTGCCAGGGCTACGAGCAGCTGGTTCGTCCTCGACTCGGCTCGGCGGCGCCCCGCCCGCCTGCCCACCCAGCTCTCGACCGTGGAAGTGCCGGAGCATCCGCGCCCCTTTGCCGCAGACGAACGCGAGCGCCCTCCTATCGTCACCGACTCAGAGTACAAGACCATCATCGGTGTGCGTCGAGCTGATCTAGACTTGAACGGTCACGCGAACCACGGGCGGTTCGTCGAGTGGGCGACCGAGAGCGTACCACCGGCCTACAATCAGGCCCACGTTTGTATGGCGTTCGACCTCTTTATCGAACGCGAAATCGGCTTTCCACACCTGGTCGATGTGGAAGCGGCGACTCGACCCGGTGGCTGGCTGCACACCGTACGACGCGCCGGCACAGTCCTCGCCCGGCTTACCACGCGATGGGTACCCTTCGCAACCGCCCAAGCAGACTGACAGTGCTTAGAACCCACACGGCCTAAATTTCGCTGGCGGGACCTTCCAACGTCGTCTTTCGTCGCGCAAGGAACGAATGGGGGACGGAAGGTTTGTAGAACGTTCTCTTTTGTGCGTTTCATACGAATCGCTCGCTCCCTGACCCCAGCGCTGCTACTCGTGCCCGCTTCCACCACCGTTGCCGTCGACATCGTCGTCGCTGGCCCAGAGCATGCTTCGTATGCGGAGGAAATCTGCGCGGTGATGGCCTTGGCGGCGAAGGCACGCGGGACAGGCATCGCCAAGCGAGAGCCCGCGTACGTGCGCAAAAAAATGCAGCAGGGGCGTGCCGTCCTCGCCCTGGCCGACGTGGCAGGCCAAGATCGACCTGCGTTCGCAGGGTTCTGCTACATTGAGGCCTGGACGCACGGGAAGTACGTCGCCAACTCGGGCCTGATTGTCGCGCCCGACTTTCGGAAGCTGGGGCTCGCCCGTCGCATCAAGCAGGCCATCTTCGACCTGTCGCGGCTACGCTACCCCGAGGCGAAGATTTTTGGCATCACGACCTCCCTGGCGGTGATGAAGATCAACGCCGACCTTGGCTACCGCCCCGTGACGTTCAGCGAGTTGACACAGGACGAGGTGTTCTGGAAAGGGTGCCAGAGCTGCCCAAACTTCGACATCCTCACCCGCACCGAACGCAAGATGTGCCTCTGTACCGGCATGCTCTACGACCCCGACGACCTTGACATTTTGGATGGATGATGTTCGGTTCATGATTGCGTTTAGGGACACGATATCAGTACGGACGACTCAATCTCAAAGCCAGAATCCTCCTTCTCATAGCCGATGAGGATCGTCGTCAAGCTGGGCACGAGTGTCCTGACCGGAGGGACGGCGCGTCTAGACCGAGCCCACCTCGTGGAGTTGGTCCGGCAGTGTGCCACGTTGCACGCGGAGGGTCACGACGTGCTCGTCGTGTCGAGCGCGGCCGTCGCCGCGGGCCGAGAAGAACTTGGGCTTGCCGACGACGAACACCCCGGCGGCGTGGTAGAGAAGCAACTGCTCGCCGCCGTCGGGCAGCCCCGTCTGATGCGCGTGTGGGCGCAGCTGTTCGACCTCTTCGGGTTACACGTCGGGCAGGTCCTCCTCGCCCGGGACGATGTGGAGGACCGCCGCCGCTTCCTTAATGCCCGCGACACGCTCGACGCGCTGCTGAGCCGACGCATCGTGCCCATCGTGAACGAGAACGACGCCGTCGCGACGGCCGAGATCAAGGTCGGCGACAATGACAACCTCTCGGCCTATGCTGCCGTCCTTGCCCGCGCTGACCTCCTGCTGCTGCTCACCGACCAGGCCGGTCTCTTCACCGCCGACCCACGCACCAACCCTGCTGCTGAACTGATCCCCGAAGTCCGCACCATTGATGCCACCCTCCAAGAGTTGGCTGGAGGCGCCGGCACCACGCAAGGCACGGGGGGCATGGCGACGAAGCTGCAGGCCGCCGATGCCGCACGCCGGGCCGGAACGGACGTTGTGATCGCCGCCGGTCGCGCATCCGACGTGATTCTTCGTATCGCACGCGGTGAGGCGGTCGGAACACGCTTCCCAGCGGTCGAGACACCGCTCGCAAGCCGCAAGCGTTGGATCTTCGCCGGGCCGCCCCCTTCCGGTACGCTCGTCGTCAACGCCGGCGCGGCACGTGCTTTGGCTCAAGACGGCGCCTCCCTCCTGCCGGTTGGTATCGTGGCGATAGAGGGTACCTTTCGGCGAGGCGACGCCGTGCGTATCGTTCGGCAAACCGAAACCACTGACCTCGGGCGCGGCATTGCCCGCTATGACGCCGTCGAGCTCCGCCTTCTCGCTGGCCACCAGTCCACGTCCATCGCCGACATCCTTGGCTTCACGCTCGGCGACGAGGCCATCCACCGCGACGACCTGATTTTGGTGTGAGCGGTCGTCATTTGTTTCTCGTCCACTGCTCTTTATCTGAACGATAGCACATGCAAGCCACTACCGTTGATCTGCCTGCGTTGGGTCGTGCCGCCCAAGAGGCCAGCCGCGCGCTCGCCGTCGCCACTACCGACGAGAAGAACGCTGCCCTTTTTGCCATCGCCGAGGCCATCGAACGGCATGCAGACACCATCCTGACGGCGAACGCGGAGGATGTGGCCGCAGGCCGAGCGAACGGGCTGACCGACGCCCTCCTTGACCGCCTGTTGCTGACGCCAAAGCGCCTGCAAGCGCTCGCCGACGACGCCTGCAAGGTCGCTGACCTACCCGATCCGGTCGGGCGCGACTTCGACCAGCGGACACTCGACAACGGACTGCGGCTCAAGCGTCGGACGGTGCCGCTCGGCGTCGTCGGCGTGATCTACGAGGCGCGACCCAACGTCACGGTAGACATCGCAACGCTCTGCCTGAAGGCGGGCAACGCAGCACTGTTGCGCGGCGGCTCAGAGACCCTCCGGTCTAACATCGCTCTCGCGCGGGCGCTCGCCGAGGCACTGTCGAGCGTGGGACTACCCGAGGCGTGCGTGCAACTCATCGAGAGCACTGACCGCGCCCTCGTGCGTGAACTTCTACGTCTGGACGCCTACGTCGATATGCTCATTCCGCGCGGCGGCGCGGGCCTGCACCGGCTGTGCAAGGAGGAAAGCACGATCCCCGTCATCACGGGCGGCATCGGCATCTGCCACCTCTTTGTGGACGACACCGCCGACCTCGACCGCGCAATTCCTGTGATTGTGAACGCGAAGGTGCAGCGCCCGAGCGTCTGCAACGCGCTCGACACGCTACTCGTCCACGACGCGGTCGCCGCCGACTTGCTCCCGCGCGTGGCATCGGCCCTCTCTGAGCACGGCGTCGAGCTACGCGCTGACGACGCCTCGATGTCGCACCTCGCCAACGTGGACGGACTGCCGATCGCGCCTGTTGGCCCCGAGGACTTTGACCAGGAGTGGCTCGGCCTCACGCTAGGCCTTCGTGTCGTAGACGGTCTCGACGCAGCCATCACGCACGTGCATGCCCACTCGACGCAGCACTCCGACGGGATCCTCACAGAGACGCCTGCCCACGCCGTGCGCTTCCTCAACGAGATCGACTCCGCGGCGGTCTACGTCAACGCCTCCACGCGCTTCACCGACGGCGGGCAGTTTGGCCTCGGCGCGGAGGTCGCGGTGAGCACCCAGAAGCTCCATGCACGCGGCCCTATGGGGCTCGACGCACTCACCACGTTTAAGTGGATCGCCCAGGGCGACTACCACGCACGTGACTAGCGCTGAGTCACACGCCGAAATACACTCGGCTCTGGGGACGTCCTTTTCAGCTGGAACGGTCATTCGCAGCATCTTCAAACTCGATGCTGTATCGCTCCTTCCAGCAATCCTGGACGTAGGAGCGCATCGACCAGCTTTTCTGGCCAGCCGTGCTGTAGCCGCCCATGGAGTTGCCTGGCCTCCTGGTCTAGTGCATGGACAACCGGTCTTTTGCGTTATCTGAAGCCATGTATGGAAGCTGCTAATGCAGTTCCCCTCCTGGATAGGAGGGGACAGGGGTGGTTGACCGAATCAGCTACCCTGTCACGTCCAAAGCCGAACGCGCAGA
>JBCCLD010000409.1:0-4064 GCA_039027055.1 Bacteroidota bacterium
CGCGACACCTCGTCGCGGGGCCGCTTCCCGTTTGCGCCCACCCACCGGGGTGTCGCGAAGTCAGGACCGAAGGCGATCTTGCAGTGCCCTGCTGCTTGTCTCACCGCTGCCCGTCCCGTCTCATGCGTCTCCGCTCATCCAGCCTCGTCCTCCTCGTCCTGCTGCTCGCGGCACCCCTGACGCTCGCGCAGGAATCGCTCCTCAAGTCGGGGCCGATGCTCGGCTACAGCACCCACCGCGAGGTGGCCGTGTGGGTCCAGACCACGCAGCCTGCCGACGTGCAGGTGCGCTATCGCCCCGAGGGCAGCACCACCGACTTCGAGGTCTCCGACATCGTCCGCGCGGACCACGGCTCGTGGCTCACGGCCCAGATCGTGCTCTTCGGGCTGGAACCGGGCGCGCGCTACGTCTACGACGTCGTCCTCAACGGCGAGGTCGTCGCACGGCCGTATCCGACGGTCTTCCAGACGCAGATGCTCTGGCAGTGGCGCAGCGACCCGCCGCCGTTCACCATCGCGTTCGGCTCGTGCGCCTACATCAACGACCCGCCCTTTGACCGCCCCGGCAACGCCTACGGTGGCGACTACCAGATCTACAAATCCATCGCCGCCCAACAGCCGGACGCGATGCTCTGGCTCGGCGACAACGTCTACCTCCGGGAGGTCGACTGGTGGTCCGAGCGCGGCATCGACTACCGCTACAGCCACACGCGGGCGCTTCCAGAGATGCAGCCGCTCCTCGCCGCCACGCACCATTTTGCGACCTGGGACGACCACGAGTTTGGCCCCAACAACTCCGACCGCTCGTACGTCCTGAAGGGGGAGACGCTCGACGCGTTCAAGCGCTACTGGGCCAACCCGACCTACGGCCTCCGCGAGACGCCGGGCGTTTTCGGACATTTCCAATGGGGCGATGTTGAGTTTTTCCTGATCGACAACCGCTACCACCGCAGCCCGTCCGACGCACCCCGCACCCCGGAGAAGACCGTCCTCGGCGACGCGCAGGAGCAGTGGCTCATCGACGCGCTCACGGCAAGCCGGGCCCCGTTTAAGGTGGTCGTGAGCGGGGGCCAGGTGCTCAACCGCTTCCCGCTCTTCGAGAACTGGGCGACCTACCCCCACGCACGACAACGCCTGCTCAACGCCATCGACGAGCGCGGCATTGAAGGTGTGGTCTTCCTCTCTGGCGATCGCCATCATGGCGAATTGATCCGCATCGACCGCCCTGGGCGCTACCCGCTCTTCGACTTCACCTCGTCGCCGCTGACGGCGGGGGCCTCGTCGGCGCGGCAGGAGCAGGACAACCCCGACCGGGTGCCCGGCACGTTTGTCACGCAGCGGCACTACGGGACCCTCTCGCTCTCCGGTCCGCGCACCGACCGCGTGATGGAACTCAACGCCTACGACGTGGACGGGACGCTCCTCTGGTCCCACACCCTCCGCGCGCGCGACCTACGCAACGACGACGAATAGCGCACGACAACGAGTAGCGCGCAAACAAGCAGGGGCGGCACCCTTTGGCACCGCCCCTGTGGGACTCGTCAGTCGGAACGCTGCGGTTATTCGCCGCTGGCGTCGTCGGACGGCTCGCTCGTCATGGCGTCGGCCATGCTCGTGAGTTCGGAGACCACGGTGCCGCCGCCCATCTGAGCAGGCAGCGTCGAGGTGCTCTTCACACCCACGCGTGTTTCGGCGTCGATGTAGAGCGTCATGTCGTCCGTCGCATCGACCTTGTCGATCTCCACGACGAACGTCTCAAACGTGCCTGCGGGGACCTCAACGGTCTCCATGCCCGTCACGGTGACGATGTGGTTCTGCACCTGCTGGGTGGCCGGCGCGAAGGCGTTGTATTGCGCCGTGTAGCCTACCTCCAACGGGAGCGTGCCGAGCGCGACCTCCATCGCGAGACCGTCAGCGACGACCGGGACGTCGAGCGTCTTGCTCATCGGCATGGAGCCCTGCGGGGCCGACATCACGCCCTCGATGGCGAGGTCGCCATAGCCCATCTCGATGGACATCGAGCCCTGGTTCATCGTGCGCGCGAGTGGCTTGAGACTGCCCTGGGCCACCACGAACGAGTCACGGAGGGCCAGGCCGCCCATCGCAGCAGGCAGCGTGGCATGGTCTACGATGGCGTAGGCGGGCTGGCCGTCGTGCTCAATCGCCGTGATGATGCGCTTGGCGCCGTCGAGGGGCATCGCCTGGCCGCGGATGTTCATGACGACGTCGTAGGTCATCGAGCGCGGCGTGAGGGTGGCGTCCTCAAACGAGAGGTCAGGCGTCCCGGCGCTGGCGTTCGGGTCGGTGACGGTAACTGTGGCCGGGTCGACCATGATCTCGCTGAGCTTGGTGCTGATGTCCTCCGGCATGTCGGCCTGGTAGCGCCCGCCGACGTGGTCGGCGAGGAACGCCTCGACCTTGGCGAACATCGCCGTGCGGTTCTCGCGGCCGCGGAAGCCGTGGCCCTCGTCCATCGCGACCATGTACTCGACCGGGAAGCCGCGGTCACGCAGCGCGACGACGATCTGGTCGCTCTCACGCTGCTTCACGCGCGGGTCGTTGGCGCCCTGGATGACGAGCAGTGGCGAGATGATCTCGTCGGCGCTGTTGAGCGGCGACTGCGCTTCGAGCATCGCGCGCTCCTCCGGGTCGTTCATGTCGCCGACGCGGGTGGCGAACATCGTGCGCGCGGCCTCCCAGTAGGGCGGGATCGACTCGAGCAGCGTGATGATGTTGCTCGGGCCGACGATGGAGACGCCCCCGGCGTAGAGGTCGGGCGTGAACGCGACGCCGGCCAGCGTGGCGTAGCCGCCGTAGGAGCCGCCCATGATCGCCACGCGCTCGGCATCGGCGATGCCCTCGTCGATGAGGTACTGCACGCCGTCGGTGATGTCGTGCTGCATCGCGCCGGTGCCCCACTCCTTGTTGCCGGCGTTCAGGAACGCCTTGCCGTAGCCCGTCGAGCCGCGGAAGTTGGGCTGCATCACGGCGTAGCCACGGTTGGCCATGAACTGCGCGAAGCTGTCGTAGCCGTAGGAGTCACGCGCCCACGGGCCGCCGTGGATGAGCATCACGACGGGCAGGTTGGTCGCCTCGACGCCCTGCGGGAGCGTCAGGTAGGCTGGGATCTCCATGCCGTCGCGCGCCTCGTAGCGGACGACCTGCATCGGAGCCATGTGCTCCACCGGCAGTTCCGGACGCGACGTGTAGAGCTTCGTCACGGTGCGTGCCTCGCGGTCGAAGAGGTAGCGCGACCCAGGGTCAACGGCCTGGGTGACGCGGACGACCACGTAGCGCTCGCTCTGGTCGGTCGAGCCGGGGTAGATCTCGCCGTCGGGCAGGTTCTCGCGGAGGAAGGCGAGGTCGGCTTCCACAGCGTCCGTCTTCGGATAGAGGCGGACGCGGTCGCCGTTGTAGTACGTGAGCTCCATCTCATTGGTCTGGTCCGAGAAGCGCGCTCCGGCGAAGTCGGCGCGGCCTTCGGGGTCGCGCTCGATGAGCGTCTCTTCCTGCGTGTTGAGGTCGAAGAGGACGAACTCGATGAGGTCACGGTCGCCGGTGTTGGTGATCATGTACACCTTGTCGCCGTCCGGGTGGAAGCGGACGGGGCTGCACGACTCAATGACGCTGCAAGCGTAGATCGTCTCGCCGATCGCGCCGTCCTCAGACACAGGGCGGACCTGCGTCTCGCCGGTGCCCGGGTCGGTGCGCAGCGCGAGGCGGACGTCGCCGTCGAGGTCGGTCATCCAGCCAGCGATCTGCTCGGTGTTTTCGATGAGCAGCGTGAGGTCGCCTGTCTCCAGGTTGAGGCGGTAGACGTCGTGCCAGGCCGGATCGCGGTCGTTGAGGCCGACGAGGATGTTGGCCGGGTCGTTCTCGGGGACGTCGTAGATGAGCGCGCGGACGCCCTCCATGTCGGTGAGGTTGCGCGCGGGCGGCACGCCGGTCTCGGTCTCCGCCTCCGCGTTGAGGTCGACGGCCCAGACGTGGAAGTCTTCGTTGCCGCCCTTGTCCTGGACGTAGAGGAGGTAGCGGTTGTCTTGGCTAAAGAAGTAGCCGCCGACG
>JBCCLD010000410.1:0-4032 GCA_039027055.1 Bacteroidota bacterium
CCAGAGTGCGTCTACCTGCGTCTCGGCGCGGGCGAGTCGTTGATCAAAATCGTCGCTGTAGAAGAGGCTGCCGTCCTCCTGGTTGGTGTAGCGAGTCTCGGTCTTGTACTGCGCACCGTAGAGGGTGGTGCGCAGCCGAAGTACGTCGGAGAGGCGGATCTCTGCCTCGGGGTGGATGCTCCAGTCGGTCCGGCGCGCGTCGTCGTCGAAGCGCGTGCCATCGGTTTCGAAGGCGCTCTCCTGATCTTCGATGGCAGCGCGAACGCCGAGCCTGAGCCGGACGCGGTCGGTGAGATCGACGTGCGCGCGCAGGTCGGTTGTCCAGTCCGTAAAGGCCGGGATCGTGGGGCTGAACGAGTCCGGCGTCAGGTCGTAGCCATCCGAGGCATAGCGGTTGACGAGCAGCCGTACACCGCCCCGTTCGAAGCCGACCTCGGCATCGGCCGCGGCGTCGCTCGTCCGGTAGGAGCCACCGCGCAGGCTCACGGTGCCGCCCCAGCCGTCGTTGGGTCGCGACGTGATGATGTTGACCACGCCCGCGAGGGCCTCGCTCCCGTAGAGCGAGGACGACGGCCCCCGCACGAGTTCGATGCGCTCGACGCCCTGGACGGTGACGCGGTCGAGGCTGAGCGTGCCGGCGGTGCGCCCGATCACGGGCTGCCCGTCGATGAGGACGAGGGTGTAGTCTGGGTCGAAGCCTTGGACCTGGAGGCCGGTCCCGTGGTCGTCGAACAGGTGCAGCCCGGGCACGGCTGCGAGCACGTCGCCGAGGCGCACGGCCCCCTGGCGCTCGATCTCCTCAGCGCTCACCACAGAGATGGGCACAGCCACATCTTCGATCTCCTTGGCCGTACGCGTGGCCGTGACCACGACCGATGACATCCGCACGGTGTCGGCACGTACGACGCGCTCTACGTCGGCGTCACGCTCGGCAGTGGGCTGCGCTTGCGTGGCCCCGGCACTGAGCACGAGGGCGAAGAGGAGCGTTACCAGACGGATGGGCACGGTGAGAGCGCGGAGGAAGGCGGGGTGGACGACGCTATCTGGATCTATTCTAAATTACCAACTTCGCCCCCGTTGTAGGGGATTCCCGGAAAGCTCATCGGCGACGTGCACCCCACCGCGCCGAACCGCACGATGCCCTTCTTGAGCAGCGGTCGTTCACACAGGTTTCGCACACCCCCCGTGCACGAAGTGCCCGCCCGCTCTGCCGGGGTCCTTCCGGGAATCGAGAGCACGGCACACACCGTATTTTAGATCGAGTCTAAATTAGATCGTATTCTCTTCCCCCTTGAGTTGTCCTGCGGGCTGCCCCAGACGCTCCCCCGCCGCTCGCTGGCCCCACTGCCTTGACCGGCACCGTTCCATGCCGACCTCGTCTGCCCCCCTCTCCCCCGACGCGCCCCTTCGCCGCCTGCTTGTGGCGCTGCGAGGTGAGTTGCGCGTCGTCCCTGTGGAGACCGTCACCCACATCGAAGCGGACCGCTCGTATGCGCTCGTGCACACGTCGGATGCGAGCACCCCCTACCCGGTTCGTCTCTCGCTTTCCGACCTGGAGCGCCGCCTCGACTCGCGCGATTTCTTCCGGATACACCGCTCCACGATCGTCAGCCTCAATGCCGTCGAGGCGCTGCTCACGGCACCCGGCGGGGATTATGCGGTGCGACTGACCGGGGGTATCGAGCTCAGCCTCGCTCGGGGGCGCCGCGACGAGCTACTCCGGAGTCTCGAAGGCTGAGCCCCCGCTGCATAGGGGCCGGGGTCTTGGGAGAGGGCTCGCACAAGGGCGTTCTCGGCAGAGGGCGCGCGCTATCTTGCGGGCGTAGTAGACCCCCGCGCCACGCGGGCAGCGGTCCTCCCGCTGTGGAAAAGCCGGTGGAACGCCGGCGCTGTCGCGCAACGGTCATAGCCCGAAGACCTCCCTGCTACGGCCGCTTCCTCCCCACGCTGCATGGGGCGCGGTCCGCCCCGGCTGTGCGGGACGGTGCGCGTCTGTCCCGTCCGATGACCCAGCCTCGCCTCACCGCCGCCGACGTGCAGGCCCTCCTCGACGCCAAGGCCAAGCCCCCCGGCGCACTCGGACGCCTCGACGACCTCGCCCTGCGCGTCGCACTCGTCCAAAACACGCTGCAGCCCGATCCTGATCCTGCGCGCGTGCTCCTCTTTGCCGCCGACCATGGCGTGACCGAGGACAGGGTGAGTGCCTACCCCGCCTCTGTCACCGCCGCGATGGTGCGGACCGCTGCGGCAGGCGGGGCCGCCGTGTCCGTACTGACGCAGAGCTGCGGAGCCAGCCTGGACATCACCGACGTGGGCGTTAACGCGGACCTGAGAGACGTGGCAGGCATCTTCCATGCGTCCGTCGCCCGTGGGACTGGCAACTTCGTTCAGGGACCCGCTATGACGACTACCGAGCGTGAGGCCGCCTGGCGCGCTGGCACCGATGCGGCCCGGCGCGCGGCGGAGGCGGGTGTTCGCACGATTTTGCCGGGTGAGATGGGCATCGGCAACACCACAGCGGCGGCAGCAGTCCTGGCCGCGCTCTTCGGGTGGACGCCGGAATCCTCAGTCGGTCGCGGCACGGGCGTGGACGATGTAGGGCTGGCTCGTAAAGCCGCCGCGGTCCGCGCAGGGCTCCGCCTCCTGCCCGCTTCAGCTAGCCCGCTCGACGTGCTCACGCAGGTGGGCGGCTTTGAGATCGCGGCCATGGCGGGTGCGTTCGCGGCGGCTCCATCGCTTGGCTTGGTCGTGGTCGTGGACGGCTTCATCGCCACGGCCGCCGCAGCGGTGGCGGTGCGGCACGACGCGCGGGTGGCGGACCACCTCGTCGCGGGCCATGCCTCGGCTGAGTCGGCGCACCGCCGCGCCCTCGACGCGCTCGGACTGCGGCCCGTCCTCGACCTCGGTCTCCGGCTCGGCGAGGGCACGGGTGCCGTGCTCGCCCTACCGGTCCTCCGCGCTGCGTGCGCCGTGCTGCGTGACATGGCCACCCTCGACGAAGCGCTCGCGCTGGGCAACGCGGCATGAGTACGACCCCGGCCGTGTCCGAGCCTGGCCCCCCCGCCCTGGACCCGCCCGAAACGACGGGGTGGCGAGCCGCTGCGCGCGTACCGCTCACGGCGGTGATGTTTCTCACGCGCCTCCCCTGCCCGGCTTGGGTCGGCCACGACGCGCCTACACTCTCGCGGTCAGCGGTCTACTTCCCTGCCGTCGGAGCACTGGTGGGCCTAGTTGGCGCAGCGGCCTACGGGCTGGTCGGGCTGGCTTTCGCCCCAACGTTTGCGGCGGCAGCGGCCCTCGCGGCCACGATCTGGCTCACCGGCGCGTTTCACGAGGACGCCCTCGGCGATACGTTTGATGGCTTCGGCGGCGGCTGGCAGCGCGACGAGATCCTCCGCATCATGCGCGACAGCCGCCTGGGCACCTATGGCACGGTGGCGCTGGTGCTCACGCTCGGAAGCCGCTGGGGCGCGCTGGCGTCGCTCGACGCCGCTGCGGTGCTGGGCGCGCTCGTAGCGGCCCACACGCTCGGGCGCTGGACGGCGCTCCCGCTCATCCTCTGGCTCCCCTACGTCCGCGAAACGGGCACGGGCAAGCCGTTCGCCGCGAGCATGACGCCGCGCCGCCTCGTCATCGGGAGCCTCGTCACCCTTGCCATCACGGCTGTCGCGCTCGGCTGGGCAGCGGTGCCGGTGATCGGGACGGTGCTCGGCATCACGCTGGTCGGGGGCTGGTATGTCCGGTCGCGCATCCGCGGGATGACAGGCGACGTGCTCGGGGCGGTCAACCAACTCGCCGAACTCGCCGTCTACCTCGTCCTCCTCGGCGATTGGGCTGGGCTGGTGGAGCGCGCCGATGCCGTCCTGCACTAGTGCACACTCAAGGCGTCTTCTGCGCTTGCGGCTTTATACCTGACAGGGTATAGCGAAACGCAGAGGCTTTGATAGCTCCCCTCCTGGACGTACGTGTTTAGCGCGTGTGGTGACCGTAGGCTATGTTAGAGTGCCATTCCTCTTGATGCCGCCCTGCTCC
>JBCCLD010000411.1:0-4002 GCA_039027055.1 Bacteroidota bacterium
CCGATCAGGAGGTACGAGCACAGCCCGACGCCTTCCCAGCCGAGGAAGAGCACCACCAGGTTCTCCGCCAGCACCAGGTTGAGCATCGCGAAGATGAACAGGTTGAGGTAGGCGAAGAAGCGCCAGTAGCCGGCGTCGTCCTTCATGTACCCCATCGAGTAGACGTGGATGAGCGCGCCGATGCCGGTCACCACGAGCGTCATCAGGAGCGAGAGCTCGTCTACGCGGTAGGCGAAGTCCACGGCGAGGTCGCCGACGTGCAGCCACTCGTAGAACGTCACCACGGCAGCGTCCTCGAAGCCGAGTAGGAGCGTCACCGCCACGCCGAACGGCAGCGCCACGGCCGCCGTCGCCAGCGTGCCGACGAGCGTCTTCTCCGCGCGCCACGGAGCCCAGAAGAGACCCATCAGGCCGCTGAACGCCGCCATCAGCAGCGGCGGCAGCAAGATCAGTTGGAGCGAAAGATCCATAGAGTCGTGGGTCGTGAGTCGTGGGTCTCGGGTCGGCCTCGATCAGACCTACGACCCATGACCCTGGACCTCAGACGGGCGCTAGCCCCTAAACAGGTTGATCTCGTCGATGTTGACGGTGAGCTTGTTGCGGAAGAGCGCGATCACGATGGCCAGCCCGACGGCGGCCTCGGCGGCGGCCACGCTCATCACGAAGAAGACCAGCAGCTGCCCGTTGACGTCGCCGAGCGACTGGCTGAAGGCGACCAGCGTCAGGTTGACCGCGTTGAGCATCAGCTCGACCGAGAGGAACACCACGATGGCGTTGCGCTTGAGCAGCACGCCGAGCACGCCCATCCCGAACAGGGTGGCCGAGAGCACGAGGTACCAGGCGAGGGGCAGGGTCATGAGGGGGTCGAGGGTCGAGGGTCGAGGGTCGAAGGTCCGGTCCCGCATCGACCTGGGACCTGCGACCTCAGACCTGGGACCTCAGGCGAAGCGTTTTTTCGCGAGCAGCACGGCGCCGATGGTGGCGGCGAGCAGCAGCAGGCCGATGATCTGGAGGTGGTAGGCGTAGTCGGTGAGCAGCACCGCGCCGAGCGAGGCGGCGGAGGCGTTGGCCGCGGCCACCTCGGGCGACACCGCTTCCGGCACGGCGTCGAAGCGGACCGCCACGAGCGCGAGCAGCTGTGCCACCACGCCCACGCCGAGCACGAACGCGACGCCCTGGCCCCAGCTGAAGTCCTTCACCGACGGCATCGCGTCGAGGTTGAGGAGCATGATCACGAACAGGAACAGCACCATGATCGCGCCCGCGTAGACCAGGATCTGGATGACGCCGATGAACGCCGCGTTGAGCGTCAGGTAGAGGCACGCGATCGAGAACATCGTCACGACCACCGAGAGCGCCGCGTGGATGGGGCTGCGCGTGACCAGGAGGCCAATTCCGCCGAGCACGGCGAACGCCGCGAACAGGAAGAACAGGAAGGCGTCGAGCATGCGGGGCGGTGAGACAGCCGGGAGACGGGGCGGGCCTATGGGGGAGAGCAGCCTGACGAGGCGGAGTCGGCGGCAGGGGTGTCGGCGACGGGGGCATTTAGACTCGATCTAAGCAAAACCATGCGCCGAAACCATCGGCACAAGGTACCGCCCCTGCTTAGACCGGCACAACCGGGGGGCCGCCCATCGCCGTGCCCTCCGTCGATTGTTCAACGGGCCGCGACGTGCTCCAGGGTACTCGCCCCACACAAGCGCGCCGCCCCGACGGATCGGAGCGGCGCGGGCGAGACCGGGCCGTGCTGGAGTAGGGACCGCCGTGCCGGTCGGTTAGTGGACGACGGTCATGCGCTGCGTGACCGCGTAGCTGCCGCTCGTGAGGCGGTAGAGGTAGACCCCGCTCGCTAGGCCTGCCGTGTCGAAGATGGCTTCCTGGACGCCCGCCTCCTGTAGGCCGCTCACGACGGTCGCGACACGCCGTCCGGTGAGGTCGTACACCTCGACGCGGACGTCCTGCGGAGCGTCGAGCGAGTAGCGAATGCGAGCCTGGTTAACGGCTGGGTTGGGATAGCTGCCCAGGAGCTGCACCGGGAAGACCTGCGTGGTGCCGAGCGTGTTGCCGCGCACGGCGGGCGTGCTGTCGCCGAAGCCGGTGCCGAAGAGCTGCTGCTCGGGCAGCACTGCGTAGCCGATGGTCTCGTTGACGTGCACCGTGCCTGCGCCGTCGGAGTTGTCCTCGGCGAGGCGCACCTCGATGCCGGTGTTGGTGAGGTTGCGGTAGCGTACCGCCACGGGGTTCGTGCCGTTTTCGCTCTGCGTCTGCACGAGCACCACCGGTGCGCTCTCGGGCGTAGGCTGGTCGGTGCCGAAGGGATAGAACTCCCAGTTGCTGTCGACCTCACCGCTCTTGACGCCGACGGCCGGGACGCCCTCGCCGGTGGAGACGCCCTCGGCGAGGGCGATCCAGGAGACGTGCTCGCGGCCGAAGCTGGAGGCGCCCGCGCGTTCGCCCTGGAGCTTCACCTCAAACGAGGTCGTGGTCACGTTGCGGATGCGGGCCACCACGGCGCGGGAGATCTGATCGCCCGTCTCGGCGAGCGCGGTCACTTGTGCAAACACCACGGGGGGTACGTCGAATGGCGCGTCGAAGGTGACGGTCTTGTAGCCGTTGCCGACATTGCGGGCGCGTCCGCCCTCGGCAAGGCGGCCGTCGCTGAGCAGGTAGGTGCCTTCGAGCATGATGAGGTAGGGGATCGTCTCCTCGCCATGCTTGCCGTCGAGGTAGTCCCACTCGTCGATCCAGAAGTCGAAGCCGTCCTTGGAGAGGTTGCGCACGCGCGTCACGGCGGGCTCCGCGTCGTTCTCGCTGAACGAGGGCAGCACGACGATGGGCGCGGCGTCGAGCTCGACCGAGAACGTGACCTCGGCCGCCGCGAAAGCGTTGCGCTGCTCGATCTGGAAGAACCCCGCCTCGGCGATGAGGCCTTCCTCACCCGGCGGTACCGTCGGGGGCTCCGTGGGCGGGTCCGTCGGCGGATCCGGGTCGACGGGGCCGTTCCCGCACGTTGCTGCGGCAGAGCCGTTGAGGTAGCCCGCCGAGAGGAGCGCGTCGGGGTTGGCCCCGATGTAGGCGTAGCAGTGGAGCTCGCAGTCGCCCGTCTCGCACGCGCTGTCGACGGGGATGTCCTCAGCGTCCCCGAAGCGAGGGCCCTGCTGCCAGTTGGTGCCGTTCTCCAGCCCGGCGATCTCGGCGGCGCCGAACGCCAGGAAGGCGTCCGTCTCGGCCGTCCGCATAAAGCTCTGCCAGGTGGTGATGTCGTCGGTCGGGCGGAAGTCGTCCTCCTCGAAGGTGTACGTCGCGAACGAGATCCCCTTGGCGAAGCCGACGGGCGGCGCGGGGTCGCCGCTGTGGTCCTCGTAGCGGTTGCCGCCGAGGTCGAGCGTGCGCAGCCAGGAGCGCTTGGTGTCCTGGATCTGGATCTCGTAGGCCTCGCCCCGCAGGAGGCCGTCGCGCCGCTGCGCGTTGCCCGCCACGAGGTTGTTGTAGACGACCGACTCCAGGCCGTTGTACGGCCCAGCGTAGTACTCGTCCCACCCTGGCCCGGTCGCGCTCACGGGGTCGTCGATCTCGAACGAGAGGTCGAGCAGGAAGACGCCGTTGCCGTCGTTGCCTGTCACGGTGTTGTGGACGAGCGTGTTGCGCGGAGCCATCTGCGTCATGAGCCCCGAACCGACGGAGAAGTTGTTGAAGAGGTCGAGCCGCCGCGTGCCGGTGATCAGGTTGTGCTGGACGAGCGAGTCGATGGTGTAGTATTCCAGCAGGATGCCGACGAACCAGTTGTCCTGCACCGTGCAGCCCTCGATCACGTTGCGGTAGTTGAGCGCGTCGAACCAGATGGCGGGGCCGCGATTCTCGCGCGCCTCGACGCGGCGCAGTACCATCTCCTGGGTGTACGACATCTTGATGCCGCCAGCCTCCCAGCCCGGCTCGTAGAACTTGGTGTTGTTGCGGTAGAGCTTGCTGTCAACGAGCAGGCAGCGGTCACACTCGCCTGAG
>JBCCLD010000412.1:0-3994 GCA_039027055.1 Bacteroidota bacterium
GCGAAGCCGAATTCGGACATAATCCACCCCCCGTGCTCCCCTGCCCGCGTGCTCCCCTGCCCTAGATCACCGTGTGGTCGGGCACCTTGGCGTTCTTCGGGATCACCACGATGCCGTCGCGGATGGTGTAGAAGTCGCCCTGTTCGTTCTCCACGCCGCGGTCGTTGGTGATGCGGCAGTTCTTGCCGATCTGCACGTTCTTGTCGATGATCGCGTTCTCGATGTAGCTGCCCTCGCCGATGCCCGGCGCGTCGGGGGCCTGGTTGAGGTAGCGGCTCGCGGGCGGGTGCCAGGGGAAGTAGTCCGAGCCCATCACCACGCTGTTTTTCACGACGGCCCCCTTGCGGATCGAGGTGCGTAGGCCGATGACCGAGTGCTCCACGTAGGCGTCCGAGATCACGGCGGCCTCGGCGATCATCACGTCCTGAAGCATCGTGTTTTGCACCTTGGCAGGCGGGAGCATCCGCGCGTTGGTGTAGATCGGCATCTCGGCGTCGTAGAGGTCGAAGGCGGGCTCCCGCTCGGCAAGGGCGAGGTTGGCCTCGTAGAACGACTGGATCGTCCCGATGTCGCTCCCGGAGTCCGCGAAGGGGTAGCTCAAGACCTTGCGGTTGCTGATCTCGCGCGGGATGATCTCCTAGCCAAAGTCGGTGCACGTCTGATCCGCGTCGAGGGCGGCGCTCAGCACGGAGCGGTTGAAGAGGTAGATGCCCATCGACGCGAGGTAGATGCGCCCCTCGTCCTGCAACTCCGGGTCGACCTTGCTCTCCTTGCCGTCGAGTTCGTCGGAGGCGGGCTTCTCGTAGAACTCCGTGATGAAGCCGTCGTCGTCGGTCTTCATGATGCCGAAGCCCGTCGCGTCTGTTGCCGTGACCGGCACCGTCCCGATCGTGATGTCGGCCCCGGAGCTGATGTGGTGCTGGTACATCTTCCGGTAGTCCATCCGGTAGAGTTGGTCGCCGGAGAGGATCAGGGTGTGCTCGTGCGGGAAGGCATTGATGTGCGGCATCGACTTGCGCACGGCGTCGGCGGTGCCCTGAAACCAGTCGCGCGACTCAGGGGTCTGCTCGGCCGCAATGATGGTGACGAAGCCGCGCCGGAAGCGGTCGAAGCGGTACGTCCGGTGGATGTGGCGGTTGAGGCTCGCCGAGTTGAACTGCGTGAGCACAAACATGCTCGTGACCTGCGAATTGATGCAGTTCGAGACGGGGATGTCGATGAGGCGGTACTTGCCCGCGAGCGGCACGGCGGGCTTCGAGCGCGGGATCGTGAGCGGCGCCAGGCGCGTCCCGGCCCCGCCGCCGAGGATCACCGCCATGAGGTCGCGAGGGTTGGCGCGGAGTGCTTCGGGATCCATAGTCGAAGGGCAAAGAATAGAATGAAAGGCCAGCCCCTTAAAGTAGGGGATATGCGAGGCCTCGTGCCATGCAGCAGGGCGACGGCCCGTAGATCGATGGTTCCGTGCGTCGGTGCTTCAGGATCGGCTCGCTGCGAGGCCGTACGCTCGGTGGCGCTGGCGTGAACGCACCGACCGCGCACAGCAAATCGGCCTAGCGGGCGTGGAGGCAATGCTCTGTGTCACGGAAACGTTTCGCCCTTGCGAACCCTGCCGGATGGTGCGAGGTTGTTCGTCTGTCTGTTTTTCGAGCCGCCCGTTTGTTTCCAGCCGCATGAGCGACACGTCCCTCCGCCTGCTCGACGCGATCCGCAGCCGCTTACGCACGGCCCTCCGCCGCCAGACGACCGCCGAAGTGGCCTTCGGGGCGCTCGTGCTCGCGGGAGTGCTCGCGCTGTTGCTGCTCGTCGGCGCGGGCGCGGAGGCCGTCTGGTGGCTCGGCAGCGGGCTGCGTGGGCTGTGGCTGGCGCTCTTCGTGGTCGCCGCGCTGGGCGTGCTGGGCTATTTCGTGGCGTGGCCGCTCTTGCGGCTCTACGGCGTGCTGCCGGGTCGCGACGAGCGCACCGCCGCCGTCGTAGCAGGCCAGCGCTACCCGGAGGTTGGCGACCGGCTCTCGGCGCTGCTCGACCTCGCCGACGGCCGGCGCTCGGACGCGCCGACGCCCCTCGTGGATCACGCCGTGACCGCGCTCGGCACACAAGTCGAGCCGGTCCCCTTCGAGCGCATCGAGGACACGCAGCCGGTGCGCCGCGCCGCGCCATTCGCCGCCGTGCCCGTGCTGGGCGTGCTCGCCTTCCTGCTCCTCGCCCCGACCTCGTTCACAGGGGCGACGTACCGCCTCTTCAACCCCACGGACGCCTTCGACCGCCCTGCGCCGTTCCGCCTTGACGTGACGCCCGGCGATGTCGAACTCGTGCGCGGCGACAGCCTCGCCGTCACGGCACAGCCCATCGGCACCGGCTTCCCGGCCACGGCCACGCTCGTGCTGACGCGCCCCGGCGAGACGCGCGCCGAGCCCGTCCGCGTCGCCCTCAGCCCCAACGGCGCGTTCGGCCACACGCTCCGCAACCTGCGCTCGACGATCACCTACCGCGTCGAGACGGCGGGCGTGACCTCGCCGGAGTACACCGCGACCGTCGTAGCACGCCCGCTCGTGCGCGGCCTCCGCGTGACGCTCCGCCCCCCCGGCTACACCGGCCTCCCCGCCCAGCGCCTCGCGCCCGGCGTCGGCGATGTAGCCGCGCTGCCCGGCACCCGCGTCGAGGTCGCCGTACGCCTCGGCGACGAGCCCGTGGCCGACGCCGCGCTCGTCCTGGAAGACCTCGAGGGCACGCCGACCGACAGCGCCGCGCTCGCGCCAGACGGCGTCGAAGCCACGGGCACGTTCGGGCTGCGGCGGCCCGGCAGCTACCGCGTCCACCTCGAAAACGCCGACGGCTTCGCCAACGCCGACCCCGTCCGCTACCGCCTCGACCTGCTCCGGGACGAGCCGCCCGAGATCACACTGCAAGGCCCCGGCGACGTCGACCTCGCGGACCGCCTCCAAGTCCCCGTCCAGGTGCGTGTCACCGACGACTTCGGCTTCCGCAGCCTCCGCCTCTTCTGGCGGCTGACGGAGAGCCGCTACGGCCAGCCCACCGAGACGTTCGAGGCCGTCGACCTCCCCATCGATGCGCGCACGCTCGACCAGCAGGTGCCCTACGACTGGCTCCTCGCCCCCACCACCGGCCTCGACCTCACGCCCGGCGACGCCATCGCCTACTACCTCGAAGTCCGCGACAACGACACCGTCAACGGCCCGAAGACGGCGCGCACGGGCACGTTCACGCTGCGCCTGCCCAGCCTCGCCGAGCGCTTCGAGGAGCTCGACCGCGCTCAGTAGGAGGCCGAGGAGACCATGTAATAGATGCGCGACGAGGCCGACGACGCCCGCCGCCGCTTCGAGGAGCTCCGTGACCAGCTCCGCCGCGATCAACAGCCCGACTACGAAGACCGCCGCCAGCTCGAACGCCTCCAGAACCAGCAGGAGTCGCTCCAGGAGCAAGCCGAGACGCTCTCTGAGCAGATGCAGGAGCTCCTCGACCAGATGCAGCAGGAGAACCTCGTCGACGAGGAGACGCAGCGGATGTATGAGGAGATGCAGCGCGTGATCGACGAGATCCAATCGCCTGAGTTGCAGGAGGCGCTGCAGCGCTTGCAGGAGTCGATGGAGAACATGGACCTCCCGCAGATGATGCAGGCGATGGAGGACTTCGAGTTCAACGAGGAGCAGTTCCGCGAGCGCCTGGAGCGTGCGCTGGAGCTGTTCAAGAAGCTCGAAGTGGCGCAGGAGCTCGACGAGGCCGCCCGCCGCGCCGAGGAACTCGCCAAGACGCAGGAGGCCCTGCAGGAGCAGACCGAGGCGCTGGAGGACGGAGAGCAGTCGGAGAGCGATTCGGAGTCAGGCGAGCAGTCGGAGAGCGATTCGGAGTCAGGCGAGCAGTCTGAATCGGGTGAGCAGTCTGAATCGGGTGAGCAGTCTGAATCGGGTGAGCAGTCTGAATCGGGTGAGCAGTCTGAATCGGGTGAGCAGTCTGAATCGGGCGACAACGAGCAACA
>JBCCLD010000413.1:0-3981 GCA_039027055.1 Bacteroidota bacterium
CGAGGTCGATCTCGTCGATCAGCCCGGCCAGCGTGCCGCCCTCGGCGAGGTCGCTGCCGAGCAGGCGGCTCAGGCTGTCCCAGGCGGCCTTGCGGCGGGGCGTCGGGCATGTGTTTGAGTCGATGCCGGCCAGGGTGACGCCGCGGAGGATGAACGGCATCACGGTTGTGTGCAGCGCATGCCCGGCGACGAGGCCGTAGGCGGCGACGCAGCCGTGGGGAGCCGTGTGCGCGAGGAGGTTGGCCAGCGTGTCGCCGCCGACGCCGTCCACGGCCCCGGCCCAGGTTGCGGTGCCGAGCGGGCGCGCCGGGGCCTCGCCGATCTCGCGGCGGTCGAGCAGGCGGCTCGCGCCGAGGCTGCGCAGGAAGTCGTGCGAGGCCGGGCTGCCCGTGGATGCGACCACGTCGTAGCCGAGCCGCGCTAGGAGCGCCACAGCGAGGCTACCCACGCCGCCCGACGCGCCCGTCACGACGACCTCGCCCGAGTCGGGCTTGACGCCGTGGTCGCGCAGCGCCATCACCGAGAGCATCGCCGTGACGCCGCCTGTGCCGAGCGCCATCGCCGAGCGTGGCGTGAGGCCGCGTGGGAGTCGCACGAGGTGGTTCTCGTCGGCCCAGGCGAGCTCGGCGTAGCCGCCCCAGCGCTCCTCGCCCGTGCCCCAGCCCGTCACTACCACAGCATCGCCCGGCTCCCAGGCCGCGCTCGCCGACTCGACGACGGCCCCCGCCAGGTCGATGCCGGGCACGAATGGAAACGGCGCGCGGACGATGCGGCCCCGGCCCGTCACGGCGAGTCCGTCTTTGTAGTTGAGGCTCGAATAGGCTACGCGCACGAGCACGTCGGCTTCGCCCGGGATCCGCTCCTCGTTCCAGTCCTCGAGCGCGGCGACGGTGCCCTTGGGATGGTCTTCGGGTCGACGGAGAACAAGCGCACGCATAGGTTTGGGGAAGTGTGAGGTGAGAAGAAGGACGTCGGACGTGAAGGTAGGGTGCGGCACCCCACCCAAGCGGAGGCAGGATGCTGGAGACCCAGGACCTTCGACTGGCGACCCTCGACCCATGACCCACGGCGAAACAAGTGCGGCGGCGGCGGCTAGGTGGGGCGCACCGCCTCGGCACGCGCCGCGCGGTGTCCCCTCTCTATTCTGCTCTTCTTTCCAGCCCCACCCCTCATGCACGCCTGGCACGACCTCGACCCCGGCCGCGACCCCGGCCAGCAGTTCAACGCCGTCATCGAGGTGCCGAAGGGCGGCACCGTCAAGTACGAGCTCGACAAGCGCACCGGCCTCATCCGCGTCGACCGCGTGCTCTACAGCGCCGTCTACTACCCCGCCAACTACGGCTTCATCCCGCGCACGCTCGGCGGCGACGGCGACCCGCTCGACGTGCTCGTGCTCATGAACGAGCCGGTGGACCCGCTCTCGATCCTGCGCGCCCGCGTCATCGGCGCGCTCCCGATGGTGGACGACGCCGGCGACGACGAGAAAATCCTCGCCGTCTGCGCCGACGACCCCGGCTTCGCCCACATCGAGACCATCGACGACCTCCCGGAGCACCAGCGCAACCAGATCGAGCGCTTCTTCCTCGACTACAAGACGCTCGAAGGCAAAATGGTCAAGACGAAGGGCTACCTCGACAAGGGCGAGGCCACCCGCGTCATCGAGGAGTGCATCGACCGCTACACGGCGAAATTCCCCGAGCGCGCCTGGAAGGGGGCGTAGCGGGTGGGACGTGTGAACGTCCACACGTTCATACCTGCACACGCTCACACGCTATCCCTCCATCCCGAACGCGTCGGGGAAGTGCTCGATCTGCGGCGTGCCTGACGGCGACAGCAGCACGGCCACCACATCGAAGCGGCAGACCGTGCTCTCGAGCTTGCGCTCGTAGAGGTAGGCCTCGGCGACGCGGCGGATGGCGGCCTGCTTGGCAGGCGTGACGGCCGCCTCAGGGCGCCCGAAGCCGGTGCCGCGCCGGGTCTTCACCTCCACGAACACCAGCGCGCCGCCCATCTCAAAGAGGTCGTCGCGTTCCCAGACGATGAGGTCGATCTCCTCGCGCTCGAAGCGGTAGTTGCGGTCCATGAGCACGAAGCCGTGGGCTTCGAGGTAGGCAGCGGCCAGGTCCTCGCCGTGGTCCCCCGTGGCTTTGTTGGAGCGCGCGCTGTGGTCCGAGCGGGACGCCATCGTGCTCAGCTGGTGCTGCCGTTCGTGGTGCTCCCCGCGGTGCCGTTCGTTGGGTTGCTGCGATTCGTTGCGCTGGTACTATCCCTCCCCTCCTGCTTCGCGTTGCCGTCTCCGTGGAGCCGGGCAGCGAAGCCTGCGAGGCGCCGCAACTTTTTCTCGTTCTTGGCCTGCACGAACGGCAGCAGCGCGTCCGTCACCGCGTCGAAGACCCGCAACAGGTCAGCGAGGTTGTGCAGCCGCTTCTCGAACGTCTGGGCAGCTTCCGAGGCGGGCGGGCCATCCGCGTGCAGCGTGGCGATGGTGCCGGCTACGGTGGTCTGGACGGGCTTGATCTCGCGATGCTTGCGCTCCTCGATAACGGTTGTGCAGATCTTCCAGACGTCAGTCTCGGCGACGTAGAAGTCCTTGCGCGAGCCGGCGCGGCTGACCTTGTCCACGAGCCGCCAGTCAACGAGCGCGCGGAGGTTCATGTTGGCGTTGCCGCGGCTCACCTGAAGGCGCGCCATGATGGTGTCCGTGTCGAGTGGCTCGGCAGTGGCGTAGAGCAACGCATGGATCTGCGCCATGGTGCGGTTGATGCCCCAGTGGCCAGCCATCTCGCCCCAGAACTGCACGAACTCGTCCAGGGCGCGCTCCTCGACGGTGGGTGTGAGCGAGGCGGTTGGGTTGGATGGGGTGGAAGCAGGCACGAGGCAGCGTCGGTTAAGGATAGGCGAAGGTACGGGGTCAGCCTGCCCGAACAAAGGGGGGGGCGAGGCGTCAGGAAGAGCCGCCGGAAGGACATCGTAGCTTTCCCTATCCCTCTCGCGTCTGTCCGTCCACCAGGCTGCCTCGCCACCGCCGCGCGTGCCTGCTTCCCTCACCCTCCTCACCGACTTCGGCAGCCAAGACGGCTACGTCGCCGCCATGAAGGGCGTGCTGCTGGCGCGCGCGCCAGGCGCGGTGCTGGTGGACGTCAGTCACGAGGTGCCGCCTCAGGACGTGATGGCGGCGGCGTTCGTGCTGCGCCAGGCATGGCCGCACTTCCCAGCGGGCACGGTGCACCTCGCCGTCGTGGACCCTGGCGTGGGCACGGAGCGCCATGCCATCGCGGCGCGGTTCGGCGATCACCTCGTGGTGGGGCCGGACAACGGGCTGTTCCCCCTCGCCTTCGCTCCAGCGATCGTGGGCGACGTGGCGAGCGCGCAACCCGACGAGGCCGTCGTGCTCGATGACCCGTCGATCTGGCGGACGCCTACGCCCAGCCAGACCTTCCACGGGCGCGACGTGTTCGCCCCTGCCGCCGCCGCCCTCGCCCAGGGAGCGCCGCTCGCAGAGCTAGGCCGCCCCCTCGACGCGCTCCGACCACTGCACTGGCTCCAGCCCCAGGCCGACGCGCACGGCATCCAAGGCTGGGTGCTCCACCTTGACCGCTTCGGCAACGCGCTCACCAACATTCCCCGCGCGCTCGTGGAGGCCCACGCTGACGGTCGAGCCGTCAAGGGCTACGTTGGCTCTACGATCTTACAGGGTATCCAGTCTACCTACGGTGCCGTGGCTGAGGGCGACCCGCTGTTACTGTATGGCTCCGACGATCTCCTCGAAGTAGGCGTCCGGGGCGGAAGTGCAGCCTCGCTGCTCTCGCTCTGCAAAGGCATGCGTGTCCACCTCGTCTATTCCTGAACCCTGCTCGATGCACGACCCACTTCATACGCCGTTGATCCCCCACGCTCGGGTCGTGCCCCCCGTGGCACCCGCCCCGCCGCAGGGGCTACCGCAGCAGGGGCTACCGCAGCAGGGGCTACCGCAGCAGGGGC
>JBCCLD010000414.1:0-3972 GCA_039027055.1 Bacteroidota bacterium
CCCGCACATCGATTCCATCCGCATCCACGCGTTCACGTATGGCTTCGGCGACGGCCCGCGCACGGAACTGCTCGCGAACTACGAGGATGCCTTCTGGATGCAGGGCAACACTCGGTACAACACCACGGGCACGACGGCCCCGGCGGTGTCCTATCATGAGAGCGCAGTCGTCACGGTCGAGGTCGCGCTCACGCTCAACGGCGAGGCCTACACGGTCCGGCAGCCGATGGCCGCGACGACGCGCACGCGGTTCTACCCGGTCGTGCTGGACCTCCTCCGGTGACTGCTCTGTCTAGCCTCTCGTCTACGCATTCGTGATGTCCGCCATATCCCCCAGCTAGCGCCGGACCGTTGAGCGAGATGGCGTGCGGCTCTCCTACGAGGTCGTCGGAAGCGGTCCGCCGGTGCTGCTGTGCCACGGCTTGCTGGGCGACGGGCGGCTCTGGGCCGCCGTGGGGCCGCCGCTCGCCGAGCGCTACCGCCTCCTGATCCCGGACCTGCGCGGACATCGGGGCACATCCACGCCCGACGCGTTCACGCTTTGGGACGTCGCCGACGACCTCCGCCACATCCTCGACGCCGAGGGCATCGATGAGGCCCCCGTCGTGGGCTTCTCGATGGGCGGCATGGCGGCGCTGCGGCTCACGCTGCAGGCCCCTGATCGAGTCGCCGCGCTGGGGCTGCTGAGCACGGCGGCGCGCGCTGAGCCAGTCTTTAACCGCCTCCGCAACCTCACGATGGGCGCGGTTGTGGGTGTGGCAGGACCGGTGCCCGTCTTCCAACCGATCGCCAGTCGCCTCATGTTCGCGCCACGCTTCCGCACCGCTCGCCGCGATGTGGTTGCCGAGGCGATGGCGGCCTACCGTGCACAGGAGGGCTGCTCGCTCGGTCACGCGATCCGCGCCGTGTTTACGCGCGACAGCATCGTGGAGCGCCTCCCCGAGATCGACGTCCCGACACGTATCCTCGTGGGCAACCTGGACGCGATGACACCGCCTGTGTGGGCCGCCGAACTGCACGCAGGTATCCGGAGGAGCACGCTCACGCAGCTGCCAGGCATCGGCCACATGACGCCGCTGGAGGCCCCGGAGGTGGTCGGACCGTGGATCAGCGAGTTGCTTGCCGCCCACGGCTGAAGCGGCCTCACGCGACGACGCCCTGCGCGTGACGGAACGCCTCGGGCGTGGTGCCGACGACGCGCTTGAAGAACTTCACGAAGTTGGTCGCCTCCGAGAAGCCCAGCCCGAAGCCGATGGCCTCCACTGTGTCGGAGGTAGTGGCGAGGAGCCGCCGGGCCTCCAGTCCCACGCGCACGTCGATGAGGCGCTTGGGGGCATGGCCGCGCGTGTGGTGGCAGGCGCGGGCGAGCGTGCGCGGCGTGGTGCCGAGCGCGGCGGCGTACCACGCCGGGCTGCGTGACCTCCTCAGGTGCGCGTCGAGGTGCCTCTCGAAGGCACGGACCAACGCCTCGTAGCGCTGCGTCGTCACATCGACGGGTGGCTCCTGCGCGGCGAGGACGCTGGTCAGCCCTGCCAGCAGAGCACCGAGCACGTGCGGGGCGACCGCTTCAGGCCGCACCTCCACCGCCTCCGTGTTGAGGTCGCCGAGGTGATCGAGCAACTGCACGAGCAACCGAAAGTCGAGCGCGTTTGGGCAGACGGCGCGGTCGAACGGCCTCAGGCGAGACACAAGGAGGTTGGTGTGCGGGAGGGCGTTGGGCAAGAACATCAGGAGCCAAGCTTCGTGCCGCGCGTCGGCATCGAAGGCGTGGACCTGATCGGGGCGGACGTACAGCACGTCGCCTTGGCGGAGCGTGACCGGCTCGAAGTCGATCCAGTGCTGGCCGTGGCCCGCAGTGACGAACTGGACGAGGTGGAAGTCGAGCCGCGTCGGGGCGTACGGCGAGTGGTCCATCTCGCGGGTGCGGATCTGCGAGGCACGCGCCACGTCCACCGCGCTCGCTTGTCCGGCAGAGTGGTGGAACGACACCCGCTGGATCGGGGCCGCTGAGGAAGGCGAGGGAGAGGAAGAGGTCGGCACCAGCGGGCAGGTGAGGTGAGCGGGCTCGAAGTCTAGCCGAGCCGGTCGCCCGGCGCAAGGGCTACGGCGCGATGCACATGCCTTCGCACACGGCAGCATGTCCAAAATCGACCAGCGTTTGTCGAGCCCTCACCTTTTGAGGCGGCTTGCCTAGTCCCAGCTTACAGGCATCGCTTGTCGCGCTGGGACGGCATGCCCGCGAGTACGCCCGCATGGTCCTGGTCGCTCCTGCTCTACCCCCCACCTGCTCTCGTTCCCCCATGCTTCGACCTACGCTCCTCCTCGTCGCGGTGGCGCTGCTGCTCGGTGCTTGCCAACCCGACACATCGTCTTCCGCGACAGAACCCGACTCTGCCTCTGAGGCTGTATCCATGACTAACAAAGCCAAAGCCGTCGCCGTCCTCGAAAGCCTGGAAACCGGTGATCCTGAGGCGATCAGCTACATCAACCCCGAGACGTACATCCAGCACAACCTCGGCGTGGCCGACGGCCTCGAAGGCTTCGGCGCGGTGATGCAGAACGCGCCCGAGGGCGGCTTCAAGGCCCACGTGATCCGCGCGTTCGAAGACGGCGACTTCGTCTTCACGCACACCGAGTACGACTTCTTCGGCCCCAAGATCGGCTTCGACATCTTCCGCTTCGAAGACGGCCTCATCGTCGAGCACTGGGACAACCTCATCGAGGTGCAGCCGCCCAACCCGAGCGGGCGCACCCAGATCGACGGCCCCACTGAGGTGACCGACCTCGACCAGACGGACGCCAACAAAGCCTACGTCCGCGCCTTCGTCGAGACGGTGCTCATGGGCGGCGACACGAGCGACCTGACGTCGTTCGTCAACCCGGCGCAGTACCACCAGCACAACCCCGCCGTCGCCGACGGCCTCGACGGGCTGGGCGCGGCGCTACAGTACTTCGCCGAGAACGGCCTCGTCATGGAGTACGACACGCTGCACACGGTGCTCGGCGAGGGCAACTTCGTGCTCACCGTCAGCGAAGGGCGCTTCGGCGCGGGCGCGCCGACTTCGTTCTACGACCTCTTCCGCCTCGAAGGCGGCCTGATCGTGGAGCACTGGGACGTGATCGAGACGATCGCGCCGGAGTCCACGTGGAAGAACGACAACGGCAAGTTCGGCTTCTAGGCCCCGATGCCCCAGCTGTTGCGGCAGGGGCGCTGGGGCTTCGGGTCTGGCGTCCTCGCCGGTGGTTCCTACCAATCTCCTCAAACAGATACGATTATGGTCATCGAAGTCGCCACGTTCCTGCTCAAGCCCGGCGTCACACCCGCGGCGTTCCACCCGTACGACCAGGCCGTCGAGGCGCAGCACGTCGCGCAGCAGCCGGGCTTCCTCGCGCGCACGTCGGCGGCCACCGGCGAGGGCGAGTGGCTCGTCGTCGTCCACTGGCGCTCCGTCGAAGACGCCGAGGCGTCGATGGCGAGCTTTGCCGAGGCCCCGGCTGCGGCGGAGTTCATGGCCCACCTGCAGCCCGAAACGATGCAGATGAAGCACTACAGCACCGTGTCGGACGCGAGCGCCTAGTGCATGGACAACCGGTCTTTTGCGTTATCTGAAGCCATGTATGGAAGCCGCTAAGGCAGTTCCCCTCCTGGATAGGAGGGGACAGGGGTGGTTGACCGAATCAGCTACCCTGTCACGTCCAAAGCCGAAAGCGCAGAAGACGCCTTGAGTGTGCACTAGCGCACGTATGAGGCGCTCGACTTATCGCTACACCCGACCGCCCTCAGCCCCCCTAGCCCCATGTCCCAGAAGCTCGCCCACGCCAAGGCGCTCTACCTCGAAGGCATCCGCGATGGCCACGCCCGCGCCGCCGTCACCCGCTACACCGGCGCGCGCTACACCCAGCACTCCACCGGCGTCCGCGACGGCGTCGAGGGCTTCGTCGAATTCTTCGAGCCGTTCATCGCGCGCAACC
>JBCCLD010000415.1:0-3954 GCA_039027055.1 Bacteroidota bacterium
CTTGCGGTCGGTGATGCGGAGGTACCCCCCGCGCGAGAACTCGCCGATGTCGCCGGTGTGGAACCAGCCGTCGTCGTCGATGACCTCGGCGGTCTTGTCGGGGGCCTTGTAGTAGCCCTGCATGACATGCGGCCCGCGGGTGAGAATCTCGCCGTCCTCGGCGATCGCGACCTCGATGCCCACGATGGGCGGCCCGACGGTACCCGCCTCGGCGTCGCCCGGGACCTCCGTTGCGATGACGGGGCTGGTTTCGGTGAGGCCGTAGCCCTGGTAGGTCGGCACGCCGAAGGCCGCGAAGGCGTTGGCGAGGTCCTTCCGCAGCGCCGCGCCGCCGACCGAGACGACCTTGGTGCGCGTGAGACCGAGCTTCTCGCGCAGCTTCGAGTAGACCAGCTTGTCAGCGATGCCGTGCGTGAAGCCGGGCTGGCTGCCCGCCTCGAAGTTCTTGGCGAGGCCCATCGCCCACGAGCCGATCTTGTGCTTCAGGCCCGTGCTCGCCTCGACGCCCACGAGCACCTTGTCGTAGACCTTCTCCAGCACGCGTGGGACGGTCGCGAACATCGTCGGGCTGACCTCCGGGAGGTGGCCGATGAGCAGGTCCGGGTTCGAGTAGTAGATCGACTGGCCCCAGGCGACGCACGCGAACGAGAGCATCCGCGCGTAGATGTGCGTCATGGGGAGGAACGTGAGCGCGGCCTCCTCCTGGTGCTTCAGCGTGTGGAAGCCGTTGAACGCCGCGTAGACGTTGAACGAGATGTTCTCGTGCGAGAGCATGACGCCCTTGGGCGTGCCCGTCGTGCCCGACGTGTAGATGATCGTGGCGAGGCTCTTCGGGTCGATGGCGTCGCGGAGGCGCTGCGGGGCCTCGGCGTCGGCGGCGAGCAGCGCTTCGCCCTTGGCCATCATGTCGGCCTGCTTGAGGAACGTCACGCCGGCGGGCAGGCTGACGCCCGCGCCGGTGCCCTCGGCGAGGATGACGTACTTGATGGCTGGCGTATCGGCAAGCACCGGGGCAAGCCGAGCCAGCAGTTCGTCGTTGGAGACGTAGACCGCCTGCGACTCGGAGTGGGTGATGACGTAGGCCGTCGTCTCTGCCGGGTTGGTCAGGTAGATCGGCACGTTGACGATGCTCGCGATGCTGCAGGCGAAGTCGGCGCGCGCGAAGTGGAGATCGCTCTCCATGTAGTAGGCAACCTTGGTGCCGCTCTCGATGCCGTCGAGGTCGAGGAGGGCGAGCGCGAGCGCGTTGGCCTGATCGCGGAACTGCGCGTTGGAGAGCGTCATCCAGCCCGAGTCAGTCGGCTGGTTGAAGCCCTTCGGGTTGGGGTACTTCGCCACCGCGTCGTCGAGGACCGACGGCAGGCTGCGGCCCAGGATGACCTTGCCACGGCTGCTGGGGGGGGCGGTGTGGATCTGGAGTGCCATGCGTGGTGGGGAGTTCTAAGTGAGTAATGTCGGGCGCGGGACCCAGACTGCGGCCCCCACGCGGTCGTTTAAGATACGATGAACCACGCTATCGAAAGCGCTTACGGCGCGGCAGTTTCCGAGAACCGCTCGGGGGCCTTAACAGCGTTCAGCTTTAGCGTTCAGCTTTGCCCAGCGACGACGGCTGCCCGCCGGAAGCCGTGCACGGCGCGCTGCACCGTCTCGGCGACGTAGGCCTCCAGCGGAATCTTGACGTCGAGGCGGTGCGCCATGGCGAGCGAGACGGCCCCGTGGAGCGTGGCCCAGAGCACCGACGAGCCGACCTCAGGGTTCTCCACGTCGAGGAGGCCCGCGGCGGCCCCGGCCTCGAGCGCCTCGGCGAAGAGGCCGAGGTTGCGGCGCGCGCGGCGGTAGTTCTCCGCCGGGTAGCGCGCCATCTGGTCGGGGCGCAGCAGAAACATCACCTCATAGTACTCGGGGTTGCTCAGCCCGAAGTCCACGTAGGCGTGCGCCATCGCCAGGAGCCGGGCGATGGGGTCGACGTGAGCCCGCTCGGCCTGCTCTAGCTCGGCGTGGAGCATCGTCATGCCCTCGTCGATGAGGGTGTGGACGAGCGCGTCCTTGCTGTCGAAGTGGAGGTAGATGCTCGTGGCGCTGCACCCGACCGCGACGGCGATCTTGCGCATCGAGAGCGTCGCGTAGCCGTCGGCAAGGAGGAGGCGGCGGGCCTCGTCGAGGATGGCGCGGCGGAGGGCCGCCCCAGACGGGCGTTCGGCGGAGCCAGGGCGAGAGGAAGTCACAGAGCCGGTGGGGACAGAGCCGGTGGGGACAGAGCCGGTGGGGACAGAGCCGGTAGACACGAAGCCACCGAAGACAGAGCCAGGGTAGCGGAGACGGCCCCGGGGAGCGCGCGTCAGGAGCGGCGCGACGCACAGGGCAAGGGAATATATCCTCCGAGGTCGAACCACGCGGTCCCAAATCGACGCCCGTGGGTGCGGGACTATTTCCCCGCCGGCGCGTTGGCCCCCTGCACCTCTCTCTTTGCTCCTCTCTACTCATGTCTTCCATGGACGCCCTTTCGATGGACGCTGTCCTACCCCACGTGCCGCCTGTGGCCGTGCCTGACGGCCTGCCCCCGGTGGCCGCGCGCTTCTGGCGCTACGTCCAGGTCCACACCACCTCCGACCCGGACAGCGGGGCCACGCCCTCGACCGCGTGCCAGAAGGACCTCGCGCGCATCCTCGCCGCGGAGCTGCGCACGCTCGGCCTCGACGACATCGAGATGGACGCGCACGGCTACGTCTTCGCCACGCTGCCCGGCGTCGACGCGGAGGGCCTGCCGATGCTCGGGCTGATCGCCCACGTGGACACCTCGCCCGACGCGCCCGGCGCGGGCGTGCGTCCCGTGCTCCACCGCAACTACCAGGGCGGCGTGCTCCCCCTCCCCGGCGACACGTCGGTCACGCTCGACCCGGCCCGCCAGCCCGCCCTGCGCGCGCACCTCGGACACGACCTGCTTTCCAGCGACGGCACCACGCTCCTCGGCTCGGACGACAAGGCGGGCGTGGCTGTCATCATGCAGGTGGTGGCCGACTTTATCCACGGTGACGGCGCTCACGCCAACGGCAGCGCGGGCCCGCGTCCGCCCGTACGGGTGCTCTTCACCGTAGACGAAGAGGTCGGGCGCGGCGTCGAGCAGCTCGACCTCGCCCGCTTCGGGGCCGACGTGGCCTACACCGTCGATGGCGGCGCGGTGGGTGGCATCTACGCGGAGACGTTCAACGCTGCTGAAGCCACGGTCCGCGTCGAGGGCGTGACGGTGCACCCCGGCTACGCCAAGGACGTGATGGTCAACGCCGTCGAGATCCTGAGCGAACTCATCGCGGCGCTCCCGAGCGACGAGACGCCCGCTACCACGCACGGGCGCGCGGGCTACTTCTACGCGCACCGCCTCGCGGAGTCGTCCACGGCCGAGGCCGAAGCCCGGCTCCTGCTGCGCGACTTCGACGACGACGGCATGGCGCGCCGCAAGCGGCTCCTGCGCGAGCAGGCCGACCGCCTCCGCGTCCGGCACCCCGGCGCGCGCATCACCGTCACCATCCGCGACCAGTACCGCAACATGCGGGCGTACATCGAGGAGACCGACCCGCGCACGATCGCCTTTGCCCTCGATGCGGCCCGCACGGTCGGCATTGAGCCCGAGCTGAAGCTCATCCGAGGCGGCACGGACGGCGCGCGGCTCTCAGAGAAAGGCATCCCCACGCCCAACCTCTTCACGGGCGGTCACGACTTCCACAGCGTGTTCGAGTGGAACACGGTCCAGAACCTCGAACAAACCCTCACCTACGTGAAGGCGCTCGTCCGCTACTGGGGTGCCCACGGCGGTACCGAAGTTGGAAGGTAGAAGCTCGAAGGATGAAGTGGGGACCGTCCGACCTTCGAGAAGGCAACTCGGTTCGAGTTGGGTGGGCCTTCGCGTCTGCACATAGCGGACGTATCGAGTGCTACTGCGCTACCGTGACCCGCCGC